>CAKVLG010000014.1 GCA_934756675.1 uncultured Clostridia bacterium | reverse complement strand
TTTAATGTAAAACCACCGTCAACAACCAGAACTTGTCCAGTTATAAATGTGGATTTGTTGCTTAGTAAAAATTCAACAGTGTCTGCAATTCTTTGCATTTCTTTTGCAAATTTCATACTTCCACAAATAGTTACTACTTTCATAATATATTCCCTCTAATGAAAGTATATCATATTATTAGGGATTTTGTATAAATAATAACTACATTTCAAAATTTTTTTCTTTTGCGTTTGCGTTCTTGCAATTTTTCAAGTTCACGAATTTGTAGTTCTATTTTTTCATTAGATAAATTATCATCACTCCTTGTTAAATTTCTCACTCTTGTTCAGATTCTTGGATTTTCGTGTTTACTCTATCGGTTGCTTCTCTTATATATTCGCTATTAACAGAGTTATATACGGTAATTTTTGTTTCCACATCACATGGTCCTAAAAGTTGTTGTATAACTTTGGGGTTCTCATTCATTTCAAAAAGCATATTTGAAAATGTATGGCGAAGTCCGTGAAAACCTATATGGAATTTTTTCAAATCATTTCTTTTCTTAAATCTTTCAAAAATTTGTTTTGTGCCCGAATATGTACGAATTGTTCCATCGTCGTTAGCGAAAATAAAGGCGTTTCTTGATGTTAAATCGCCTGTAACATTTTTATTGTTTTTCTCTCTTGAAATTTGTTTTTCTCGCCAACGTTGGAGCTTTTCAACAACAATGTCTTATGCAAAACGAGAATTCAAAAACCATAAAACATTTGAAAAAATAAACGAAATTGCAACATTGCTACGAAAAGAATTAAAAAAGACCGAATGCTAACCTATTACTTTTGTTCTTTTTGTACAAACAATTAATAAATGAAGGTTATGGCGTTGGGTATGTCATACACATTTCTAGAGATGGCTATGCTCATAAAGACGGTGCGGACGGTCAATATATAATTGTGAATTTTGCTAAAAATCAACTAATAACAATTCTTTCCACAGAGCCCGAAATGCAATACGTAACCGAAATATTAATTTGCCATTCAACTTACACTTTAATTCTTATGCCTTATTGTACCATAAAACGCCGTTTTGGAAATACATTTTGAATAATTTGTTCTCTATTTTAGCAACTTTATGATTTTATATTTGTAGCGTGCTGGCGGTTTGTGGTATATTGCTAATAGTTAGGAGATAACAAATGAAAAAAGAAATCGGAATTCTTTGTCATGTTTCATCTTTGCCAAGCGAATATGGTGTTGGCGATTTTGGTAAAGAAGCATATAAATTCATAGATTTTTTAGCAAAAAACAATGTGGACATTTGGCAGATTTTGCCACTTAATCAAACGGGCGAAACCAATTGTCCATACTTTTCTAATTGTTGTTTTTCGTATGACGAAATGTTTTTTGATGTCGATGACCTTGTGAAAATGAAATTAATCACTAAAGCCGACACCTTAAGCTTACTCGCACTGCCAAAAGCCGAAAAAGTCGACTATAAAAACGTAAAAAGAGAAAAATCCTTAATTTTTGAAAAGGCATATAGTAACATCTCAAAAGAAATGCTGGCAAAACTAAACAATTTTTTGAGCCAAAATGAAGACGTGAGTAGCTACGCAACATATAGAGCATTACTCGAAAAACACAACCTTTCTGACTGGCGAATGCTCGATAAAAACTTTTTAAACCCAAAGTCGCAGCAATACATTGAGTTTGCAAAAAATAACGAGCAATCGATATTAAAATATGCTTTTTATCAATATGTACTAGACGAGCAATGGAAAAAATTAAAAGCTTATGCCAATGCAAAAGGCGTCAAAATTTTGGGCGACTTACCTATCTACCCAAACGTTTTGTCGTTTGATGTGTATGCTAACCGCGACATGTATCAGTTAGACAAAAATTACAATATGTTATGCACAGGTGGCGTGCCAAAAAATGGTCCAGATGACATTGAGCAAAACTGGGGTTCTTGCGTTTATGATTGGAAGATGTTAGAGAAAACCGACTATGCATACATTATAAAAAAGATAAACGCTCTACTTGATAAGTTTGACATTTTGCGTCTTGACCACTTTTATGGCTATGTTGAACACTATGAGTATTCAACAAAAAATAGCAAAGAAAACAAATGGGTCAGAGCTGGCGGCATGGACTTTTTTTCTAAGCTTAGCAAGCGAGCAGACATAAACCGCATAGT
>CAKVLG010000013.1 GCA_934756675.1 uncultured Clostridia bacterium | reverse complement strand
TGTTAACATTTTGTTCTTTTCGTCACCACGCCAATAAGCACCTGCGATTTTTGTAAGCTTGAATGCCTTTACCATACCCGTACTTCTAAGGTGTGGGCCACGGCAAATATCCGAAAAGTCGCCTTGTGTATACATAGAAAGAGTTTCACCATCTGGAACTGCATTAATAAGTTCTATCTTATATGGTTGGTTTTCTTCTTTCATAAGTTTAACAGCATCTTTTTTACTGAGCTCAGAACGCTTTATTTCGAAGTTTGCCTTAATAATTTTTTTCATTTCATTTTCAATTTTTGGTAAATCATCTGCAGTGATTGGTGTTTTGAACTCAAAGTCATAATAAAAGCCATCACTTGTTGCTGGTCCGATTGCCATTTTTGCAAGTGGATAAATAGCTCTTACCGCTTGAGCCAAAATATGTGATGTTGTGTGACGAAGAACCTCTTTACCTTCTTCATCTTTCATAGTGATAATTTCGACCTTAGCATCGTGATCAATTTTAGTGCACAAATCAACGAGTTTGCCGTCGACTTTACCACATATGGCATTACGTGCTAATCCTTCGGAAATACTTTTAGCAATTTCTTCTACCGTTGTGCCGTTTTCGTACTCACGTACTTCATCTCTTAATATAATTTTCATATCTTTCTCCTTTGCAAATAAAAAACGTCCTTACAAAAACGCTATTTGCGAATTCATAAGGACGATTAATAACCGCGGTTCCACCTTATTTGCCAAATAATTTTTGGCCACTCTTTTATTGCTACTAGTTTTATTAAAGTGGTTTCATTTATATCCCGTTTCTAGCAAGCTTCCAGCCCATGACTTGCATTCTCTTTAGACGTAAACATAAACTACTTGTCTTTTTAGCAGCAATCAATTTACGCGTTAAGTATAAACCCTGCTAGCGGTATTGTCAACGCTTTTTTCATAATTTTCATCACTTTTATAAGAATGTATAACACTAACTTTGCTTGGAAAAATTTTGTTAACATTATCGATTAATTTATCATAATCTTGTGGCAAATCAATAACAATCTGCCTTGGATTTAGGCATATTAGTTCTGCAATTATTCTTTCGGTCACATCTGTGTCGTTTTCTAAAAAACATAGATTCTTCGCAATTTTTTCGTTATTTATCATTACTTTTACATTGTTTTTGCAGTTTTTTACATAAACAGTATCTGCTTCACTATCGCTAGCAACAATTAAAAATCGCAATAAATCCATAAAAGAATTTTTAGCGGCAAGACTGGCAAGATTTTCGGAAACAAGTTCTGTAATCTCTTTCCACCTGGCAAGAAGTTCCCACATCTTAAAGTGGTATGCACTGTCAATTAAAATTTCATTTTCAAAAGACAAATTTTTTTTGACCAATTCTTTGTCTGTTTGTTTATCGAACACTGTCAATGCTTTTAAAAAACCTATCCATAAACCTTGATTTTCTATTTTGCTACTTAAGTGATTTTTTAAGTAATCGTACTTATAATCCATAACCATAATTTCGCTGACAAGTTCCAAAGTAAAAGCTTTATAAAAAGACTTTTGATTGTTTGGAACAGCCAAACTTATATTACTTCTATCACCAACAGATTCAAAAACAATTAATCCTTTAGAATTTTCAACATGAGGTTTTAATTTTTCATATGCGAATTCCATAAATTTTAGTTTTTCTTTTTGATTGCTAATTGTTAATTCGTACATTCGGGTTTCCTCTGTTTGTAGTTTATGCTAACAAATTAACAATTACTCATGTATTTCAATTTTCGCTAAAATAGTTAAATCATATGTGGAAATTTTTCTTCAAGTGACCTTCCGTCAAGCTTGTTTGAATGCAAAATTGATTTTGCACCAATAATCGAACTACTTTCGTTATCGATAGAAAGTTTTTTGCAAATCTCTTTACTCATAAGCACAAGTTCGTCGCGGTCAATTAGTCTTACACCATTTTCTTTTGCCAAGGTTTCTGCTTGCGGAGAAAAATAATTGTTTGTTATTACCCACGCTTCGGTTGCACCATAATGATTAACGGCACCGAGTATTTCTTGAACACTCTTCATGCCCACTTGTTTATTATACCTTTTTGCTTGAACAATTATTGTTTCATTGTTTTTGCGAAGCAATAAATCAGCACCATAGTCACGGCTTTTTTGCGTAACTGTTACATCAAATCCCGCGTAAAAAAACATTGCCTTTAAATACGCTTCGAATTCATAACCTTCCATTATATCAATGGTAGTAATGTCTGACGAGAGCAAAAGCTTTTTACCCGTCATTTCTTCTTTTTGCCACAACTTGTATCTAGCATGTTTTAGTATCTTTTTAAAAAACAAATAAAACAAAACGAGTGGCAATAATACAATTAAAAGTATTAATGAAATCACTCGTCTAAATGTACTAATCTTTTTTTGATTATTGTTGTTTTTCTCCATTTGCTTCCCTTTTAGAATATATGCAACCGCAATAATTTTGCCTATACAAAGAGTATTGCTTAGAAAGTTGAATACTTCTTAAATATCCATTTTGTTTTTTAAAATTACTTGGCAAAAACTTTATATCATATTTTTCAGAAAGACTGTTACCTATTTGGTTTATAAGCTCGGCATTTTTATGTGGACTTACTGTTAATGTTGTAGTGAAATAATCAAAGCCGTTTTCTTTTGCTTCGCTAGCTGTTTTTTCTAATCTTTGCAAAAAACAGACATTGCAGCGGGCACCGCCTTCTCTTTCGTTTTCGAAACCTTTGGTTAATTCGAAATATTTTTCAGCATCATAATCGCAGTCCAAAAATTTAATACTAGCATTCAAATCTTTATTCAAATCTGCAATTAATTCAAGCTGAGTATTTTTTCTTTTTATATATTCTTCTTCTGGGTGAATACATGGATTATAATAAAAAACTGTAATGGAAAAATCTGCCATTAATCTTTCGATTACGGCAGATGAACATGGTCCACAACAACTGTGTAAAAGTAATGTTGGTTTCATATTTTCTCCATTTTTGCATAAAATTTGCAGTTTTTTAATAAAAACTACATGTAATTTGCGTTTTTTACATTCTGTCTGGCATTTCAATTGCTAAAACATAGAATGCTTGTTTAAGTGCATTTAACACAAGTTTAGAAAGGCTCAAAAGGCTACCTCTTCTGTTTTCATCATCACAAGTTAGTATCTTGCAATTGTTATATAAACTCGAGTAGCTGCTAGCTAAATTATAGCAAGCTAAACACAAACTATTAAAGCTATTTTCTTGTTTACAAATACCATAAGATTCAAGGAGTTTGATTAAATTGATTATGATATTTCTCTCGTCTAGAGTTTCGATATTAATTTGTTTGAACTTTTTATCGGATTTATCGAGCAATGATTTTATTCTTGCGCCGGTGTATTGAAGATATGGTCCTGTTTTGCCTTCGAACGAAATAAATTTATCTAAATCGAAAATATAATCTTTGCTAACAACATTTGAAAGGTCACCAAACTTGAGCGCAGCAACACCAATATCCAAAGCAAGTTTTTCGTTATTTTCTATGCCGTTTTCAATTAGCTTGTCGTTTGCACTTTTCTTAATCATGTTGATAATGTCTTCAAACTTAATCGTATCACCGCTACGCGTTTTGAACGCCTTACCATCTTTACCATTCATTGTACCAAAACTAATGTGCACAAGTTCTTGATGCGCAGGACTAATGCCAGCAAGTTTTGCCGCACGGAAAACTTGAATAAAGTGTTGATCTTGGCGATGGTCGGTTATATAAATAATTTCGTCTGGGTTAAACATTTCGTTTCTTTGAACGATAGTTGCAAGGTCTGTTGTTGCATAAGCATCGGCATCATCACTCTTTTTAAGCATAAGTGGTGGCATTGGGTTTTTGTATAACCAACTGCCGTCTTCTAATTGTTTTGTTGGAATATTTTCCCCTTCTTGAGCAACATCAACAACGAGCGCACCATCTGACACTCTAGCCAAGTTTTGATTAGTGAAAGCATCAATTGTTTGTTTTACATACGGTTCAGCATCGCTTTCGCCATACCACAAATCAAAAAAGCAATTTAACTTAGCATAGTTTTCTTTTATTTTTTCGATAGATATTCCTTTTATATACTTATATGCAGTGTACCAAGGCTCGGTTTTTCTTTGAAGCAACACGGTTGTTTCTAGAGCACGTTTTTTAAATTCTGGATCAACTTCTTTTCTCTTAGAAGCTTTTGGATATTCTTCATTAAGAGTGTCGAGAGTGATTTGCATGTGGTTCTTGCCACCAAAATATTCGTCCAAATAGCCATCATCTTTAAGTTGGCTAAGTGTCAACCCCATTTGTGTTCCCCAATCGCCAAGATGAGTGTCTGTGATTACTTTGTGACCAAGCAAACGATATAAGCGTGCTAAGCTTTCACCAATTATAGGCGAACGCAAATGCCCTACATGCAATGTTTTAGCCACATTCGCACCACCATAGTCCATAACAACTGTTTTTTGTTGTTCATCAAATGGCAATGTCAATCTGTCGTCATTTAGGCAATCATTGGCAATTATGTTTAATGCTTTTGATGTTAGTCTAAAATTAATAAATGCTGGAGCGACAAAATTTATTTCAAAATACCCCTCACTATTGTCTATATTCTCGATAATACGATTTGCAATCAATGTTGGAGTCAATCTCAATCTTTTTGTCAAAACAAAAGCCGAATTACATTGGTAATCCGAAATTTCTGGTTTATTAGAAAAAGACAATTGAACGTCCTCTGTTGGATAGTCGCATTTGATAAATGCATTAGTTAATTTTTCTTGAAGTATTTTTTTAATTTGCATAAAGCTCTCCTCTTGCAAAATAATTATAACATTTTGACAACAGTTTGTAAACAATTAATAGTATTAGATTATATAAATTGGTTGAAAATCATTGACAGTAACCCACAAATATGTTATATTTTCTATTGTTTATGGCACCATCGCCAAGCGGTAAGGCAGAGGTCTGCAAAACCTTTACCCCCAGTTCGATTCTGGGTGGTGCCTCCATAATAAAAAATCCACCAGTTATGCTGGTGGTTTTTTTATTGCACCGCACAAAATCGGCTGGGTGGTAAACCAGCGTGACAAGTATAAACAATACAACAATACTTAAGCGGAAAACATTAAGCAATCCAAAGCCCAAATTTTTAGATAAATTCAAACAAACAAGGTTGCGGATAAGGGTTTCCTATCCGCGTTCTTGTTTGACAGAAGTTGCTAAAAATGTGGAGTTTGGATGGGTACTTGTATCGGCGGTTCGGTAGAGAGCCGAAACAAAGATGTTCGATTCTGGGTGGTGCCTCCATAATAAAAAACCCACCAGTTATGCTGGTGGTTTTTTATTGCACCACACAAAATCGGCTGGAGGTAAACCAGCGTGACAAGTGCAAACAATACAACAATACTTAAGCGGAAAACATTAAGCAATCCAAAGCCCAAATTTTTAGATAAATTCAAACAAACAAGGTTGCGGATAAGGGTTTCCTATCCGCGTTCTTGTTTGACAGAAGTTGCTAAAAATGTGGAGTTTGGATGGGTACTTGTATCGGCGGTTCGGTAGAGAGCCGAAACAAAGATGTTCGATTCTGGGTGGTGCCTCCATAATAAAAAACCCACCAGTTATGCTGGTGGTTTTTTTATTGCACCACACAAAATCGGCTGGGGGTAAACCAGCGTGACAAGTGTAAACAATACGACTAAAAATCAACCATAACGTGAACAACTTACATTTCCCATTCAAAACGTTACAAAAGAAACGCCCATCACCAAACACTTTATCTTTAACTAATCTTTCTAAACATCTTTACGCCTACGGTATAAAGCAAAATTATTATAATCGCAAGGAGCAATGCATAAAAGCCGCTAGCGATTATAAATATTAATTTTAACGATAAAGTTGTTGTTTTGTATAAAATTATTGGCACTATTGATAAAACCATTCCACCAAGCATAGTAATTAACACTGCCAGACTTTGTTTTACAACTTTTGTTTCGTCATCAAAATCTAATACTGGTTGCCACAAGTTGATGAGCAATCCCCCATAAACCACAATAAGATTCATAAGTGTTGGCATTATAAACATTGCAATGCATTCAATCAAGTTTAACTTTAAAAATATGCTAACAAGTGTCGATGCAACAAGCAATGGCAATTGTATAATTGAAAGATGCACTAGCACTTTGCTTGTAAATAATTGCCTTTCATTTATTGGTGAAGACTTTAACAACCACATATTTTTACCTTCTAATGAAATTGCACTTGCAGATATTGGCGAAGTTGCACAAAGTGCACCAAACGCAACAGCTAGCACTCCAACAATTAAGTTTTTTGGCAATTCCATACCAAAAAGTTTTGTTATTCCGCTATACCCCATTGTTGCAATATAAATAGAAAGCACAAGCAAAACAATAGCACCTATAATTGTGTTAATGATGTATGCTGGCGTGTTTGCATATGTATAAAGTTCTTTTTTATAGAGCATATAAAGTGTAGATTTTTGACTAGTGAACTTTAAAGTTTTATTGATTGCAGAATAGCTGGCAAAAGTCTTGCCAAAGTTGATTGTATATAAGATTATGCCTAGTGCAAAAATTGCAAAAATCGAAAGAATAACGACTAAACAATTAACAATGTTTGGCGCGAACAAAAAGTTCAATAAGTAATTTGTGATAACGCGGTCAGCAAAATATTCTTCAAGCGAAGAGTTTAGAGCCATACCATAGCTACACGTTTTTATGAGCATTAAACCCATAACAAATACAAATATCAATATAATGAAAAACGATTTTAATAGCGAGCCGATTCGTGTTTTGTTAAACAATCTGTTGACAATAAAATCAACTATATAAGAAATAGCAACTGACACAAGTGGCAACAATAAAGTTAATAACAACCCCAAAAATAGTACCGAATAATTTATACCAGCAAAAACTTGATATAAAACTATGTATGGCAACAATAAAAGTGTCACAAAGAACAAGTCAAACAAATATTTGCTAAATGTTTTTGCTAAGATTATTTCGTGTTTCTTTATCGGTAAAGACATCAAAAAATCTGTATCGTTGAACTTAACATTTGCCTGTGTACGCATCAACCCAATAATCACAATTACAGAAATCGATGTTAAAATCGCATGAAACACGGCAAGTTTTTCTGCATGCACCTGCGAAAAGCCTTTGAACATTGTATATGCTTGCAATGTGTAGAGCACAAACAATCCAACGCCAAACAAAATAAGCATTGCCGTTGCAACAGTGGTTGACTTGCGTTGTTTTTTGCCAGCAAGCCTGCCAACCATTATGTTAAAATTATTTTTTAAAAGCAAAAATATGTTATGCATTTTCACTCTCCAAAAAGACTTTTTCAAGCGATTTTTCTTTCTTTATTTCTGCCATATTGCCACAAACAACAATCTCACCGTTTTTTATAATTGCGACCTTATTGCAAAGTTTTTCTGCAACTTCCAAAACATGTGTAGAAAAGAATATTGCACCACCGCTAGCTACAAAATCTTTCATAATATTTTTAACAGTATAACTTGCTTTTGGATCAAGACCAACAAATGGTTCGTCGAGAACCATAAGTTTTGGCGAGTGCACAAGCGCAGAGATTAACACAAGCTTTTGACGCATGCCATGTGAATAAGCTGAAATTGGATTGTTTAAGTCCTTATCAAGTTCCAACTTTTCGGCATATTCTTTTGTCAATTTTTTCCTTTTGTCTTTTTCTACCTTAAAAAAATCTGCCACAAGATTGATGTATTGAATGCCAGTTAGTGCGGTGTATATATCTGGATTATCTGGCACATAAGCAATTTTTTGTTTACATTCGATTGGTTTTTCTTTTATCGATACGCCGTCAATCAAAATATCACCACTAGTAATATCATTTATACCAACAACGCTTTTAATTGTCGTCGTTTTACCGGCACCATTGTGACCAATAAATGCAAAAATATCGCCATTTTCTACTTTTAAATTAATATCTTTTGCTCCAACCTTTTCGTTTGAATAGATTTTTGTGTAATTTTTTAGTTCTAACATATTATTCACCTTGTTTTAAATTAAATATTGCTTTTGCAAATTCTTCATAATCTTTATACTTAGCAATAGCTATCCCCTTTTCTTTATCTCCAAAAAGAATTAACGTATCACCTTCTCTTATATCAAAGACATCACGTGCTTCTTTTGGGATAACGATTTGACCTTTACTTGTGACTTTTGTTGTCCACAAATATTTTCCGTTTTTATCTGACATAATTGCTCCTTTGTTATAATTTTTTTAATTTAATTAGTTGTTGTTTTTATCGTCTTACTTTTCTTACTTTTACTACTTTTGATTATATTACAAACTATACACGAAAATCAAATATTTTATGTTAAAACAAAAAAATAATTATTTTCTGTTGCTTTTTTACTTAAAATGTTATATCATATAAAAAGTTGGTAATGCTCATGTGGCGGAATTGGTAGACGCAAGGGACTTAAAATCCCTCGCCGTAACAAGCGTACCGGTCCGAGTCCGGTCATGAGCACCAATATAGAAAGCCACCAGTTTTCTGGTGGTTTTTTATTTTGTGCGTTTACAATCCGGA
>CAKVLG010000012.1 GCA_934756675.1 uncultured Clostridia bacterium | reverse complement strand
AAATAAAAGAGTGCTCCAGCTGAACCAAGTGGTTCATCTTCAATAAGGTAATTAATTTTAACGCCAAACTTTTCGCCGTCACCAAAGTAATCCATAATTTTTTCACGCAAGTGACCAACAGATAAATAAATTTCATCAACGCCTTTATCTCGAAGATTTTCGATAGACCATAAAACTATTGGTTTACCAGCAATTTTCGCCATTGGTTTTGGCAATTCATCTTTTGTTATTTCGGTAAGTCTTGTCCCCTTACCACCAGCCATAATAAGTGCTTTCATTAGTCTATCACCCAACTCTCTACACCATTTTTCGAAAACTTAACAGGATACACCTTGCCTGGCAACATTTCCATTGCATTGATAAGTTTCTGTCTGTTCATAGGGTCAGCATATAACATCAAAAATCCGCCGCCACCAGCACCAGAGACTTTAACAGCCTCTGCACCATTTTGCATTGCATAATCGATAGTCTTTTCAAGTTCTTTGTTCGAAACAATACTACTTGTGCGTTTTTTATTTTCCCATGATTGCCTTAGACATTCTGCAAAGCCGTCCATGTTTCCGATCAAAACATCGTCTTTTATGGTGTATGCAAATTCCTTTAGGTTCTTCATTGCATCCATAGTTTTTGTCTTTTTATTTTTTGTATTATCTATCTGTCTAGAAATAATATTTTTAGCAAGTTCCAATTGCTGCTCGGCAGATTTTCTACTAACACCACTATAATAAAGCAAAAGTGAGCCTTCAAGTTCGCTGATGACATTTTTATCCACACGAAGAGAGTTAACGATAACCGCGCCGTCAGTCCTAAACTCCATAAGGTTAAATCCACCAAATACCGCTGCATATTGGTCTTGTTTACCGCCGGCAAGCTTAAGGTCATATCTCTCTATCTCATATGCTAGTTTTGCTTTTTTATATTCACTAAGTCCAAGAGAAAGCCATTTGTTAAACGCTTCCAAAATAGCAACAACCATAGTAGATGATGTACCAAGCCCAGAACCTATTGGAGCATCGTTACTTGTGCTCATAATAAACGATAGTGGCTCTCCGTTATTAAACTCTTTAACTATTCGGTTATAAACACCTTTATGCAAAATAAGCACATCACCATCGATTGGAAGTTCTGGAACACTTGGTGTTTCCAAATTGTTTTTATTGTCATATGAATAAATTTTTATCATATTGTCGTTAGTTGGAATAATTGTGCAATGTGCATACATTCCAATAGTAACGTTGAACACCGCGCCACCAAATTGGTTGCTATATGATTCAAGGTCTGTACCACCACCAGCAAGTCCAATTCTTAATGGTGCTCTACTCCTTATCTTCATTTTTCTTCTCCTTTACAATTTCTGTTAATCTTTGAAGCAATTTATCAGAGCATTCACTCCAAGAAATATATATTGTTTTTTGTGCGGTTTTACCGATTTCTTTAAGCTTTTTCATATCTGTTATAGCTTCTTCGATTTTACTTGCAAAATCTTCTGTAGTGTTTTTCGAAATAAAACCGTCAACGCCATCGTTAATACCATACCCAGCACAAGTGTTTTCGATGTATACGCCCGGTGTTTCATAAACAGCACTTTCTACTTTAACCAAACCAAAGTTATCATAAATTGAAGGAAACAACAAAAGATTAGCACGTGACAAGATTTGTGGGAAAAGTTCCCTTGCCAAAAATCCTGTGAATACAACTTCTTGCTCCATATTAAGTTTTTTTACAAGAGCTTTTAGTTTATCGAGTTCAAAGCCCTTACCAACAACGAAAAACTTGAATTTTTTGCCTTTATCTTTCAAAATCTTTAGACTTCTAATAATAAAATCAATCCTTTTGAGCTTTGTTACCCTGCCAACATGCACAAACACAGGCATATCTGGATCAAGGTTAAACGATTCATTTGCTTTGCTTGCAAGTTCGTCTACGTTTTCACAAATCTTTAAGTCTGTACCAAACGGCAAGTATGTAATTTTACCTTTATAACCATAAGAGCGTGCTTGCTGTGCAACAAGTGGGCTGCAAACAAAAATTTCATCGCATTGGTTATATACCCTGCCGAGACTTTTAACAGCACTTTCAGCAATAAGTTTGGACTTAAACACATCACGGAATATCATTCGCATATCAGAATGGAAAGTTGCAACTACTGGTATGTGATGTTTTTTTGCATATTTAATAACATATTTTGCCATGCCAAATGGCGAATGAAAATGAATAATATCAAACTTTTTTGAGTCGAGATATTTTTTAACGCTTGCGTCCTGGCTAGGCAAACCATAATATTGATTTAATACAGGAATATGTATAGATTTGCAACGCTTAATTTCATATGGCAAATTATCTACATATGATTTTTTATTTTTTGGAACTAAAACAGAAAGCTCTGTTTTATCTTTAAGATTCAAACAATAGTTGTGCATACAATTGATAACGCCGTCAACGTCTGGCAAGTACACATCCATCGTTTCGAGTATTTTTAATTTATCGTCCATGTTATACCTCTTAAAATATTATAACATAGTACATAAAAAAAAGTAAAGTGCTTGTCTTTACTTTTTAGGTTCTATAACCCTGTTACAAATTGAACTTTAGAACCACTGTTTTCACTGGCTTTTGTAACAATAAATTTATATTGTATTTCGTTTTGCAATTCTTGAACGTGAGTTATTAATCCAATATTAAGGTTTACACCTCTAAGCTTATAGAGTGCACCAAGTACTGTTTGGCAAAGCTCGCTATCTAACGTTCCAAACCCTTCGTCCAAAAAGAAGAAATCCATTTTCTTATCAGACTGCAATTGTATGCAATCTGACATGCTTAGTGCAAGTGATAAACTTACCAAAAACGTTTCGCCACCAGAGAGTGTAGAAACTGCTCGCTTTTTGCCATCGTTCAAATTATCTTCTACATAGAAATCCTTTTCATCATAGAAAAGTTTATATCTGCCACCGTCTAAAATTTGCAACTTTTCGTTTGCAAAAGTAGTTATCATATCTATAAATTCATTTGCCATAAATTCTGCTAAACTCTTGCCACGAAGAAGATTGTATAATTCTTTTGCTAAATCATATTTCTTGGTTAGTTCTGGAAGTTTAGCATCAATTTTTTCTAGTTTAGCAAGTTTTGTTTTAAGCTCGCCACATTCAGATTGCAACACACCAAGATATATTTGCTTAGACTCTTGTTTTTCTCTAAGCATTTTTATTTGCTCGTCTAAATAATCGACGCGTGAAACATCAATTTCTTTGTCACCAATTTTTTCATCAATACTTGAAAGCTGCAAGTTGATAACACTCACTCTTCTTTCAAACTCTTCAACCTTGGTTTTTAGACTAGAAATTGTTAAATCACTTACCAAATAATTTTTAGCTTCATCTGTCGAAGTAAAACCATATGTGCGCGACAAGTTGTCGATTTTTGCATCAAGTTCACGCAAGTCATTGTTCTTCTCTTGTAAAAGAGAAAACTTTAGATTATATTCTTTTTCAACACTAATCTTTTTACCTTTCTCTTGTTCATAACTATTTTTAAACTCGTTATTTTTTGCAGTTATTTCTTCTTGTTTTTGCTTTAACTCTTCAAGTTCTTTTTCGCAATTGTTACTTTCAAAACCTTGACTTTCAAACTTAAGCCTTTTAGAGTTAATTGTAGACATTACATTGTCCATTTTAACGCTTATTGATTGTTTTTCTGCAACAATTTCACCTTCAGTCTTAGTTAATTGCAATTTTTCTTCCATTAAGTCGTTCTTGTTTTGCTCTAACTTCCTGATTTCTGCATTTATACTGTCTAATTCATCAATAATTTGATTATATTGCTTAGCAGCACTATTATAGTTATCGCCAGACTCGTTGGTTGCTTGCAAAATAAACTCACGCTCTGCACGTTGTTTTTCTAGTGAATACAACACATCTGTAACTTTTTCGATACATTCGTTAAGCATTTGCAAACGCGTACCAAGCTCGGTCTTTTGAACTGTTATAGCTAGCGTTTCGTCACTTAGTTTGTTTCGCTCTGACAATAGTTTTTCTAGCGACTTACAAGCGACATGCATTGCCTCTTGCATGCTGGCAAAATTTTCCTTTTGTTTACCATTGTTATCAACAAACATCATATATAACTTTTCGCGTACTTTTTCTGTTTCTGCATGTTTTTTTGCAAGTAAATCTAATTGCGATTTATAAAAATCAATTTTGGCTACAGATTTAGCACACGCAATTATAGTATTTTCTTTTTCTTTTCTTGCAACTTGCAATTCTGTCTTTATGCTGGCAATTTCACTATCTAATCCTTTTGTGTCAGAAAGTGGTGCATAACTTTTTCTCGAAACTCTGTTTTTGCATACAGGACACTCGTCACCAATATCGACATTTTGAACGAGTAAACCAAAATAATTATCACCAATATACTCTTCTCTTTCCATTTGGCTTGTTTTTAATTTATTTTCAATTTTACTTACAAGTTGTATTTTTTCTTGTAATAATGTATGATTTTTATCATTCTCAGTTTCAATTTCTTTGATTTTAGTTAAAATTGAAGTCATTTCTTGTTTGATTTTTTCATTCTGTTTACCAAGAAAATCATATTTATCTTGAACATTGTCCATTGCTGACAATTTTTCGATTGATTGCCTAAATCTTGAAACAAGCGGCATATCAGACTTGCCACAAACTCTATCAACAGAATTAACAATTTCTGCTATTTTTTCGTTATATTCGCGTTCTTTTTTTGCAAGCTCAGAATATTCATCTCTGCACGCATTTATGTCTTCCCTGTAACCTGTTATTACATTTTCTAGCTGTCTTTCAAACGATTCAATCAAAATTATTTCAGATTCAACAGACTTATTTTCAAGTGATTGTTCTTTGCTAGATTTTTGTTCTTCCAACTTTTCTTTGTTTGAATAAAGTTCTTGCAAAGAATTTGTCACTCTTACACATTCACTACTAACATATGCCAAACTTTCACTATTCATTTGAAGCGTTTTATTCTTTTCTTCTAGCTCACCTTTTAGTCTTTCTAATTCTTTTTCGCCAGATTCGATACATAATTGGTCATCACCAAGTTCCAAAAGCCTACTCTTTTTGCTTTCTAAATCAAGCAAAGTATGTTTTTGCAATTCATCAAACCTTTTATATTGCTCTTCAAAGTCACGGAAAGAGGCATCGCGTTCTATTTTTTTATTGCGCAACTCATCTACTTCGCGGTTCAAATCTTTCACTTGACCAAGTAGTTTATCGTAATTGCCAAAATACAAATCTAAATTTTTTGCATTTTCATATCTAATTAAGTCGCCTTTGTTTTCTTTTATCTCAGAACTTTGTTTATATAAATCTTCGAGTTCTGATTTAAGTTTAACCTGGTCCTTTTTTAGAGAAGCATTTTCTACAATTGTCTTATATTCATTGCTAGCTTCTTGTATTTTTGCAGCAATATCTTTTAATTCTTGCTCTTCCTTTTTAAGTTCGTCCTCTTTTGCTTGCACTTCTTGCTTTTCGACAACGCCAATACCATTTTTTTCAGCTTCTAGCATGTTTAATTCGTTTTCGTAAGCTGCAGACTTTCTTTTAACAGTTGAAAACAATTTTTCAGCATAATCATTAATACCAAATATGTTAGATATTAAGTTCGTGCGCTCTGATGGTTTTGCTTGCAAAAATTCAGCAAACTTACCCTGTGGCAAAGCAATAATTTGACAAAACTCTTCTGGCTCTAGCCCAACAATTTCTTTAATTTTATTTGTTACAGCAAAAGCACCTTCTGCCAAGGTTACAGGTTCATCACTTGTTTTGTTGAGTAATATTGCAGATTGGTCGACACCTTCGTTCTTTTTTAGTTTAAACACACGTTTAACATAATATTTTTTGTCGTCTTCTTCAAATTCAAGCGAAACTTCACAGCTATTACACTTAGAATTAATAAATTCTGCATTTTTTGAAATTCTTGAAACGTACCCAAAAAGAGCAAGCGTTACACCATCTAGTATGGTTGACTTGCCGCTACCCGTTTTTCCAAAAATTCCAAAAATGCTACCAGAAGCTAGCGAAAAATCAATAGTTTGTTTTTCAATAAAGCTCTGGAGCCCTGCTATTTCCAATTTAATCGGTTTCATCTTTTTCACCTCTACATTCCAAAAAGAACTCCGTTAGTTCTTTGCGTGGCTGACAACCACGCATGTGACTATAAAATCTTAAAAAGATTTCTTCATCAGATAGTTCTTTTAGTCTTTTTGTTTGTGCGTTTGTTTGTGTTCCAATAAATTCAAAATTAACAACTTTAACACATTTAAAGTCTTTTTTTAGTTGCTTTAATTCGCTGCTAGCAATACTATCACTCGATTTAAATTTAAGTTCAATTATGTCGTCATCGTTATATGATGTTAGATTTTCACGTGCATCATCAATACTTGTTGCGACAACCTCTAAAAATTGAACTGGAGATATTAGTTGTATTTTTTCAACACTTGTTATCTTATTTTTTACAGTGTGAATTAAATTTACAGCTGGAGCATTGCCATTTATTATCCTTCTTATAGTTGCACCGCTATAATATGCGTTTTCTTCAACTTTTTGATTGGTATGTACGTGTCCAAGGGCAATATAATCGCATTTTGGGAGCGAATCTATGGTAACTGCCATAATATCACCCACTTTTACAAGATTATTTGAAAACCTTGAACCAACTAAGTATAAGTGACCACAAAACAAATTTAAGCCATCGTCATAATGACTTGCACCAATGCTTGACCAATTCTTTATTTTTTCAGAATAAGATAAGTCGCCGTTTGTTTCGTTCATGCGTACATCATTTGCGTATGGTAAAAATGCAATTGTTCCATTTTCTTCTCCGCAAACAAATTTAATGTATCCTTTACCACTTTCAACAACTTTTGTTTTTGCGTCTTCCTTGTATTTCTTAGACTTTAAATCAACGCTACCAGCAAGCACAATGTTGTGTGATTTTGCAAGTCCACTTGCAGCTTCAATTCTATCTGGATCGTCATGATTACCAGAAATAACAAACACAAGCCTATTGCCATGGTTTGATAGTTTTTCGATTGTGCTAAAAAACAATTCTTCAGCTTCACTACTCGGATTTGCCGTGTTATATACATCACCACAAACAAGCACAACATCAACATCATTTTCGTCTGCAATTTTTACAATTTCGTTTGCAATGTTTGTTTGTTCTTCCATTCTATTAACATTATCCGACTTGTCGCCAAGGTGCCAATCTGCTGTGTGAAGTATTTTCATAAGTTCATCCTTTTTTATAAAAAATGTTGTTTTTTGTCTTAGTTAATGTTATTATAATTATTATATAAAATAAAATCAAGTAAAAGGGGGTTCTATGGGATTATGTTCTTTTTCCAGTTCATTAATAATGGACGGAACAACTTCAATCGATAACGCTTTTATTAACGAGTTCTTGCCAAAAGCACAAGGCGATTATGTAAAAGTCTACCTTTATGGTTTAAGTCAATGCTCGAACCCTTACTCTGACGACAATTCACTTTCTTCAATGGCAATTGTCTTAAAAATGTCAGAAGATCAAATTCTTGATGCTTTTTCTTATTGGCAAGACATGGGTATTGTTCAAATTATTTCTACCGACCCAGTGGAAGTTAGATATTTGCCAATCAAAACACATTCTGGAAGTGCCAAGCTTCGCGTTAAGAGTCAATATGACGATTTTAATAAGCAAGTTCAACAAATTATTAGCGGAAGAATGATTCGCCCAAACGAATATAACGAATATTATCATTTGATTGAATCTTATCACTTTGAGCCAGAAGCTTTGATCATGATTATCAAATATTGCACAACAATCAAAAGTACATCTGTCAACTACCCTTACATCTTAACCGTTGCAAGAAGTTATGAGCAAGAAGGCATCAAAAGTGCCGCTGCACTCGAAGAGAAGTTTTTGGAGCAAGAGCGTGCAGGTAAAGAAATTAAAGAAGTTCTTTCTGCCCTTGGTTTGAAACGTGAAGCTGACCTTGAAGAACGCAACATGTACCTTAAGTGGACAAACACATATGGTTTTTCTCACGGTACAATTTTGGAAGTAGCTAAACTTCAAAAAAACAAAGGTGGTTTTGCCAAGCTTGACGAAACACTCAAAAAATACGCAGAACAAAAATTATTCAGCATGCAAGACATTTCCGAATACAACCAAGAAAAAGAACAAATGTACACGCTTGCGCGTGACGTTTCGAAGACTATTGGTCTATATTATCAAAATCTCGAAAGTGTGGTCGATACTTATATCACAGATTGGCTCCAAAAGGGGTACGATAGCCAAACACTTCAAACAATCGCATCATATTGCTTCAAGCAAAGCATTCGCAGCCTCGAAGGTGTAAACAGTGTTATTTGTAAGTTCTTTAAACTCGGACTTGTCAGCATTCAGTCCATTAACGAGTATATTCAAGGTCTTGCAGACATAAATAGCAGAATACGTGAAGTCCTTGACGCATGTAACATTTCGCGTCTTGTCAACACTTATGACCGCGACTTTTATAATACTTGGACAAACGATTGGGGCTTTTCGCAAGAGGCAATTTTGCTTGTTGCCGCATCATGCAATGGCAAAGCTCAACCTATTCAATACTTAAACAAGGTTCTTGCTACTTTACATGCCGAAAAGATTTCTAACATTGACGAAATCAAAAAGCGTCTTGCAACTTTTGCAAACCAAACTTCAACCACAAAACCAGCTGCAAACAACTATCAATCGCGTGAATACAAAAAGGAAGAGCTTAACGCGTTGTTCGATTCGCTCGACACAATTGAGGTATAACTATGGATAAAACTACAATTATTAAAGAGCTTAAAGAAGAATTCGCTAAAAAGCGTGCTGAAGCTCAAGCTATTGCCTATTCCAATTTATCTAAAGCGCGTGAAAACAAAGATTATGCCGCACTAGAAAAACAAGAACGCGAACTCGTTTTCGATATTGCAAAACTAAAAGCAAACAATCAAATAAGTAACCAATTAGACACAAAATATAAGAAAATACTTGCAGAGAAACTAAATATTTTATCTAAACTTGGCATAACAAGCGATATGCTTACACCAAAGTACGAGTGCAATATTTGCCATGATGTTGGTTTCACAAATGGCGGTATGTGTAATTGTTTTAAAAAGCGTCTTCACGAAGAAATGATAAAGCAGAGCGGTTTGCAAGTTTCTGAACTAGCAGACTTCAAAAATTTTGACCCACAAATTGCAACCAATCCAAATCAACAAAAAGAACTTATGGAGCTTAAAACCGTGTTTACAAAATGGTCAGATAAGTTCCCAGAAAACAAAGCAAAAACCGTTTTAATAACTGGTGCAACTGGTGTTGGCAAAACATTTTTATCACAGTGCATTGCTAAACAAATCATCGACAAAGGCTATCTCGTATCATTTGTAACAGCCTTTGGTATGAACAATATTTTGCTTAAGTATCACACAACATTTAACAGCGAAAAAGACTCGTACTTAGACATGCTTTTTGACCCAGATGTCTTGATTATTGACGATCTTGGAAGCGAACCAATCTTAAGAAATATAACAATTGAATACTTATACTTGATTTTGTCAGAACGCGTACGCAAAAACAAATCAACTATCATTACAACAAACCTTGACCTAAACGACATTCTTGCCCGCTATGGCGAACGCGTGTTTAGTAGAATTGTTAACAAACAATCAAGTCTAATCACAAAAATACAAGGTGACGATTTAAGACTTATAAAAAAATAAATTTCAGGCAATAATATTATTGCCTTTTTTATTGACTATTTTAGTCTTTTTTATTAAAATACCAGTATGTTAGAATTAAAAAATATCGAATATAAAGTTGAAGAACAGCAAGGCGAAAAAGTTATTTTACATAACATTAATTTGTCATTTTCCGAAAACAAAATCACCGTTATCACTGGGCAAAATGGTAGCGGAAAATCTACATTAACAAAGCTCATAATGGGTATAATTTCACCAACAAAAGGCAAAATTGTTTTTGACGGACAAGACATAACAAAGCTCCCTATCGACACGCGTGCAAACATGGGTATCACGCTCGCATTTCAAGCGCCAATAAAGTTTAAAGGGCTTTCTGTTAAAGATTTATTAGATGCTGCCAGCCACAAAAGCAACAACTTGTCAGAGTCTTGCGAATATCTGTCTAAAGTTGGGCTATGCGCAAAAGATTATATCAATCGCCCACTAGACGACAAACTTTCTGGCGGCGAACTAAAAAGAATTGAGCTTGCCATGGCTCTTTGTAAGGGCGGCAAGGTTTTCTTGTTTGACGAGCCAGAAGCCGGCATTGACCTTTGGAGTTTTGAATCGCTTGTAAATGTGTTCAAAAGTCTTAAAAATGCAACAATTATCATTGTCAGCCACCAACAAAAAATTCTAAACATGGCAGACGAGATTTGTTTGCTTAGACCAAACGGTGACCCTATAATTGGTAAAAAAGAAGACATTATGCCGCTAATTGGCAACGCAAAATGTGGTAAACTTGGAGGTGAAAACAATGACTAATCTTTCCCCTATCGACAAATCTTTGCTTGCCCAAATTGCAGACATGCATTCCATTCCAGAAGGTAGCTACAATATTCGCAAAAATGGCAAATGTTTAGATCGAAAATCTTATTCAGATATTGAAATTATCCCCAAAACCGATAAGTCGGGCATCGATATAATTGTTAAACCAAATGTAAAAAACAAAAGCGTACACATTCCTGTAATTATTACCGAAACAAACCTCACAGATCTTGTGTATAATGATTTCTATATTGGTGAAAATGCAGACGTTTTAATCGTTGCAGGTTGTGGCATTCACAACACCGGAAAGCATACAAGTAGGCACGATGGCATTCACACCTTCCACCTATCTAAAAACTCACGCGTTAAGTATATCGAAAAACACCTTGGCGTGGGAAATGCTGGCGACAAAGTACTCAATCCAATAACCGAAATTGAAATGGCAAACGATTCTTATTTTGAAATGGAAACTATCCAACTTGGTGGCGTTTCTAGCTCTGTTAGAACCACAAACGCAAAACTTTATGATGGTGCAAAACTTTCGATAAAAGAACGCATTTTAACAACCGAAAAGCAATCAGCCGTCACAAACTTCAATGTCAATTTGCTTGGTAAAAATTCTTCTGTCGATGTAGTTAGCAGGTCTGTTGCAAAAGACGATTCTCATCAATCATTCAACTCTAATATAATTGGTCAAAACGAATGCTTTGGTCATGTTGAGTGCGACGGTCTTTTAACTGGAAATGCAAAAATTTCATCGACACCAAAAATTGATGCAGAAAACGTTAACGCAACTCTCGAACACGAGGCAGTAATTGGCAAAATCGCGGGCGACCAACTTATAAAGCTATTAACTCTCGGGCTTTCGAAAACAGAAGCCGAAAATATGATAATTAAGGGTTTCTTAAAATAACACAAAATAAAAAGCAGTTCACTACTGCTTTTTATTTTTTATTTTTTCTTGTTTATTTGCCGGCTTTTCTTTTGCATTTTCTAGTCTTATTTTTTCTTCTTTAGCATTATCTATTTTTTCTTTGCGGGCTTGAACACTTGCCTTTAACTCATCATTCAAACTTTGCATATCACTCTTAAACGATTCTAGTTCTTCTTTCACCGTCTTTATTTCTTCAACTTTTTCTTCTTTTTCAGCGCTAATCAAAAGAACCAATGTTAAAAGTATTGTGCTTGGATAAATACCAACCATATCAATAAGTCCATAAATTTCCAAACTAATCATGCTTAAAAATGCAAAGATTTTGTATAAACTCTTGTTTGTAAAGAACACTTTAAACTTTTTATAATAGTAATATCCAAAGAATATCGAACCAACAATACCTGTACAAGTAATGATTTGTATGATTGTGCTGTGGTATTGGTAAACTGCCGAATCAAAATTCATAAACGAAGTCTTGACATAAAACCCAGTACCGAATATTGGCGTTTTTGTAAATAGTTTTAGTGCAGCCTTCCAAATCTCAAATCGTCCATTACTAGAAAGCCCAAGTCTTGCAAGCATTCCAAAGACCACGCTTCGGTAGATTATCATCATAACAATCAGTCCAACCAGGCAAACGCACGCACAAATAAGTATTATAAAGTAGCGCTTTTTACTCTTGCTCTTTACCATACTTATCAAAAAGCCAATTGGTGTTAGAAGTGTTGCAATCAAAATATTCCCGCGGGAATTACTTAATATTAAAAATAGATATATGAGCAGCCCAAGTATACAATAAAGCCAATCACGTTTACTGTCTATCGCTAAATAAAAACAGAATGGTATTGTCATCGAAAGCATTGTGCCAGCCATGTTAATCATGTTAGATGGCCCAACCAAAATCATTTTGTTTTGTATTGTTGCAATAGGATTTGGCGAAGCTAAAATGCACCAAAGCATTTGCACCATAATAAAGCAAGATAGCCCCAAAAACAGCTTAGCAATATATCGCCTATTGTCGCCACGCGTAAAATTGATAAAGAAGAGATAGTAACTAAACAATACGACTGGATACAAAATTTGTCGCCACCACCACTGATATGCAAAATCCATATACCCAAGGCCAGCAATAACACCAACAATGCAAATACCAAACCCAGCCCAAAACATCTCGCCTTTAATAAACTTTCGTTTATTTATGCGAACTTGCCTGTAAATAAATATTACAATCGACACAACAAGCATTGCCGCTATCGCACCATAAAAAATGTATTGAAAAACACCAATCTCAAATTGCCTAGACATTAACAATGGCGAATATAAAGGAATAATAAATGTCGGCGTTACATCATCTGTATACAAAAGTACAAGCATTGCCATAACAGCAAGATACGCAATCGACAACTCTGGCAAATTAAACTCATAGCCAAAAATCATTACGATTGTTGTGATCGTAATGAAGTAAGAGCTATTGGCAAACTTGTCTATCTTTTCCTTAATTGTCATACGATACTATTATAAATAATCACTATTCAAAAATCAACTAAAAAGTATTACACCTTCCTACCTAATTATCTCAAACTTCTTGACAATATCTAACATCACAGTATATACTAACCCTGTTACATGCTGGTGTGGCTCAGCGGTAGAGCACCACCTTGGTAAGGTTTGAAAAGCCTAAAATTACCAACTTAAAAACTTAATAAATTAGCCTATTTTTATAGATATGCTACTGTGGCTCAGCGGTAGAGCACTGCCTTGGTAAGGCAGGGGTCACGGGTCCGATTCCCGTCAGTAGCTCCACTCATTAAAAGTCGCTAAAACCCTTTATTTTCCTAGGGTTTTGGCGATTTTTTTATTCTCATTTTTTAACAAAGATTTTAAGCCCAAAAAACATTTGCTGTCAATTTTTGGTGCAATTGCTGTCAATATTTGCTCCATAAAAAAGACCGATAGCCCAAAAATCAACTATCGGTCTAATTCTTTTATAAACTCTCTAAAACTGGTACATTTGCTGTCAATTGCTGTCAACTTGTTTTGTGTGTTTCCATAAATCATTATTATCCAAAACTTTTTGAAGTTCTTCGTCGTTTTCAAATGGTTTAGACATAAACAACCAATTAACTAAATAATTATTGTTACCCTCATAGTAACTAATTATTGTTATAGCCGTTTGTAATTGATATTTTTGAATAAATAAATTTGTAAGGTGTAAATAAAATTTATTATTGTCTTTCACATCATCTTTCTTTGTAGAAATAAACAAAAAACCAAATCTTTCGCTTATGTTTTGTCCAACAATAATTTGTTGACAATTGAAAATTCCTTTTTTTGATAAATCCCAACAATTATTCCACCTTTGCATAAAGTAGCTAGCACCAAATCTATCAAATCTCAACATCCTATATAATATCTGTTTGTAATCTTGTGTTTGATTTATTCTTTTTAAATTGTATTTTTGAATAATACCTAAAAAATTTTTTACGTCTAATTTATTATAAGGTTTATCCTTTATTGTTTTCATTAAAAAATACTCAGCGACATCTAATTCATTTTCAATGTTTGCCATCATAAAATATCCATTTTCACTATCATCCAAAATAACATTAAAATTTGAATGTTGAAATAATTCTTGTCTAAGCATCAAATAATCTATAATTTCACAGGGAACCTCTATTTTTTCCATCATTGTTTTGTAATCATTTTCTGAAAAAATATTTATATTGATATTCTTAGTAGAACTATGATAAACGCGTTTATATTCAGTTATTTCATCATTCTTAAATACAATGATAGGCAAAATACTTTTAGTTTTATCAATATTTACCTGTTGACCATACAAATCTTCAACAATTAAATTATCAGTCATTTTAATAATTTCAATTGTATCCTTAATTTGAGATGTCGCCTTTTTATAAACTTTTCTTTCTAGCCATTTTTGATTATTTATGCTTTCCTGACTATCTCTTTCCTTGATTTGAATTATTATATATCTATCTTCAAACTCAATTAAGCCATCACATATTTCCATTTTTATACCATCTTTCCAATAATATAGATTATTTAAAACAAAATCATCAAAATAGAATTTTCTATTGATATCTTGACAAATTTTTTCTGATAACGTCATATGTTTTCTCCTTTTACATATTATAACGAAACTTATAATTAAAGTAAATATTACATTTCAAAATCTTTTTCTTTTCTTCTGCGTTTGCGTTCTTGCAATTTTTCAAGTTCATGAATTTGGCATTCTATTTCTTCTAAGTGGTTGGTATGTCACAACTGAAGATTTTGCTTTATCTTAAACACCATTATCTTCATAAACTTTTGTTTCAAGTCCGAAGCACCCTTCAAAATGGTCGAATGGTCCATATTTTTCGTATTCTTCAGGAGATAAATTACTCATTCCGATATATCTTGTTTTGCCTTGTTTTTGCAAATCTTTTACAACTTTTAGATTCTCACTAGGCTCAAAGCCATCACGCTCCAGAAAATCCAAAGTTGCACCACAAGTAATGCAGTCAACATAGGTTGTATTTAACTTTTTCATATACAAATCAAGAAATTTATAAACATCATCTACATTCTTTACACCATAAGTCATTACAACATTGATAAAAATATTTTCTTTATCTATTTTCTTAATAAAGTCTGCCACACATCAAGGCTCTCGTCAGCAAGGTGGAAAGCGTTGCACTCAATAGAGTTTTGTCCTTTCTCAAACGAATACATTAAGCCTTTGATGTCTTTATCATAATTTGCTTTTGAAATAGTCCAAGTCCCAATGCCAATTAGGTGTAAGTCTTTAATATCTAATATTTATTTCTCCTGATAGTTATATTTGCCGATTTGGTTGGTGGAAAATTGAATTTGACCTGAAAGAAGCGAACGAAGTTTGTCTATGCCAAGGTCGTATTCTAGGTG
>CAKVLG010000011.1 GCA_934756675.1 uncultured Clostridia bacterium | reverse complement strand
CATAAACCGCATAGTCGTAGAAAACCTTGGTTTTTATAAAGAAATATGCGACAAAATTATGCAAAAATTCAACTTGACCGGCATGTGTTTGCTGCTAGACGTGCTTAAAAACGAAAAGAGCCTACCAGATAGCGTTGAACCAAACAACATCTATTACATAGGCACGCACGACAACAATACTTTAATTGGTTATTTTAATGACCTTAACAATGCACAAAAAATGCAATTTTGCAAACTGTTAAAACTTGATAGCAGCAAGTTTGATGCAAAAGCTATAATTTCAATTATGCAACAAATGCTAAATAGTAAGGCAAGAATGGTGGTATTTCAAATTCAAGATTTGTTAATGCAAGACGGATTTTATCGCATGAATGCCCCAGGCACAGCTTTTGACCAATGGAAATACAAAATGCCAAAATCTTACCGCACAAAAGCAGAAAAGACGTTGAAAAGTATTATGAATATTTAGCAATTTTTTGCCCACTCCCCCTTTTGCATGGTTAGTAACAACGGGGGGTATTTGACAAAAACGGGAAAATTAGTTAAATTATATTAACTAAATTGGTTTCTTTTTATTTATAATTGTCTCATTTTATTTTTTTATAGCTTAAGTGGAGTAATGATAGATTTTCTTTTTGCTACAATTTCAGTTTAACAAAATCGCAAAATATTCACAGATAAAAACCGCCAGATAAAATCTATTGTACATTTTGCGCATATTCACCCGCCGCCACAGATAGTCATATATTTTTCAGAATCATTTTATTTAACGACAATTGCTGCTCGATATATTTTTATCAACTGTCGACTTTTCCCCAGGTGCAGATTGTGAAAAAGCCCATGGACTTATACATGTTTTTGGCGATTTGGTTGCACACAAACAAATAGATATCTTTGTCTATTTTGCTAAGCACTTTTTGTAATGCAATTTTGCCAAACCCTTTGCCGCGGTATTCTTTGGCTGTAGCAACCCCACCAATAATAGCTTTATTGTTAACAAAGTTTGCACGCGCCGTTCCACAAGGCTCGCCATTTTGCCTAAAAAGTGCAACCATTGCCTTTTTGTTTTTACATAAATTTTGCAAAGCTTTAGCATCTTTATTATCTGCAATGCCAGCACTTTGACATATTTCGCTTGCTGCAAAAATATCGTTTTCGGTATTGCAAATAATTGCCTGACTATCTTCATATTTTTGAGTTGTTGCCATTAGTTCGCCAAGCTCAATTTTAGCTGGATCTATACCTAAATTTAAAAGTGATTGATAGTCGCCGCAAATATGCTTATATGTCTTTATCTTAGCCACTTGCTCGTCACTAAAATCGTTTTTATCATAAACATACACAATAACTTTATCGCCCGTAAAAATGGCCAACGATTGTCCGCGCTTTATTACTAAATCTGCAAATGGAACATCACTTTGCACAAATCTTTGGCACCATTCATCGTTTCTTTGTAATAATTCCATATTTTCTCCTTTTCTTATCTAATAAAATTTCATTCCATTGCTATTATACTAATATTTTAATCTTAATGCAATATAACAAAAGCCACCCAAAATCCGGGTGGCAATTATTAGCTTTCAAAAATATCTTCTTGCATAGCCTTATACTTATTTAGTTTTGCATTAAATTTTTCTATCATATTTACGTTTGGCGTATATTCCATTTCTTCTAACATTTTTATCATGTTTTCTTTTTGCTCTGGAATTTTTGGAACCATGTCTACATTTTCTTTCATCTTTTGCAAAAACAATTCTGGAATTAAACGCGTTCTCATTTTGCCATCTTTTGGGTAATGGAAGTAGTTTCCGTCTAGTTTAATGCCAAGGTCATTGTTTTCGCCATGCATTTGGTAATAAAGTGAAAGGAAAAATGTGTCGCTACCACGAATACCGTATCTATATGTGTTTTGTTTAAAAAATTCTTGCAACAATTCGTCCTTATCAACGGTATTTGGTACAAACATATCAGACCCAACAACATGTGGCGAAAACACCCTTTCGAGCACATATTTATCTTGGTATTGGTCAGAAGTCTTTATCCCGTCATACATATTGTCGCCAGACCTTTTTCCTTCCTTATAATCGTTAGGTGAAAAATTTGCAACTCTTCTTTCGATAATGTCATTTTCTGTTTTGGTTGTATAGCCCCTAATATATGGGTCATGATTGTTGATTGCGTCAATAAACAGCTTTTCAAATAGCGACAATTCAAATGCGGTAAGAATTACATCTTTTCTATCACGTTGAACTTTTGGATATGTTTTTATATAAGAAATTGCGGTGTGAAGGTCCGGTGCAAAAATTGTAAACATAATAGGTATAAAATACCCATCGCCACAATGTCCACACTTTGCAATAACAGCATACATTTTTGCATCATCATCACTTTTTTGCAACACCCTAGCACCATCAAAATTATAAAGGCCACCTTCGGCTCTTATGTATTTACTTGGCATAACTATCCCCTTTGAATACTAATAATTACTTTCGTCCTCTTGCACCTTGCACTTTCTTACTATCTCGTTCATTTTGTCATAGTTTTTAATCATGCTCTTTGCGAGTTCCAATTGACACAATGCCCTGTCGAGATTATGGTCGGCATAATTAATCTTGAAGTAAGAATCTCCATTTAAAAAGTCTGTTAAAAATCTAACACCAACTTCAACAGTCATGGTTATTGCGCCAAGTGAAAGTGAGTTTAATTCTTCTTCGGTGAAGACATCACCAGCGCCCTTTAAAAAACCTTTTGTAAAACTTTCGAACTTGTTTAAGTCGAGAGAAACCTTCGACAAATCTTGTTCGTCTTCTGTTGCTGTGCTAGCAATAAACCTTACACCATCGCCAAAGTCGAAGCCCGCAAGACCAGGCATAACGGTATCGAGATCAATAACACAAAGATGCTTTTTTGTGTTGACATCAAATAATACATTATTACATTTTGTGTCGTTGTGTGTAACTCTCGATGGGAGTTCGCCTTTTAGGTACTTAATGTACATTTGCGAAGCAAGTGTCTTTAGCGCTAAATATTCGTCAATTACTTTTTCTACTCTATATTTTCTCGATACAAAATCAACATCTACTGCTTGCTCAAAATCTGCAAATCGGTTTGGTGTGTTGTGGAAGTTTGGTATTGTTTCAACAAGCATACTAGCTGGAAAATTACCAAGCATTCTTTGGAACTCACCAAACGCATACCCAGTTTCGTAAATAATGTTTTGATTATCGGTTATATCATATGTTTCAGAATTTTCAACAAACTCATAACTTCTGTAATAATCGTTGTCATAAACAGCTAAACCTGTACCATTTTCGCCAGGTAAAAATTTCAATGAGCTGATTCTTTTGTTAGATTTATTTGTGTCTGCAATAAACCCCGTAACGCTCAAAATATTATTCATAAGAGCTTTTGGGTCTTTGAATACGTTTGTGTTTATCTTTTGAACAATATAAGATTTTCTTGTGCCATTTTCGTCTACATCTACTTTGTAAGTCGAATTAATATGCCCACTAGACAAAATCGAAACACCAAGAATATCCCCTTTTATTCCAAGGTTTTTACTAACGCTGATTATTTCGTTTGTTTCCATAAAAATCTCCTCTCACTAATTGTATCAAACTTCGTGCAAAATATCAATAGCAAACCTAAATTTGCTATTTGTTTGCATGTTATATTTTATGCTAGTTATTTTCGCGTAGATACCAAAAAACAAAGCTAGCACATTGCAAAAAAAGTAGGTGTTACCCTACTTTTTACCATTCCTTAATTTTGTCGTAAGCGTTAGCTGCTTCTTTTTCCGAAACATTGTCCAGCAATTTTCTGCGGTTTTTCGTATCCGAGAATAGCCTTATAATGCGGTCTTTTGTTTCTTTCGAATCGCCGTGCAAAGCAATGTTCGCAACAATACATGCAGTCCCCACGCGTAGATCACGGCTATAGAGAATAGCCTTTTTACTTTCTTGTGAAAAGTTTTTTTCAGATGTTGCATATTTGCCATAATTTTGTGCAGCTATTGCCTTTGCCAAGTTTTCTCTTTGCCACAAATAATATGCTTTTTGCAACTTTTCATCATCACTAATCATGGCCTTTATGTTTTCTTGCTCTCTTTTAGTTGCATCAATCGTCTTTTGATTGCTGCCACCAAGGCCACAAATCATCATGTATGAAGCGTTATTCTTATATTTTACTATAAGTTCTTCAATAAACATTCTCTCGCTATTACTAAAACTGTCGATATTGACTGGTTTTTCTATAAACACTTGGTTTGACTTAATCACTTCTAGTGCTTTTTTCATAGTTTGAATATCGCTTATTTCAAACCTATCTTTATACTCAGTGCAAACCTTATCTAGCACTTCGTCACTAGGATACATGCCAGTGCGTTTCAAAAAGTCCATCTTTCCACTAATGGTGAAAAAGATTTCCGCATTGTTTCGCACCGTTTGGTCAAAGTTATTGCCAGGGAAAAGGCTATCAAACGCTTTTGGGCTAACCATACCCCTTTCAGCATTAGAATAACGCCTATACCCATTTTTCACAGGTCCGGTTAACATTCTGTCAACATTATTAAGTGCAAAAAAAACGTTTGAAATATCGTCATCATTAATGCTGTCCCAACATGGGTCAGAATGAAACAAACCTTTAATGTTATACTTTGGGTCATCGATATACACACGGCAAACCGCGTGATTTGCATCTACATTTTTATTGTCGATGCCACCTTCATAAATAAACTCCGTTTGTTTCATGCAATTAATGCCAATTCTGCTGCAAAGTGCGGTTAAAAGTGATGCATACCCAACACAACAAATATTTCCGTTAGAAATGTCATTGTTTAAAATATTCGTTATGTACCTAGATTGCGATGCGGCAGCTTCTTCATCGATATTGTATTTTGCAAAGTTAGTAACAATTTCGTACGCACACATATATTTTTCAAGTGGCGTAAGCTTTCTGCTTAAAAATGTTGCATTATTGATTTTATCTGCCCAGCTGTCTAGTTGCATGTTTGCATTTATAACATGCTTAATTGAATATGCAACTGCCGTGTTATCAAAAATTTCGCATAGCCCAGTAGACAAAGTTCTGTTGCCATTCATTTTCTTTCTTTTTTGTTCAATCTGCAACAATTTAAACAAATCATCATATGAAATGCTGTCTTGATTATAATCAACATTTACATAAAGTGCGCAATCCTTTGTTTTTTCTATAAACTCATCGGTAACCTTAGCTAAGTCTGACTGGTCGATAAAAATATTTTCCCATGCGGTTGGCTCGATATTTTTTATGTTTTCTATGTTCTTAAAATAATTATTATTGAAAGAGAATTTACCTTTGTTCTTTTCGCTCATGTAGCCATATGCGTAGCCATAAGATACAGAAGACACACCACTAGAAAGCATTTCATCATCTTGTTCATCAGACTTTAAATCGCCTTGCTTGACTTGGTCATATAGACGCGTAAGCTTGCCACGCAAAGCATCATCTGAACTTTCTAAATTAGCTTCTTCTTTAAGCAAATTTTCGAAAAATTCTTCAAAATAATGTGCGTTTTTATCAAATTTATCTTTGCTATACAATTTCTTTGCCTTTTTGATATTTCTTTTCATTTTTACCTCGTAGCTCACCCAAATTTTTAGTATATATATTATACCCCAAACTATGCATTTTGTCAATTTCGCAAAAAATTAAAGAATTGCAACTCAAGCAAATAATTTTACCGATTTTTCTTTACATATTTTTTTTTATGTTTTATTATTAAATTAAGGAGAAAATTTTATGGAAAACGAAAGAAAAAATCTTTGGCTCGCGTTACTTTTATCATTCTTAGTATGTGTAGCAGGCTCTGTCATCTGGGGCGTAATTTACACTCAAGGTTGGCTAGTTGCACTTGCTGCTTACGCTTCTGCTTTTTGCGCATTTTTAGTGTATGAAAAAGTGTATAAAGAAGTAACAAAAGGTGCATTTATTTGGGTTTTAGTTTGGACGATTGTTTTAAACACAATTGCAAGCTTTTTATCTATAATAATAACTGTTAGCCTTGAAGCAAACGTCAGCTTTGGCGTGGCACTTAATGCTGTTATGCAAATATTTGGCAATTATGTTGGTAGCTTTATATTTGATATGGTTCTTGGTGCTGTCTTTGCTGGGCTTGGCGTATATTCTTACTACAAATACTTGCAACGCAAAAAACAAGAAAAGAAAGCTGCTGAAGAAGTAAAAGCTGCAATAGATGCCACAACTGGTACTACTAAAACAGCTCAAACAGAAACAGCTCCAGCACAAACAACAGAAAAAGAACCTACCGCAACCGAAGAAAAGCCTACAAATTGCCCAAAATGTGGCGCTAAACTCAAAGATGGGTCAGATACTTGCGATTTTTGTGGCGAGAAAATAAAATAAATAGAAATATTTTCTGCAATTATTTGAACAAAACAAAAAACAGCTAAATTAGCTGTTTTTGTTTTTTATTGTATTATTTTTACCATATTTGTATAAATTTTTACATTGTTTTATGCATTCTTTTATTTTCAATATTCATACGTATTGCCGTGATTATGCAACCAATCATTGCCCCAATAGTGTCGCATATCAAATCTAACATTGTATCCATTAAAGCCGCTCTTCCAACTAATCCAATGTGTTGTTGTGCGTTATAGCCAAGAATTCCGTCCCAACAAAATTCCCAAATTTCCCAAAGTGCACCAACCATAACAGCCATTGCAAAGATTGTGAATATATGCCAAGATTGACTTTGTTTGTTATTTTTAGAGCGTTCCAAAACAGAATGTGCAATAAATGTTACAAGTATACCACTGGCAAAATGAATTACAAAATCGTATCCTGCCCAAATATCGTACATACGCCAAATTGAGCCCAGAACCACAGATACGAACACAAATATTTGATATGCCACAATCACTGCAGTGTCGAAATCAGACTTTGTGAAAATATCAACGGCAAATGGTAACCATACACAAGCAAGATATCCAATAAAGAACAAATAAGACATAATGCTAAATTGCATAACGCCAACATCTACAAGTATCATATATAGCACAGCATTGAGCGTACCTATAATTGTACAAATAACAGAAGCTAATAAATTTCTTTTAATCATATTATCACCCACTTCATTTTAACACAAAGCAAATATTCACTAAAACTATTTTTAATAAAAAACTGCAAAATTACCAATTTTTTAATAAAAAATAATAATTTTCAAACAAAAAAGAGCAAAATGCTCTTTATTTTTTGCCAAGTCCCGCACAATAAGCTTCATACTTATCACACACATCTTTTGTGTCACCATATGCCATAACCTTGGAATTTTCTATCCACAAAGTTTTTGGACAAAGTTTACGCACTTGCGGAATGCTATGCGAAACAAACATAAACGAAATACCTTTCCCCCTTAGCTCATCAATCTTATCCATGCACTTTTTTTGGAAGTTTGCATCGCCAACCGAAAGCACTTCATCAACAAGCATAAGGTCTGGTTCAACATCAATAGCAATGGCAAATCCAAGCCTTGAAATCATACCAGATGAATAGTTTTTAAGTGGCATTTTTACAAAATCTTTGAGCCCAGAAAATTCGATAATAGAATTAAATCTCTCTTTCATTTGTTTTCTAGTGAATCCAAGAATTGCACCATTTAAATATATATTTTCTTCTGCGCAAGCTTCCATATCGAACCCTGCACCAATATTCAAAAGCACAATTTTCCCTTGGGTTGTAATATTGCCATGCGTAGGCTTATATATGCCCGCAACGATTTTTAAAAGTGTAGACTTTCCCGCGCCATTATGCCCAATAACGCCAAGTGACTCGCCGCGTTTAATCTCGAATGAAATATCGTCGAGCACAGTTAGTTTTTTGCGTTTGAGCTGACCCTTAAAAAGACCGACAAAACGTTCTTTTAGCGTGTTCATTTTGGTACTTGTTCCGCTAAAAGTCATTGTGATGTGTCTGCCATCTACAAGCGTATTTTCATCTAGTACAATCTTTTCTTTTTTCATTTCTTCTCCTAAATATTAGTCATAAACTTGTTTTTTAAAAGCTTAAACACGGTAAAACCAATAACAAACGAACCAATGCCTATTGCATATAGCAAGCCAAGTGTTGGCATATATGGAATACCCCAGCCAATGTAATGGTAATTGTATACCGCGTCACGGAAATAGCGGACAAAATAATACATAGGGTTAAGCTTAACAAATTGGTATGCAAGCGAATTCGTTTTGAAGGAATCTATCTTATAGAATATTGGCGTCAAATATGTCCAAAGCGTTAGGAATACACCATATAAGTGCGAAATGTCGCGGAAGAATACATATGTTGCAGATAAAAACAAACTTATACCATATTCAAACAGCAAGAATGCTGGCAACATCAAAAGCACAAATACCATTTGGTAACCAAACAATCCATGTCCGCCAAAAAGTTGCATTCCAAGCATAATTAACACAAGTGCCACGAACGAAAACGCAAATGTCACAAGTGACGAAAGTGTTGATGCAAGTGGAAAAAGATGTGTATCGATTTTTGTTCTAAGTAGCAATCCACGGTTATTAACAATAGATGTCATTCCACCCATTGTTGCACCTCTGAGTGCCGAAAACATAATGTTACCAGTGAACAAATAAATGGGATAAAGTGGGTCATTTCTGCCAAAGAATTGCGAGAAGATAAGCCACATAACAAGCATGTTTAAAAGCGGGTTTAAAACCGTCCATAGCATACCTAAAAACGAGTTGCGGTATTGCGTTTTAACAGATTTTCGAACCAGCTCATGCAAAATAAACCTATTCTGTTTATATTTTTTAATTGCTTCCATATCGCCCCTTATAATCTAGACTTTAAAATTTTTCTAAGCTTGCTGCCTTGTGGGAATAAAAAAGTTCCTACCTTGTATAAAAAGTGCGAATGCACCAATAATTGAGTTTTTTTGTATTTTTCTTTTGGGAAAGCATATGTTTCACCAGTGCGAACAATTTCATATTTCTTTTCAAAACATTTTTCAAGCCCGCAAAGTTCACGCTTTGCATACCTACCCATTTTCTTGTTAATCTTTACCGGCTTCTTGGCAGAATATATATAATATATCGCTCTGTCGATTTCCACATAATTAAGTGGAAAAACAATGTGATAGTCATAATATTTGCTTGCACCCTTAAAGTTCTTTTTAAGCTTGCAACCGTCATATTTTTCGCGGATAAGAGGAACGAGCGACTGGTAATTGCTACCCATCACCTTTGCATAGTGCGTGCACGCGAGTAGTTGCCTCCATGCAGCAAAATCTTTTTCGTATTTTTCAAATAACCCAAGTTCCAAAAGTTTGTTTTTCATCGCGTCAAAAACTGTCGCTTGGTTAGTGATTTGCGTTATGTATTTCTTTTCACTTTGCATGGCTGTTTGTTGCCCATCATGAATTCTATAGTAATAATGGCCAACATGCGTGTTAACTAAAACCCTTGCCCTAGTAAAAGCAAAAAACGAAATGAGCATATCTTCCGCAAAAGACATTTTATCTAGGTTTAACCTTTCAATTTCTTCAACACTTGCGAGCAAAATTTCACGCCTAAATAGTTTGTTCCACAAAACATAGTATGCATGTTGCAAACCACGTTGACGCATAAAACGTTCCATAATCTCACTGCCTGTAGCAACTATATCTGTTGCCAAAGTTTCGTCATGGCTGCAAATAAAAGTAGACTTAAGCGTGCGGAAAGCCCAATCGTTGAGCACAATGTCAGCATTGGTTTCTTCTGCTCTTTTTAAACTTGCAATGTGATAAATTGGCGAAACCGTGTCGTCACTGTCGACATAACAAACATAATCACCAGTCGCATGTTTTGCACCAAAAATACGAGCTTTAAGCGTGCCCTGCCTTTGGGTTTTATAATACTTAACACTACCAAACTCGGCAAGTAAATCGCTATAATCTTTACTAGAACCATCATCGACAATAATAATTTCAAAGTCTTCACGCTTGCATGCCAAACAAGAGAGCAAACACTCCCTAAGCATATTCGTGCCCGTATTATACATGCAAATAATCATCGACAATTTCATCATACGCTAACCTTTCCATTATTCTACCATTATCGGTAATATAATGTCAAACATAACCCACCAAAACTTAAGCAAGAAAAAAGAGCATTATCTGCTCTTTTTATATTTTTTTAAATTTTATAAACATTGTTAAAACCATCATCATTTATTTTAATACTTTCAATATTTAAAACTGAATACACGCCATATTCTTCAATATCGACATCTGATACACATTCTAATCCGATATCAATGGTTGAAAAGGCTTTAAATTCCACAATGGTACTACTTTTAATTTCACTTAAATCTTTTTCAAAAATTATTTTGTTGTTATTTTTTATATATACTTTTACTTTATTAGAAGTCATTAAATTGTTTGAAGGTGTACATAATGATATTTGCACAAATTTATCTGTAGTATCTAATGAATCAAATACTAGCTCAACATAATCACCAGCTCTCACGATTGATTTATCAAAACTAACTACTACATTATAAATTTTACAATCGTCAATATAATTTACATTTGAATTGATCGAATATTTATATAATAATTCTTCTCGTCCATAGTTTTCAACTTGATAATAGTCAAACAAAGTGTATTTGCTATTTTCAATATTAAAGAGTAATTCTGGCCACAAAGCTTTTACAACAGCCTTTGTGAGAAAATTTTTATCTCTGAAATATTTTGGTATACAAAAGCCATATTCCAACAACTTTCTACAATTTAATAATAAAAAAGTATTAAAAGCCCAATCGTTTTCTAATAATGTAGCTGCACTGTTCCATGTTGACATTCTATGTTCCCAATAAAACAACCTTACTCGTTCATAGTTGTATATTTTGTCCCATTCGTTTTTCTGCCAATAATTTTCAACATATGGTCTTACTTCTTCTCGTTTACTCCAATACATCATCCAACCAGACATAACGTCTTGTGGGGTATTTGTTTTTGGTGGTTTTGGATAAACATATGTCAAATCTCTTATTATTTCCATGATATTGCTTTGTACGTGTATACCATTTCTTGGTAAATCTTTTACGTACTCTGGTATTGCGGAAGGTATATGTTGATGATAATGATTCAACTTAACATATTTTTCAATTTCTGGTGCCAAAGGTGGTTTTAATGTCAATTTTTTAAAATTTAAATTGTATAAAGATGCGACATTTTGTGCATATTGTAAATCTTCTACTCTATGTTTCTGATCTTTATTACTAATATCAACCATTTCATTAACAAATGTAAAATATACACACTTATTCCTAACATCTTTGCTAGACGCCATTGTTACTTTACTATCATTGCCACCTGTTACAGATATAATAGGAGTGAAATATCTTTCCAATGTAATCATTTGATTTTTAAGAAATGTTGGTAATACCTGCAATATTTCAGACATAGTGTAATTTTTATGATTACTTCTAGGGTAAAATCTTCTTATTTTTTGCTTCCCCAATAAAATCTCGTGATTTGCTGTTAATATCTTAATATTGTTATAAGGCGTATAATCTCCCGGCAATGTCCATGGTTTATTTTTTTCTATCTCACAATACTTTAAATAATATAACCATAATGATTCATTAGTAATATCTGCAATAATTTTGTAGTGTGAAGCTATTATACATTTATTTTCATGGTAATAAACACTTCTAGTCGCTGTAGCATCATTTAAACATTTGGCTTCATCTTCATTACCAAAGATAATAATAAATCTACCATTCAATGTATCAATATAATCATAAAAATTTTCATTTGATTCATTCAATTTCAATACGATATTTTTACATATTGTATTAAGATTCATGTGCCAGTCCACTGTATCCATAGCTATACCCAAAATAAAACACCAATTATTATTTTCTTTATAATATGCAATATTATTTTTTGTGTCATACCATACATAAAAAGTATGTTTTTGGTTTGAAAATATAAAACTTGCCCAATCATCTTTAGGAGCCTTTATTCTTTCTGTTGAAACAACAAACCCCCTACAAAAAAGTCCATACTTATAATCCATAAAAACTCCTACCACAAATTATTTTTAGTTAAATATTCAAAGCCCGCCTTTTTTCCTTTAAATAATCTTATAAAGAAATATTTCCATCCATGTTTTTTTAATAACTTAATTCTAACTCTTAAAGAGGCCTTTGTCTTTTTGTTTTTTTCTTTTACAACAACACTTACTTTTTCTTGTTTTAATTTCTTGTTTTCTATCAAAATGTCATTAAAATATTGAACAATGCTTTTTAATGATAATAGATAATTTATAAATCTATAATTGTTTTGATTATGCCAATACTTTTCTGTATGTTTTTCAAAATTGAAAAATTTGCATCCCTCTTGTTTAAGCATATCAAAAATAGCTTCTAAAGTATAAATAGAATTTGAATTTTTGTATGTATTTACCACTTTGTCTAGAGCATTGTTTAAAAGACTTTGTTCATATTTGTTATATAAATTATTTTCCTTAAAATAATCAACAAGCTGTTTTAGAGCGTCCCAAAACAAAAGTGGTGTTTGATCTTTTGTTGCCTCTAAGCTTGTTGAATTGTTTATTCTATAATAAACGATCCTTTCTTGTAAAACAGTTATTTTTTTTGCATATACCAATGCTATTGATACAAAATAAAAATCTTCACAGCGTTTTATTGGTAAAAATTGTATATTATGCTCAGTTATTAAATTTCTTTTGAAACATTTTGCCCACGGATTACCACCAGTTATGTTTAAAATTTTAGTAGGTATGTCTTCTGCATTAAAAACATCTTTGTTTGGTAAAAGTGTATTATTTAAACAAAAACCCGCCCCTTCAATTGATACTTTTTTGGTAATATCATCTAATGAAAATGCTTTTGCTAAAACTATGTCAGCATCTGTATTAATTGCTTTCTTATATAGTTTCATAAGAGCCTCATCTCTTAATTTATCATCTGAATCGCAAAAAACCACATAATCACCAGTTGCAACACCTATTCCATTATTTCTCGCAACTCCAGCATGCTGATTTTTTTGTTTTATAAGTTTTATTCTTGAATCATTTTTCATAAATGATTCTATGATTTTACATGTTGAATCAGTTGAACCATCGTCTACACAAATAATTTCAATATTTTTCAAAGATTGCGAGACAATAGTTTGTAATGTTGATTTAATATATCTTTCTGAGTTGTATGACGGTACAATAACAGAAATAGAAGGTGTATCCGTCTTAACAACATCTTGATCCTGCAAATCTTCTCTTTTGAAATAAATATGATCTGGCACTTTTTTCTTTAAATATTGTCTGTTTAAAGTTGTTTGTTTAAAAGTGGAATTTTGAAAATATTGATACCATCTACTTGCATGCGGAACATCATAATATTTACTAGGTTTGTCAGCACTAGCATAATGTACTATACTGGCATTATTCAAATAATCCATCATGTTTTTTTGTTTATTCAAATGAAAAAAATCTGTAAAAATATTATGATCAGCATGCCTCCAGCAAGTAACTACAAAATTATAGTTTAATGATAAATATTTAACATTCTCTTTGAATACAACATTTAAGGCATCTTGATCCATATAAAAATTGACACCTTTTTTTCTATAATCTAACAACTTTTTAGTAATATTATCTTTACGCATTTTCGAAAGATTCAAAAGCATCATGCCAGAGTTGAAATAAAACTTGTGTTTTATTTTTAATCTTTTTCTAAAATCCGAAGGATATGTAAGACCATTGTAATCAACAACAACGCCTGCATATTTTCCATCAATATTAGTATTAAATAAATCGACTAAATCATCTTGTATTAAAACATCTCCATCAATGTAAAGAATTTTGTCTAATTTGAAAAAAATATTTGGTAAATCAAATTTAAAAAGTGCTGTTGTCGATACATGCAAATTGTCTTTTTTCATTGATCTGTATTTAGACCCATCAAGTTCTATAATGTTAATATTAAAGCCTTTTGATGCAAGCTTTTTAAAGTTGCTTTTACTTTCGCTTGAAACACCTGAACATATAATGTTAATATTATACACAAATTTCTTGTTTGAATTCTTCTTTAGAGAATAAATAGCAACACCAGTTAATAAAGCAAAACCTTCATCAGTTATAAAAGCAACATCTATCCTTTTCATTTACTAATCTCTCCCAAAAATATCTCTTGTGTATATTTTTTGACTTACATCTCTTATGTTGTCATCAATTCTGTTTGCTAGTATCAAATCACATTCAGCTTTAAATTTTTCTAAATCTGTTACTAAAGTGCAATTTTCAAATGGTGGCTGTTTTATACTTGGTTCAAAAATTATAACTTTTCTTTCAGCTGCAATTATCTTTATAATGTCAAATATTGCGCTTGATCTACAGTTGTCTGACCCCGACTTCATAATAAGTCTATAAACACCAATCGTATCAGACGCTAGCGTTTGTTTTAAAACAGAACTAGCGATAAATTCTTTTCTTACAACATTACTATCAACAATAGAATCTATCAAACTATTTGGTATCCCATTATAGTTTGCTTTTAGTTGTTTTGTATCTTTTGGAAAACAATATCCACCATAACCAAAAGACGGATTGTTATAGAAATTACCAATACGTGGGTCAGCACACATACCTTCAACAATTTCACGCGTATTTAGGTTGTTGATTATCGCAAAATCATCAACTTCATTAAAATAAGCAACACGCATTGCAAGATATGTATTTGAAAACAGCTTAACGCTTTCAGCTTCCGCGGTGTTCATAACAAGAATCGGCATATCTTTTTTGACTGCACCTTCTGCAAGCAACTTTGCAAACTCTTCTGCTTTTGCTTTTTCTTTTTCATTTGCTTGGTTGCAACCAATAATGATTCTTGATGGATACAAATTATCTTTTAAGGCTTTTCCTTCTCTTAAAAATTCTGGGGAAAAAATGATTGTCAAATTTTCAAACTTTTCTTTAACTTTGTTTGTATACCCTATTGGTATTGTTGATTTGATCACAACAGTTGCACGGCTTTCCATTTTTGACAAGTTTTCAAGAACCATATCAACTGAACTTGTGTCAAAAAAGTTTTTATCTTCGTCAAAATTTGTTGGTGTTGCAATAACCGCAAAATCTGCATTTTTTGCAAACTCAATATCTTCCGCTTTCGCAACAAAGTCCAACTTTTCATGCGTCAAATACTCTTCAATTTCAGCATCTTTTATTGGTGATTTTTTATTGTTTAACAGTTCTACTTTGGCTTGGTTTATTTCAATTCCAACAACCTTGTTTTTTTTAGAAAGCAACATGGCGTTAGACAGCCCAACATACCCCATTCCAAAAACTATTATTTTTTTATTCATTTTATCCTATGATTCCTTGTTCGCTAGAAATTAATATTTTTCGCAAAATATGAATTTTACTTATAGTTCGATTTTTTATCTAAAAAGTAGAATTCTTGCATGAAAAATAATAACATATATTTTGCTTATATGTCAATGAAGAGTTAATAAAAATGTATATATAAATAAAATTCTTTTTACACTTATAAAACAAGAAAACTCCGGGAAGTAAATCCGGAGTTTTTTTGTTGATTGCTAATTATTTTATAAGTAGCCTGCGATTTAATTTGCCTTGTCATTAAAGTGAATATGACTATAAACTTCTTCAAGTTGCTTCAAAACTTTTTCTAGAGTGTATTTATCGCATTGACTTTTATTATATTCCCCAAACTGTTTGCGAAGTTCTGAATTATTTGCTAGCGTCATAATGCTTTCTGCAAATTTGTCACTATCATTGGCACCACACACATAGCCGCCTTTTCCATTTTCAATAAGGTCGCGGTTGCCACGAACATCACTTGTCACAACTGGAAGCCCAAAGTTCATCGCTTCAATAATAGAAAGTGTTAGGCCTTCTGAGTATGAAGGCAAAAAGAAAATGTCTGATGCTGCCAAAACATTATTAACATCTTTCCTATAACCAGCTAAAAATACTCTATCTTCGATATGTAATTTTTTTACATATTTCTTCATTTCGTCAAAAAGCACACCCGTGCCACAGGCAATAAATTTGATATTTTTTGGTAATTTTGCCATAGTTTTTAGCATTGTTTTATAATTTTTGCGTTTTATGTATTCTGCAATTGTGCAAACCAAAATCTCATCATCTTTAATACTAAGCATTTTTCTTGCCTCTGCATGTGATAATTGATTTTGATATTTCTTTGGATCATAACCAATGCCAGAAACCTTGAATACATTATCTTTTTTCATCTTTTTAGCAGCTTCAAAGTCTTCATCATTAATGGTAACAAGCACATCTGTAAACTTAGCAAAATATTTTTCCGCTGTTTTGTATAAAAGCTTACTTTTAAATGAGCACCCCTTAAAAAACGAGAACCCGTGAGCTGTATAAATTACTGGAATTTTATATTTTTTTCCAATAAGTCTACCACGCATACCACCAATAGCTTGTTGGCAATAGATAAGATCATATTTTTTCTCTTTTACAATCTTTTCTAACATAAGAAATGCTTTAATATTTTTTTTCGTAAACACCGAACGACTACATGGCAATTCATGCACGGTGTAGCCCATTTTTACTAAATCATTAAACCAATAACCAGACTTACCACACGCAATTTCTATGGTATTACCCGCATCTTCCATAAATTTTATATGAGGAAGTAAAAATTGCGTGACCATATTGTCTGATGTACACAACACTAAAATTTTCTTCTTCGTAAACATACTTTTATCCTGGTATAATGATACAATACTGCACTCTTTTTTGTCAAATAAATATAGCTAAAAGTGGCTTTCTACAACCAAACCACAGAATACAAAAAATAAAATACAAACAGCAAAATTTTATGTTTTTGTAAATAATGTTGTAAATTTTACACAAGGTTTGTATTATTTTTTACATTTTTATTTTAATTTTTAATTTTTTCCCAACTAAATTCGTTTCTACCAAAGTGACCATAAACCGCGGTTTTTGCATAAATTGGTTTTAACAAATCTAATTCACTAATTATATTTGCTGGGCTAAAATCAAAATTGTTTTGAATATAGCTATCAATTTCTTCTAGTGGAACTTTGTTTGTGCCAAAAGTTTCTATATCTACACTTATTGGCTTGCTTAGACCAATTCCATAAGAAACTTGCACTTCACATCTATCCGCGAGCCCATGTGCAACTACGTTTTTTGCAACGTATCTTGCATAATATGCAGCAGACCTATCAACTTTTGTAGCATTTTTACTCGAAAAACACCCGCCACCGACTTTCGCAGCACCACCATATGTATCGACTACGATTTTTCTTCCAACGCAACCAGAATCTCCAAAAGATCCCCAAACTGTAAATTTTCCACTTGGATTGATGATATATTTTGTGTTCACTGTCATATCCTTATACTCGCAAAGGACTTTATCTATCACTTGGGTCTTTATTTGTTTTTGAATTTCTTTTAATTCCAAGCTCTCGTCATGCGAAACAGAAACCAGAACTGTAGCTATTTTTTGTGGCTTTTTTCCGTCATATTCTACTGTTACTTGGCTTTTTGCATCTGCATGGTACCCAAAATGCGTTTTTCTAAATTCTTCGTACTTTTGCATGATCTTGTGTGCAATTATTATTGGTAGTGGCATAAGTTCTTTTGTATCGCAGCAAGCGTAACCATACACCACGCCTTGGTCATTGCTACAAAGTTCTTTTTTTACAACCGCTTGATTGATGTCTGGGCTCTGCTCGCTAATTTCTTTTATGATTTTAAATTTGCAATCATATCCAATGTCTTTTAATATTTTTCTTGCTATTTTGTTATAGTTAATTCTTGCTTTTGTTGTCGCTTCGCCATAAATAAACAATTTATCGTCCTTTATGCTGCATTCAACTGCCATTTGGCTGTTTGGGTCTTGTTTTAGTGCTGCATCCAAAAAGCTGTCTGCTATTAAATCGCATGTTTTGTCTGGATGCCCCACATTTACGCTTTCACTTGTTATTGTTCTTTTCATTATTCTTTTTCCTTTATATTTATTTCCATAAAGGGGTAAAAAAAATCCCATCGCTCTCGATGGGATAAATTGGTATGATATATTGTTCCCATCGGTCAGCCTTTAGCACCTTAGACTATTCCAGGTTGCTGTGTGGTCAACGGGGCTGTCCCTCGCACACTCTTTATGGATGCTATAATCATAATACTCGCACGCTATTTTTGTCAAGTTTTTTAAAAATTTGCATAAATTTTTATTGTTTGCCAAGTTTGACCTTATGTTTTTGCAATTTTATTTGCCTTAAACTATTATATTTGATATTCTATATATAGGAGGAAATTATGAATAAAACAAAAAAGATTTTGATGATCGTTTCACTTTCGACACTTGCCGCCGCATGTTTGATGCTTATTTTGGCAGTATTTAAAGTACCAGTTTTCACAGGTGTTCCACTAAGATTGCTTTTAATTCTAAGTACAACAGCTGTTGCAAGCGGAATTGCAATTAACGAACTCAGCGTTATTAAACGCAACAAAGTGCTTGGGTTTATGGGAATTGGTTTGCTTGGGCTTTCTGTTTTAATGGCTTACATTATCTTCTGCTCTAACTTGCTTGAAACATATAGCGTGTTTAACACAATTACTGGCATTATTTCAGTTTTAAGCGTAGCAACCATCACAATCATTTCACTTCAATCAAAACTTGGTAAACGCGTGCTTGGACTTCAAATTCCAACATATGCAGTTATCGCCGCTCTTGCAATTATCATTTGTTTAATAATTGGCGGTGTAGATGTTTTTGCAGCTGCTGGTATGCTTGAAGTAATTATAATTCTCGCTATTTGCTGCATAGGGCTGTTCATTGCATCAAGTGTGGTTAGTTCCAAAATTCAAGATACCGAATTACCAGAACAAAAACATGCTGCAACCTACAGTGAACTAGCAAAAGAAAATGCTGAACTTAAAGCTGAAATCGAAAGATTAAAAACAGAAATTGCACAACTTAAAAAATAAGCAATACAACCAAAAACCACCAGTGGAACTGGTGGTTTTTTATACAATAAAAAATACTTCGTATGAAGTGAATCCCATTGGGGCATTTCAATACGAAGTCTTTTTATTTTATTCTTCTAGTTTTGTTTGTGCCTTTTTTGCTCTTGGCTTTCGCGTTTTTGATTCTTGTGCTTGTTTCTCTTTTTTTGTTGTTTGTTCTTCAGCTGTTTTTGTTATTGGAACAATATCAACCTTTGGAGTTTCAACATTCTCTGTTTCTACCTTTGGGGTTTCTGTTGTTGCCCCTTCTTGCAACTTAACTTCTTCTGTAGCAGTATCATTTTTTACTGATAAATCTTCAATCTTTTCGATTCCAGCCTCCAAAATATATGCAAATATTAGATAAACAACACCAATCCAAAATCCACCAAATTCAATATAGGTATTTACGCGGAAGCATAATTCGATAATTGCAACAACAACACTAACGCTAAGTGACATAATAACATGCAAAAGACCAACAATCTTCATATCTTTTGTCACATCGCGATTATATGGCGTACCAATTTTAAGTTCTTTATCATAAAACTTAACAATGTAGTGATATAGCCAAACAGAAGCCGCACACACAACAACACTACATATACATTCGCAAAGGGCTAGTTTTGTGTTATATTCAACCCCACTATCTGCAAGTTGTCTTGTAATCCATGGGTCATTGCCACAAACACCTATAATAATCGCACCAACTAAACACAAGCAGCCTGCAACCATTGAACCATAATATGCGATTTTAGATAAAACACTAAGGACTTTTGCTCCTTTTTGAACCTTCTCTATACTTTTCATAGTTTTTCTCCTTAAAAATATTATATCACGCTCAATTTTTTCATGCAACGATTTACAATTTCTTAAACAATTTCAATAGTGAAATATATGTACCTCCACCAAGTATCATGCTGGCAGTGTTAAAAAATACATCAGATAATTGCACTGATCTATTATATGGAATAAAAAATTGCACAGTTTCGATAAATATCCCCACACATAACCCACATATAAACAAAATAAAAAATATCTTTTTTATATTTTTGTTGTTTTTTATGAGTGCAAGTGCCAAAACTTCACCAATTGGTGCAAGCAAAAACAAATTTATTATAATGTCAACTTTACTAAATTGCCAAAATTTTAGGTTAATTGTCTTCCCACCCCAAATTGTGACTGGTTTGAATCCAATAAAAATTTTGTTAACACCTATTCTGCAATCGCTAAACACGCCAACAATTAGAAGCAAAATATAGAGCGAAACAAACACAATTGCAAGCGTTTTTACTATTTTGTCATGATTAAAAAACGCAACAAGCAAGATTGTTGCAAGTATAAATAAACTGCCAACTATTGTACATGCTAAAAACAAATCAATTGTCATAGTATTATTATATGTAATACAAAAATTTTTGCAAATTATTTTCGCCAATATTGACAACTAATAAATAGTTTGCTACCATAAATTTATAAGGAGAGAAAAAATGCAAAACGAATTCAAATTAACCGAAATTGAATGGTTTTTTAATAAAGATGGCTCTTTTGTATTGCCAATTATAAAGAATTTAACAAATTCACAAATATATATCATTACCGATGATATTAGGTCAGATAAAATACTTGGCACTGGCATTTCCGGTCTTGGTCTATCAATTGCAAGACTTTATAAAATTGACCCAAAAGAAACATATTTTTCCATTCCCACAACCGACATGATTCAATATTATTGCAAAGGTATAAGTTTTAATAGTAACATTAACCGTGTTAAAGGCGACCTTGAAAAAATAAAGAAATCTCAACAAAAAATTGAAAACTTCACATACAACACCTTTGTTCCTTATGACCTTGAAAAATATTATGACCAAATCAAAGCTTGCAGAGAAGATCTCGCAAAAATAGAACTATCGCGCGGTGACGTCATGAAGTTTCAAGATACCTTCCGCAGAAAAATTAAAGCTGCATACGAACGCAGCTTTTCTGAAAGTAATTTTTAATAAAAAAATTAGAGCCTGCGCTCTAATTTTTTTTGTTCACAATTTTCTCATAATCGTTTAGCATTTCTTTGATTTTATTAAACACTTCGTCGTAAGTGGATTTTTTTGTCAAATCTATACCGACATCTTTTAAAAGTTCAAGTGGTTCCGCTTCGCAACCACGTGTCAAAAAGTGCAAATATTTTTGCCTAACATCATTATCGCCGCCATAAATTTTTGATGCGATTAAAAAAGCTGAAATGAAACCTGTGACATATTTATACACATAAAAATCATAGTAAAAGTGTGTTACATACGACCATTCATATCTCGAAATTTGTGGACAGATTACTGCATCACCCCAATATTTTTCGTTTAGTGAAAAGTAAATATCAGATATTTTTTCAGAAGTTAGACTTTCACCTTTTGCCTCTGCATCATACACGTTTTTTTCAAACTCGCTAAACTTAGATTGCGTAAAAATTACCGCGTGCACAATTTCAAAGAACTTGCTATAAGCTCGCACCTTATCTTCTTTTGTTTTTGCACTGTTTATTGCATCTAGATAATAAAGGCATTCATTGACAGTGCTTGGAACTTCTGCCACAAATATTTCGTAATTTGCTTTGCGTTGTGGTTGATAATTGTTTGAATAATAAGAATGAGCCGAATGCCCAAACTCGTGAACTATAGTAGAAATATATTCTTTATCGTTATTAAAATTCAAAAGCATAACAGGGTTTGCGCCATATGCACTTGTCGAATACGCACCCGTACTTTTATTTTTGTTTGGGTAAAAATCTGCCCATCTATCTTTTATTGCAGTGTCAAAGAGCTCAAGGTATTCTTGCCCAAGTGGTGCCAAAATTTTGCGTGCTGATGCCAAAGCGTCACCAAGCGACATTTCTTTATGTTCAGACTTCAAAACATCGACACGTGTATCATATGTCGAAAAGTCTTCAATGCCAAGCATCTTTGCTTTTAGTTTGTAATATCTTTGGTCAAGTGCCAAATGCTCTGTCACATTTTTAATCAAATTATTATACACATTTTCTGTTATATCTTCGGAATACAAAGCTTCTTCTAATACAGATTTAAACTTTCTTTGTTTTGCAAAAAATGCATTTTTCTTAACATGCATAGCGTAATTCGCAGCCAAAACATGAATACAATCTTTATATGCATTAATAAGCGAATGGTATGCATTCTTTCTTAATACTCGGTCGCTATTTTGCATATATACGCTATATATCGCTTCGTTTACTTCGTGGTTTTCACCCGCACTGTCCTTTGCATCTTGATATTTTATATCTACATTTGCAAACTTCGAATATATTTCGCTATCGTCGTTAATAAACATACTCATGCCGGCAAGCAACTTTTCTTCTTTTTCGCTAAGCATGTGGCTTTTGCTTTTTATATATTCTTTGATAGTAACACTGTAGTCGCTAAACTTTGGGTCAACCGCAAAAGCTTTTAGTTTTGCAATTGGAAGCTTGCAAATTTCAACATCGGCATAAGTGCTATTAACAGAAAACTCTGTATATAATTTTTGGCAAGCATCACTCATCTCTTGGTATTTTGCAACGCCTTGATCTTGATCTTCACGCAAAGAAACATAAGTATTAAGTTTTATAAATGGTTCATAAAACTCATCGCAATACCTAAAATACTTTAAAAGCTGGTCACCGTCACCAAGTTTATTTTTAAATTGTTTCACACCATCAATAAATGGTTCTAACTTTTTTAATTTATCAAAAAAGGACTCATCATCGCCATACGATGACAAATCCCACTTATATTTCTCTTCAATTTCATTACGTTCTTTCATGTTTTAATTATAACACAAAAATCGCATAAACCAACTGTTTTTAATAAAAAAGTTAATCAATATGTTTTTTATATGCACGTCTACGCTTGTGAATTACACACTTAAACCTATGCCATTGGTTTTGAATTTGATAGTTGGTTGTAAGATTTAGGTTTGTTTCAGCAAACTCAACACCATCTTTTTCAAGCATACGCATAACTCCGGCAGTCAAGGCAGAAGATACACCCTTTTGTGCATATTCTTTTTTAACACCAATAAGCCCAAGGTCAATAACTTTTGGGTGTTTGATTGCTTTCAACAAACGAACTAGGCATGGCAAAGTCAAGTGTCCGTTTGATTTTTGCACAGCTTTGGCAATAGATGGAAAACAAATACCAAAACTAACAACATTGTCATCTTTGTCGACAATAACAGCAACGTGTTTTAAATCGACAATGAGCTTAAAGTTTGCAATCATCATCTTTTTCATATTGTCGGTGAATGGTACGGTGCCATAAATATTTTCATAAGTTTCATCTAGAAGTTCAAAAAATTTGTTTGCGTAACGTTTTATAAATTCGTTAACATTTTTGCATTTTGCAAATTTAAGGTTATACTTTTCGAGCATCATATTTGAAACACGATACAATTTTTCATCTTTTTGATCTGGCAAATAGAGTTTACGTTCATTCCACTCTACTTCTGTTTCAAAACCATAAGCTTTAACAAGTTTTTCATAATAGTCATAGTTATATTGTTCTTCAAAAGTTGAAAGCTGGTCAAAGCCATCAATAAGTAGCCCTTCACGTTCTAGGTCTGAGTACCCAAGTGGCCCACAAATAATATTCATACCCCTTTCTTTTGCCCACTTTTCGACAGCAGCAAATAACGCATTTGATACATTTTCGTCATCTATTGAATCAAACCTTGTAAATCGTACTCGTTTTTCATTATTTTTTTTGTTTGCCGCATGTTGAATAATTCCACTAATTCTTCCAACGGTTTTGCCATCTTCTTTAGCCAAAAAATATACGCTGTCGCACATGTCGGCATAGACATAATTTTTAGAAAAAATCTTTTTTTCGTCCATATATAGTGGTGGCACAAAATATGGGCACCCTTTATATAATCTTAGTGGAAAGTTTAAAAACTCTCGCTGGTCTTTTTTTGTTGTTACTTGATTTACTGTTAACATTTTCTCTTCCTTTTGCAAAATTAATTGCTTTAATTTCTTTGGTATTTTTTGTTGTATATGATTTTATCTATTCTGTCAAAAGCTTGTTTTTCGGCATAAGTCCAATTGACAGCAACACTATCGTCATTAGTGCGGACTAAATACTTAAAATCTTCGTAATTAATGTATTTAACTTCCGAAAGCTCTTCCTTTTGAATTTTAAACTCGCTGACTGGAATTTCTGCCAGCACACAATAATGATGATCGAAATGATAATTTTGTGGAACAATCTTTTTCACAGTTACAACGTGTTTTACTTCGTATTTGTCAATATCAATACCAAGTTCTTCCATTGCTTCTTTTCTTAGGGTGTCGTGCACGGTTTCACCTTTAACTACATGCCCCGCGCATAGCCCATATTTGTTTGGCATGAACCTTTTGTTTGGACTTCGCTTTTGCACAAGCACTTGCTTTTTATATGGGTTTAGCACCCACAAAATCGTTTCGTCATGATAAAGTTGATTGTCGTGCACGCGGCTACGACGTTCGTACTTGCCAAAAAATCTATGGTTTTCGTCATAGACTTTTAACAATTCTTCTTTATCGGCAACTAACATTTCTTGTTTCATTGCATATATAATAGCAAACTCGTCAAAAAATCGCAACCCAAACGACTAATAACTGCATATTTTTATAACTTACCCCCTTGAAATCGTCATTTTCGTGTGATATAATACATACGTGAGGTGAATTATGTTCAATTCAAACGAATACAAAAATAGTTTTGCTGACTATACAAATAAAATTTTGGAGCTTGATAAAGAGTTCCATTTTATTAATCAAACAAAAAAAGAAAATGGCGTTAAGTTTAACTTAACAGATAATCAAAAAGAAATCATTATAAACTTGCTTAAAAAGAAAACTGACATTGGTGATGTGACTGGCGGCGATTTCGAAAATGTTATTGATGTTTATTTTCCAAGCAAAGTAAATTTGCTCACTATTCTTCAAAACATTTTGGTAACCACAACCGATAAAGAGGAAAAAGAAGCTATAAAAGCTATTATCGAAACAGTCTTTGAAATTGCAGAAAAAGAAGCACACAACGGAATGCTCGACATTACTCCATCAGCAAGAAATTCTAGCATTTCACTTCCAACTAGACATGTAATCTTGCCACCTGTTATTGATGCTATCATCGAAAGACAATACGAAACTCGAGCATTTTTATATAACAGATCACTTAACAAAGATTACTTGCCAACAGTTGACCCAACTC
>CAKVLG010000010.1 GCA_934756675.1 uncultured Clostridia bacterium | reverse complement strand
AAATTCGCCAGTACCATCAAAGCGCGCGAAGTACATAATAAAAATAATAAAGTAGAGATAAATGATGATAATTGCAGGGTTTCCGTGCATTGGAAAGACAACAATTGCTAAAAAATATAGTAATGTCGTGGACTTGTCGTCCACGCCTTTTCATTATGTTGTTAGTGAAAGTGAAATAACAGAAAAACTGAAGGGCAACACAAAAATGCTCAGCAAAAACCCGCTTTGGCCACAAAATTACATAGATGCAATTAAAAAAGCAAATGCGACTGGCAAGATTGTGCTTATCTTAGGGCGTGATTACATTTTAGAAGAACTAAACCGCCTTAAAATCGGTTATATGGTTGCAGTTCCAGAAGAAGGGTTAAAACAAGAGTATTTACGTCGCGCTGATAACCGTGGCAACACAAAAGAGTTTGTTCAATTGTTTGGTGAAAAATATAACGAGTGGCGAAACATGATGATTGGTCAACCTGGCGAAAAAATGTTTTTAAAAAGTGGCGAATATATAGAAGATGCCTTGCTTCGACATGGGTTTAAACTCACCCTAAAGTTGACAAATTAACAGCTTTGTGATATAATATTTACAATAAAAGTATGGGGTTACGTTATGAATAATAAATTTTATGAAAATTTAGAAGTTCTTGGTAAGCGAAGTGAAAAAGTTTCGGGTAACATAGGTGTTCTTTTGCAATTGCAAGAGTGCCTAAAAAAAGATGAACTTACAAAAGAAGATGTTTGCAAAATGATTGAACTTACAGATAGTTTGTGTCAGTCAGCTATTTTTGAAGCAACCGAAACAGAAGAAGAAATCTATGATTTATGCAAGGATAATGGTGTTGATACTGAAATTCGCAAAGATCAAAACAATGAACTTGCAGATAAAATTGAATATATGCTAGATAATCATGCAATGCTAAACAAAAAGAAAGAAAAAATCAAAGCTGACGAAATGGAATAATTTTGTAAGCAAATATAAAGAAATAAAGAAAATGAGTGAAAAAAAAGAAGAGAAAAAATGTAATGTTGGGTTTGAATCAGCAGATATAAAGGTCTTATCAAAGATTTATATGTTACAAGAATATTTGCTTAAAGATAACCACACAGAAAAAGAAAAAAGAGCAATACGTATTGTTATTCGTGCACTTGCTAACCAAGTGACAAAACAAACTAGTGAAAGTGTAAAAGAAACTTGCAAGGAAATGAAGGTTGCTGGCAACGGTGCAGCTGCAGAAAAACTTGAAGAAACTTTTGTAGCAATGAACTATGCAATAAAAGAAAACAACGATAAGCTTTATAAAAAGATTTCTGAAGAAGTATTTGAATAAAAAAGGTCTGCTTTTTAGCAGGCTTTTTTGTTGCAAAAAAATGCGTTTACATGCTACAATAAAAACGCGAGGGAAACTATGAACGACAGACAAATTAAGCTCATGCTAGAAAAATATAAATGCGTGCTTGGTGACACGATACTTATGTATCAATTAATTGAAAACGATTTAAAGATTATTTACGCTGGGATATATTCTGGCGATTTTGACGAAAACCTAAGGCTTGTTAGGTTTGACGACAGGTTTAAAGGTCTTGGAAAGGTGATAAAAGAACTTCAAAATCTAGACCAAATACGTGGGCGAAAAACATTGTCTGATAGCGACTATTTTGTTTTAAAAGAGCTTGCTAAAAACCGTAATTATTTTTGCCACCAATGCGGAATTGATTTTTTGTATTGCAAGCAAGAGAACATAGAAACAGAAATGACAAAGGCCTTTGAAAAATTGAACAAGGCGCACAAAGAACTTTTTATGCTACACAAAACGCTAGAAAGGTTTAGGCTAAAAATACTAGATAAATATGGCAGAATTTAGGTGTTATATCTGGCATAGTATTCGATAGAATCTGGCAAAAAGTCACATCGGGAGAGTTAATGGAAAGACGAAAAAACAATAAGGATATGCTTGAATTAAAACAGCTAACAGATAAAGAGCTTAGGGAACTTATGCTTGAACTTGATGGTAAACTAAATAACAACAAAGGCATCGAAGTTTTTAATAACGCATATATTTTAGCCAAAGATAACAAAACAGAAGACGAAGAGCAGCAAGAGATTATAGATTTTTTAGGTGAGTTTTCACGATATTTTGCACTCAAGAAGAATATGAAAGATGCTAAAATCTTTTTCGAGTTTATCAACTATGGTAGCACAGAACTTGTTTTTGTTATGGAAGATAATTTTGGAAACAGAAACACAGTTCTAGTAAAACAACCAGCAATAGAATTTGGAATTGTGAAAAAAGAAGCAGATAATCTTTGCAAGCTGCACAAAAAAGATAAGAGTGTTATTGCACCAACAGAGTACTTTGCCCGTGGTAAAAACGAACTTTATGTTACGCCATATATTAATCAAGCGCGTTGCATAGCAAGTGACGAAGGCGTTTGGGGAATGTATGTTCCAGAACCAGAATATAGGTTTGTTAAGTTTACAATAAGCCAAGAGCATATTGTTAACCAGTGCATGATTGCTAAACTTGTGATGCTTTATAACCATGAACGTGGCGAAGGTGTTGCTAGGTGTAAACTTGGTGGTGGCGATTTTATGCTAGACAAGGGGTGGGAAAAACAACCACTTAGCATTGATAACACGCTAAAAAGCTTAAAACTTATTGCCGCGCGTGACACAATAAAGATTGGGTATGATGAATACTTAGAGTTGCTTGTGCACGAGTTTACCCAAACGACAATAAACAAAAAACACACAAGTGACATAGAAATTAACATGAAAGCGCGTGCGTCAATGCAAGAAGAAGACATCAAAAAAGGTATAAATCTTGCAAAAGAAATCATGCAAGAAATGTAAGAGCAATAAAATTGCTCTTTTTTGTTTTGAAAAATATAATAAATGTAGTAAACTATAATCGTGAGGTGTTTATGGAAAAGAAACATAAAATAGCTTTTGCAGTCAACGCAATATTTGCATTTTTGATTGTGATGTTCGATATTTTATATATTACCCGCAGGCAGTTCGGCGTGGATATTATGCAAAGTCCATATATTTTAAAGACAATTTCTAGTGCTCTGTTTATGCTATGCGGCTTGTTTAATCTTATTTATTGCTTTAAAACTGGGCTTGTTAATAACAAAAAGTTTATGGTACTGTTGTTTGTTGGTTTGTTTTTTGCAATGCTTGGAGACATATTGTTAATTGACTTTTTTGTTATAGGTGCAGCGCTTTTTGCAATAGGGCATGTATTTTTCTTTATTGCGTTTTGTACGCTTTCGAAAGTTCATTATTTGGACTTTATTTGTGGCGGCATAATATTTGGTATAGCACTGGCAATTATATTTTTATATAAAGGTTTTTCGTTTAGAAATATGTTGCCACTTGTGATTGCTTATGCACTTATCATTTCGCTTATGCTTGGCAAAGCTGCGGCTAACCTTAGAATAAAAAACAAAGAGCTTGCTGGTATTGTTTTTGCTGGGGCATTACTATTTTTCTTATCTGACTTAATGCTGCTGTTTAACGTATTTTCAGATTTGCCATTTATATTTGATATTTTCTGTTTGATATTCTATTATCCAGCAGAATTCTTGCTTGCATATTCCGTTTATTTTGCGGGCGCTTACTATAAAGATGAGCAAAACGATAATCAAGAATTAGAGCAAAAAACAAATTAGTTACTTAGTCGATTTATTTTGCCAAGCTGTATTGACTTGATGCTTTTTGTGTGGTACAATAATCAAACAAACAAGGAGATTTTTTATGAAAATAGATTTATGGTATGCACACTATACACCAGAAGAAGTTAAAAGAAATGAAGAGTTTAAAGGTGTATTATCGTTTGACACACTTGCTGCTTATTTAAAGAAAATTAAATATGAGCTTGACCCAGATTCTTGCATCGAAAGACTTGATTTAAACAATGCAGACTTGTTTAACACAACAAACGTATTGATTCCTATTTTTGCTAACAAAAAATACAAAGCAATCGAACGTACACTTGTTGCTGCTAGCAAAGGCGATGACTACGCTGTTTCTGAAGAAGCTTTGAAGGAAACAAAAGAGTTTTTAAAGGTTGCTAGGTTCCCAAGACCATGCATTGAACACATTGATGATTGCTTGCAAGAAATACTTGCTGATGCAAAAGCATATTGCACATATGGCTTGGCTTTCACACCAGACGAACTTGTTATTGTTAGTGGTTCATATAACCTTAAGAATAGAGAAAGAGAAGTTGTTTACCATGACGACAAAAAGTGGAAAGCTTATGTTCAAGCAAAAGCTGACGAGTTTAAAGCTGAATAATATCAAAACAAAAAACCTAACCAAGTCGGTTAGGTTTTTTTTATTGTTGCATTTCATCGAAATTTTCTTTTTTGCACTTAGGCGAGAGCATAATGGCAGATTCGTCAAATTCGCTATAAAGAGATTTAGAAGGGTAGATATCTTTTGTTCCAAGTTCATTTCTAAGAAAATTAACTTGTGGCTCAATCAAACTATAGGCATATCCAACTTGAATTTTACCATTTGGTGTAAGTCTTTTTTGCAAAAGTGAAAGAACCTTTTTAAATTTCTTGGCGCTAATATTTCCGCGTTCTTCACTTTTTATTGCATAGTCTGAAATATTAGACAATAAAATCAAATCAAACTTTTGTTTTTCTGGCAAAACTTTGTCAATTTCTGACATGTTGCAGTTTATAAACTTTACATTAGTGTTATTTTGAATTGCAGCCTTTATACGTTCATATAAATCCTTTGAGTATTGTTTACTTGGCATATAATAGCCATCGCTATTAATAAATAGGTAATATCTGAAGTCATCGAAATTATTAAGGTATAGCTCGTCCCAAAACTCACGCGATTGACCTTTTATATCGTGACTTATCTTTTGATATAGGTTACTTGGGAAAAACTTTTCAAAGTCATTGACAGAGTCGCCTTCAAAGTTTTGTGCTAAGTATTCGTTATAGTCTAAGTTTTTTATCATAGCAACTTTAAGATCGAAGAAATATTTACTAATGCCGCAAGTGTCAAATAAGGTAACAGACTTTGCACCATAAGCCAAGGCATACAAAATTTGATCACCAGAACTGCCCACAGTCAAAACATCTTTGCCAGCAACAGGTGTGGATTCGAACAGGGTGTATAAGTCCTCGTTGGTATAAGAAAACAATCTTTCGAATTCTGGCATAAAGTCCTTTGGTTTATTATGCTCAAAATTATCTGTGCTAAATGCAAAGTGCTTTACGATTTTTTCTAATAATTCATCTTTTGATAAACTTTTCATACAAAAATTATATAATACAAATTTTATTATGTCAATAGAGCTTTGTTTGACTTGACTTGTAAAAATGGCTATAATTTTGTTGTAGGAGTAATTATGATCAAACCAAAAAGATTGAATAAAGGTGATAAAATTGCAATTGTTAGTCCATCTAGCGGTTTGCTTGGCGAAAAGTGGGCGATTCATAAACTAGACATTGCGAAAAAACGTTTGGAAGAAGACTTTGGACTGGAAGTCGTTGTTATGCCAAATGCCCTTAAAGGTGCAGATTACTTATATAAGCATCCAGAAGTGAGAGCAAAAGATCTTATGGACGCGTTTAAAGATAAATCAATTAAAGCCATTATTTGTGCAATTGGCGGCTGTGAAAGTATAAGGCTTTTACCTTATATTGATTTTGACGTGATAAAAAACAACCCAAAAATTTTTATGGGGTATTCAGATATAACGATTTTGCATTTCATGATGCGTAAAGCTGGCATCAATTCTTTTTATGGACCAGCAATTTTGACTGATTTTTCAGAATATGTAAGCATGTTTCCATACACACAAGAAGCCGTTAAAGAAATGCTCTTTTCTGGTAAAGCGGGGCTAGAGATTAAACCTGCAATGCAAGAATGCAACGAGTTTTTGCCATGGGGCATAGATAACATAAACACACAACGTAAACTTGTGCCATGCGGCGGGTACGAACTTATCCAAGGCGAGCAAAAGACAGTTCAAGGTGAACTAATTGGTGGCTGCATAGATACTTTTGTAAATATGCTAGCAACTGAGATTTGGCCTTCTGTAGAAGAGTTTAGGGGTAAGGTTTTGTGCCTTGAAACAAGTAACGAAAAAATGAAAACAGAAGAACTCGCGGCTGTGCTTCGCGGGCTAGCTGCGCAAGGCGTGTTTGATAGAATAAATGCTGTGTTAGTTGGCAAACCACAGTTTGGCGTGTATTATGAAGAATATAAGGAAGTGTATAAAAAGGTAATAGGTCAAGAGTGTAATAGACCGGATTTGCCAATTATATATAACGTTAACTTTGGTCATGGGTATCCAATTGGCGTCATTCCATTTGGGGTGAATGTTGAAGTAGATAGCAAAAACCTGACTATCAAACTCAAAGAAGACGCATTTGTAGATTAAATAAAAACAAGAGTAGCTAAATGTTACTCTTTTTTTTGTCACAACTTTTCCGCCTAGCATAGAATAAAATAAATACAAAAGGAGGAAAATTATGGCAACACAAATTACAAACACAGCATCTGCTACCTATAGTTTTACAGGTGGTGGCACAGACAATGCGGTTTCTAACGAAGCAGTAGCAACATTACTTGATGAGTATGCAATTTCTGGAACTAAGACTTCTAATAACACAAGCTTTAGACCAAACAGTAACATTACATACATAATCACCGTAAAGAATACCGGAACAGGAACACTATATAATGTAAACATTACCGATAATCTTGGCGGCGGTACACCTACTGTAATGTCTTTTGTTACAGGTAGTGGCAGACTGATTATAGATGGTACAGTTACAACAATAACACCAACATCAACATCGCCAAGCTTAGTATTTGCGCTTCCAAATCCACTTCAAAGTGGGGAAACGGCAATTATCACATTTGTAACACTTGTTTCTAGCGGTAGCTCTATTCAAAATGTAACAAACGAAGCATCTATCACTGCGAATGGAGGCTCGACAACAGGTCCTTCTGTTTCTGTAGATGTAAACCCAAGCATCACGCTTCCTATCGAGAACTATGCACTCGTTTCACTCTATAAAGAAGTTTCGACAGATACTATTAGTGTTGGCTCACCATTCACATACACATTTTCGTTACGCAACTCTGGCAACAGTGAAGCAACAAATGTTGTGATTACAGATGTTTTACCAGAAAATTTCACCATAAGTGAAATAACAGTTACAACTGGTGGCACAACACAAACACTTACCACAAGCGACTACACATACGACTCATCTACTAGAACTTTAACAATACCAACAGGTAGCACTGTAAGCCTAACAGTTCCAGCAAAGACTGGCTCGAAAGATGGAGAAACAACTGTTAATGTAACTGGCACAATATCTTCATAGAACTTAATTAAAAAAACTAGCGTAGGAAATTCCTACGCTTTTTGTGTGTTATGACAGATATAGTACCTTATATTATCGTAACTTTGCGGGTTTATTTTGATTTAGAGTAATTTTTATTTTGATAAAACCATTTACATGTGTATAATAAAGTTATGGAGGATTATTATGAAACTTACACCAGAAGAACAAGCAATATTAAATGGCGAACAAGGTGAAACAAAAGCCAAAATAATGGAAACAATGGTGCGTTTTGGTGATTTGTTTGGTGCAAAAAGACTTGTACCTGTTAGCACAAAAGGTCATCTTGTTACATCGTTTGGTATCAGCTTAATTAAACCATTATTCAGAATTATGGACGAGCTTATTGATGCAGGGCTCAAAGCAGAGCAACCATTTACCGTAGACCCAAGACCAATAGACTATAAAAATGTTAAGTGTGGGCTTTTAAACAAACTTATTTTTAGCAAAGTTATGTATGGCAAGCAAAAATATTACGAAGAGCAACTTTCTAAACTCGGGCTCGAGAATTCAGATGCATTTACTTGCACTTGCTATTTGAAAGAAACAGGCAACACGCCAAAGCAAGGTGATATCTTGTCGTGGGCAGAGAGTAGTGCTGTTGTGTTTGCAAACTCTGTTCTTGGTGCTAGATGCAACAGAAACAGCGGAATGCTAGATATTTTTGGTAGCATTATTGGTAAAGTTCCAGAGTTTGGATTGCTCACAGACGATGGTCGCAAGGCTGATTATATTATAGAAATCAAAACATCTTCACTTCCAGAAGCGCAAATACTTGGCAGTGCCATTGGTATGCATGTAATGGAAAAGGTGCCTTATGTAAAAGGTCTTGATAAATACCTTGGAACAGAACTAAACGACCAAACAATTTCGTATCTAAAAGATTTTGGCGCGGCAACGGCATCTAATGGTGCAGTTGGTTTGTATCATATCGAAAACCTAACGCCAGAAGCAAAACAACTTGGCGAAAAACTAATTCGCAAAGATGCTAAAGTTTATGTGATAGACGATGCCGAGCTCGAACGCGTGTATAAATCATATCCAGTTATGTGGAAAAACAAAAACAGCAAACCATCGCTTTGCTTTATTGGTTGTCCGCACTTGTCATTTGAGCAATTAATCGAATGGACAAATTGGATAGTTGATGGCCTGAAGGAAAATGGCAGAAAAAAGGTTAAAGTTAGAACAATTATAACAACTTCGCCAGCTGTCAAAAAAGAGTTTGAAAAGACAGAAGAATATAACAAGCTTATTGCAAGCGGTGTTAAAATTTCGTCTATTTGTCCGCTTATGTACACAAACAATCCAATAGCTGGTGGAAAACCAATTATCACAAACTCAAACAAACTCCGTACTTATTCAAAAGCAAGGTACTATAAAAATAGTGATATTGTTGAAATAATTACAGGAGGCAGAAAATAATGGAAAAGATTTTTAAGGGTAGAAAAATTACAGGTACAACCGCAACATGTGAAGCTATTGTTAGTCATGGCGGCGTGAATACACTTGCAACATTCCAAAAGAGTGCACTTAAAAATGCGAAAAAAGTCATTGCTAGCGACCAAAACAACAAAGATATCTTTGGTAAAGTGTTAACAGACAAAGCGTTATGTTTGCCACAGACAATTGGGTCGACAACTGGCGGACTTGTTATTCAAACAATTTGCCAAATGAAGATTAATCCAAAGTGCTTTTTGTTTTCGAAAGACATAGATAGCTTGGCAGCAAGCGGCGTTTTGCTTGCAAGCATTTGGGAAAAGTCTGACGTTGTAACTGTCGACAGGTTAGGCGATGAATTTTTGGACTATGTTGAAACGGGCGACACAATAGAAGTGTTAGATGATGGTAGCGTAAAAGTAATTAAAAATAAATAAAAAAAGTGGCAATTGCCACTTTTTATTTTGTTTTTTTATACCAATCGTCATAACTAATTATGTCATTAATCTTATATGTGTAACCAAACCAATAACTAGCAATAAATTGTGATTTCCTATAATTTCTTATAAGCTCCTTTTTTGAAGCTTCGTCAATTGTGTGTTCTGGTTTTTTGAGCCTAGCTTTTGGCTTTATAAAATAATAGAGTTTGCTTTTATCTTTAACCAAGTCCGAAACCCACTTAGATATATTTTTGTGGTGGAAGTGCCCATATTCGCCATTTGGATTATGAGTCACTATCTTTTCCCAGTCTTTTGCACAAACTGCTGCACGCAAAACTTCGATTATTAGGTCTTTTTGTTTCATGAATTTGCAACGCAAGATTGTGTCTTTAAAATCTAAAATCAAACCTTGATTGTTTGTGCTTTTTATTATTGCTTCGAAATCTGCACTGCGTTTTTTGTTATAGCCATTTGTTATGCACAAAACAAAATATTTACCATTAATAAGTTCGGTGCCGCCCCAAAATGTTTCGTCATCTGGGTGGGCAACAATCATAAGACTAGTGCTTTTATCGGTAATAGCTTTTTTAATGCTCTCGATTTTGTCGCTGCAAAGCAATGCCTTGGCTTGTTTTTGGCGGTTGTTATCTTCGATAGCTTCATTAAACATTTCTAACATTTTATCAATACACTTGTTTATATTATATTCTTCCATAAAAGAAATATATTTTTCTTTCATTTCGTGTCTAGCTTCTTGGTGCTCAAACCAATAGTCGATTTTGTCTGCCAAACTCTGGGGGTCGCCGCAATCAAAAAGATTGTTTTCTGTTAATGCGAACTGAGAAACTGCCGCATCTTTGCTGTTAGACAAAACGGGAACAAGCCCAGAGCTAATAGCTTCCATGCAACCCATGCCTTCAATTTCGATTTTGGCTGCATGAATATATAAATCGCATGTCTTTTCGAGAGCAATCAAATCTGGTTGAGAATAAAGGCTCACGATAAGTGGGTTAGTGAGTGCTGGCGATTTTTCGCTTTGATGCAAAAGTTTGTCTTTCAGCGGACCTTGTCCTGCAAAAATAAGCTGAATGTCTTTTTCGTGTTTGCTGAGCTTGACAGCTTTTATGATTGTGGCATGGTCTTTTTCTGGCGATAGCCTGCCAACAGACAAAATATTAAACTTAGATTCGTCTATGTTGGCTTTCACTTGCAATTTGTTGTTTTCAAAAAAAACAGTTGATACGCCGTTTGAAATAATATAGTTTTTAGTTTTATATCCATTTTTTTCAAGTTTATCCGAAACCATTTTGCTTGGACAATGCACGTATTTTGCTTTTTTATAAAACCTGTAATAATATTTGTATAACAATTTATTTAGTGGTTTAAAATGAAGCAATCTAAGTTGCATAGAAATCATTTCTGGTGGGCAATGGAACGCGGTTGTAAATGGAATGCCATGTTCAATGCACATGTCCACGCCACATTTACTCATTTTAAAAGGTAACAAAAAATGGACGACATCAGCACCTTTTATCGCCGCCCAAATTTTATCTTTATCTGGCTTGCCCAAAATTACGCCATTTTTTACGCGTATGTAATAATCAAGTGGACCAAAGTTGCGTCTGTTCACACTATAATAGTGTGGGTCATCACTTTCATAGGTGGAAACAACGCGAACTTCGTGCCCGCGCTGTTTTAGATTTTCAACAAGTCTAGAAGCTGTTATGCTTGTACCGTTATTTTGTTGACCATAAACATCTGCTACAAGAGTTATTATCATTTGTAAATCCTTATTAATACTCGCAATTTTTTGGAGTTCTAGGGAATAGTTGTACGTCGCGAATGTTGTTAACGCCAGTAACATACATTAAAAATCTTTCAAAGCCCAATCCAAAGCCGCTATGTTTTACGCCACCAAATTTACGAAGGTTAACGTACCACCAATAGTCTTCTTCTTTAAGTCCAAAGTCTTTTAATTTTTGAAGTAATACATCAAGGCGTTCTTCTCTTTCACTGCCGCCCATAATTTCACCAATGCTAGGAACAAGCAAATCACAAGCACCAACAGTTTTGTTATCGTCGTTAAGACGCATATAGAATGCTTTTATTTCTCTTGGATAATCTGTTACGAAAAGTGGCTTTTTAAATACTTCTTCGCACAAATATCTTTCATGTTCACTTTGAAGGTCAGTGCCCCAAGAAACTTTGTATTCAAATCGGTCGTTAACTTTTTCGAGCATTGCAACAGCTTCGGTATATGTAACGCGTGCAAAATCGTTATTTACGACATTATGTAATCTTTCGAGCAATCCAGTGTCTACAAATTTATTGAAGAATTCGAGCTCGGTTGCACAATGTTCAAATAAATAATTGATGAGATATTTAACCATATCTTCTTCGAGTTTCATCATATCTTCAAGCGTGCAAAAGGCGATTTCTGGTTCAATCATCCAAAATTCGCTGGCATGCCTTGTTGTGTTACTGTTTTCTGATCTAAATGTTGGGCCAAAAGTATATACCTTACTAAAAGCAAGTGCCATAGCTTCGCCTTCGAGCTGACCTGTTGGGGTCAAGAATACTTTTTTGCCAAAGAAATCATTTTCTGGAGTTGCATCTTTCATTTTTTCTTTGTCATAAATATTGTGGGTTGTAACTCTAAATACATCGCTACCGCCTTCGCAATCAGCACCAGTAATTATTGGTGTGTGCACATAAACAAACCCTCTTTCATGAAAGAATTGGTGAATAGCATAAGCTGTTTCACTTCTAACTCTAAATACTGCATTAAATAGGTTAGTGCGTGGTCTGAGATAAGCAATTTCCCTTAAGAATTCGACACTGTGGCGTTTCTTTTGAAGTGGATAGCTTTCGTCTGTGCTAGACAAAATCTCGATATTCTTAGCATGAATTTCGAATGGTTGACGCATTTCTGGCGTTAAAACAAGTGTACCCGAAACAAGAACACTTGAACCAGTGTTTAATTTTTCTACTTGTTCAAAGTTATTAAGTTTATCGTCAAAAATAACTTGCACACCATTAAAGCATGTGCCGTCATTTAAATCCATAAATCCAAATGTCTTAGAGTTTCGAACGCTGCGAATCCAACCACCAACAGTGACTTCTTTGCCGTCATATGCGTTAGTGTTTTCATATAATTTTCTTACATCTTGTTTTTGCATAACTTGTACCTCTTGTATTATTATTGGACACTTGGCATTTGTTTGTCAAGTGATTTGTTTTTGCTTGCGCCAAACATTTCTAAGATTTTGGCGTTAGAATAGCATTTTTTCTGTTTTTTATCTGCCATAATTGTGACATAAACATTGTTTGGCGAAAGAATTTCTTTTACAAAATCATTTAGTTTTTGTACGTTGATTTGTTTTTTTGTGCGTCTCCAAATTCTTGTATCTTCGAATTTACCGCGTTCCAAGTATATCACATACATTGATGTCGCTTTACCATGTGCTTTTGCTTTTTCGGCAACATCTCTCGCACGCTTTTCGAGAAGTTTGAGTTTATCTAAGTCGTTTTGGGTGAAGCCGTTATTATATAAGTCCAAAAACATTTGTTTAGTAACATCAAGTGCTTTGTTAATGTTTTCCGGCAAAACTTTTAGCGTGAAAGCGATATATCCGCCGTTTTTGTTTTGATAGTAAGAAAATATTGGTCTTTCGTATGTGAGTCCGCTTTTTTCACGGAATAATTCACGCAATCTAAAACTAATGCAATCGCTAACAGCGTTCAAGTATACCGCATTTGTAAGAGAATAACTTGAAATGAGTTTTGATATTTTTATACTTGAAAGCTTACTTGTTTTATTGTGAACAAACTGAACTTTGCTAGGATTTTCAAATGTAATGTTATAGTCGAAAGGAACAAAACTTGGATCGTCTTCAAGATATGGTAAAAAGTATTTATCGACTAGCTTTTTAACCTTATGAAGACTGACACTAGTAAATATTACAAAACAGAAGTTTTGCCTTTTGTACCATTTTTGCCTAAACTTTTTAATATTGCTAATTTTTATTTTTGCAAGCGATGCACTTGTGCCAGTAACATCAAGTGGGCTATGCTTTTTGTCGCGAATAATCTTTAGGTGAGCATTTATAAATTTTTGTTTTGATTGTTGCTGCGACCTAGCAATTTCGTTGCTAATGACTTTTTTCTCATTCTCGAATTGTGACTCTGTTGGGAGCGAATTAAAGAATTGGTCAGATGTGAATTCTAAAACACTTTCAAGGTCCCTGGAACTTTCGTAAAAAGTCATGCGCATGCCTCTTTCTGAAGTTGCGGCATTAAGGCTAGGGCACAACGTTTCACGCAATGATTTAAACTCTTCAAAGCTGTGTTTTTTTGTTCCAAAAAACATGCAATGCTCAAACAAATGAGCAAGCCCTTGGTGTCTACCGTCTTGATAGGCGCCAGTAGTTATACCAAAACTAACATCACTAGCTTTGTTGATTTTGTTTTTTTTGTAAACTAAGTGAATGCCTTTGTATTCAAAAGATTTTACTTTACTCATGCTAAAAGTATACATATAATTTTATGTTTTTGCAAGTTTTATCTTTATGTACAATTAAGAAAGATTGCAAAAAAAAGAACCAAACATCAAGTTTGGCTCTTTTTTTAAAAAAGTTTAAGCGTTTGGTTCGTCGTAATCTTCTGGGTCAGCAATAACTGGAAGGTAATGGTAGCTATCGAGAACATTGTTCAAGATGCTAACTTCACGTTTAAAGCTTTCTTCGCTGTCTGAAGCGTGAGCAACATTCATTGTGATATTGTCGATACCAATGCTTGGGTCGCCATAAGAATTACGAATGTTATCAACTTCACCTTCAAAAATACCGCTGTGAGTTACATCAAATCTAATTGTTCCAGGTGTTGTACATTTTGTGTCGCCAAGAACGTTTCTTACGTGAGAGATAAAGTCACAACCACGTGCGTTTTCTGGACGGTTATCTTCGAGAATTAAAGCTAAAATGTTTCCGCTAGAAAGGTAAGTAGCAGCACCGCGTCTAAATTTTTCTGGAACAGAAGCATAGTGAGTCATGGCAGAATTGAAATCATATTTAACTTCGTGTTCGCTATGAATTTTGCAGCCAGAGTCTTCAAGTTTAGTAATTATGTAGTACACAATATTAATGTTGTCAGCGTAGCCAGGTTTAATAGCAAAAAATGTTCTTTTGTTTTTCATATAATACCTCTAAATTTTTTATTTCATTTAGTATAACACTAAGCTAATTGATGTGCAATATGCTTTTTAAAATTTAGCTCGAGAAAAAGAATAATCTTCATTTTTGTCAGATTTTATCGAATGTTATGTGTGATATAATACCGAAATTTTATGTTAGTATTGAATTTTTTTGATAATAGTTGTATAATAAAAATATGAAAATCAACGACAGCGAGTTTAAAAAATATGTTGCCACAATTGGTACGCCAATTTCGAACAAAGTCATATGTGGACTTATGGATAAAGGTATAAACGACAAGACTATTTTTTATTGTCTGAATTATTTGTATTGCAACAAAGTTGCTTATGGCGACATTTTTGACATAAATGAACTTGCAGATAATATTTTGCAAAACTTGAGCACAAGCATTAAAAACAAGTTAGACAGCGTCAATATCTTGCAAATACTTGCTGGGTACTTGTTTGTTTCTGGACAATATAAACCAAACAAGGGCACAATCTATACCAATCCTTTTTTGATCGCTATGCCACTTAATGAAAGTTATGTCGCACGCATTGGTAGAAAACGACTTAAAAGAATGTATATTGATTCAACCATTAGACACGAATTTGACCATTGCGCTTTAACAAAGTGGGAAATGCCACTATCTAAAGAAGAAATAATAAAGCTTCGTAGCAAGAATAATCTTGCTAAAGCATTTAGCGAAAAAGAACTTAAACAAATACAAAACAGTATGACATTTAATTCTGGTTTTTGCAATACAAAGCAAGCATTAAGGGCAAACTTAACTTGTGCATTTGATCTTTGCGAACTTAACGAAGGAATAACGACATACAAAGAAAAATGCTATGATGAAGTTATGTATGGTGTAGGTATTTATGCACCACTTGGTGTATATAAGGTGTATGAAAGAGCAGCTGAACATATTGCGAGAGTTGTTGGTAAAAAACAAATGTTAACATTGCATAAGCAAGGCGATTATGCGGCGCTTCGCGAACTGTATAAACAAAGATGTGGGCACGAGCTAAACGACTTAGCGTTTGGTTTGCACCAATGCCGCGGATACATAGACACAGACATCGGAATGAATAGGCTAGAAGGGTTACTCGGCAGCAACTATGCAATTATAGCTGAATTGTATTCAGAAACATATAATCCGTCACCACGTCTGCTTTTGAAAACAAATAGACCGCAAAAATCTAGTAGCGAAGAAATAATAAATGAATAATGCAAAAGGTCAGTAAATCACTTGGTATATGCTGACTTTTTTTGTTACAATATGTGTATGGAAGAAAACAAAAGAAAGTGCCTAAATTCCAATATGATTAAGTTTATTGCAATAATAGCTATGACTATCGACCATATTGCATGGGCAGTTTTTCCTTCATATTCAACGGCTCCGCTTGCAATAATTATGCATGTCATCGGCAGACTTACTTGTCCGATTATGTGTTTTTGTATTGCCGAGGGGTTTCATTACACGCACGACATTAAAAAGTATACTCGTAGATTGTTTATTTTTGCGTTGATTTCTCACGTGCCATATATGTTGCAATCGCTAGCATTCAAAGAATTTGGCTATCTAGCACTAGTATCATTTGCAACGGGCAATGGTGTTGTGGGACATTTGTTCAACCAAACAAGTGTTATGTGGTCACTTTTTATTGGTCTTGTGATGCTTAGAATTAACTATAGCGAAAAGATTAAATCATGGTTAAAGCCAATTTTGATTATTTTGCTCTGTGTGGCAGCTTTTCCAGCCGATTGGAGTTGTATTGCTTCGCTATTCGTGCTTAGCATTGGTTCTAACCGTGGCAAACTGAAAAGTCAGATACTTTGGTGCTTGTTCTATGCACTTATTTATGCGGCGGTATATTTCTTTGCACTTTCAAAGGTTTATGGTTTAATTCAACTTGGTGTTGTGCTTGCATTGCCAGTTATAGCACTCTATAATGGCGAGCGCGGACGAAACAAAAACGTCAACAAGTTTATGAAATGGATGTTCTATGTATATTATCCATTGCATTTAATTGTAATTTGGCTGTTTAGCTATTTATTGTAGGAAAAAATATAAATGTTCAATAAGAAAATAGAGAATATAAATTGTAAAGTATTTTATCCGGAAAATGAAATAAAACAAGTGCTTATTGCTGTGCACGGTTTTGCGGGCGACTGTGAAAGTTCTGTTATTAGTGCTGTAGCGAGTTTGCTGGGTGATAACACGCTCACATTGGCGTTTGATTTGCCTTGTCATGGTGGTGATAAAACAACAGGAACACTAAGGCTTGAAAATTGTTTTGAATATTTAGATAAAGTTACAAGTTACGTGAAACAAAAATATAAAGATGTACCAATTTCTTTTTTCGCAACAAGTTTTGGTGCATATTTGCTTTTAAATCACTTGAAACATGATAAATATAATTACTTGCACATAATCTTGCGTTCGCCAGCAATTTTTATGGACGAAGTGTTAGAAAACAACATTTTGCCATGCCATGACCTAACAATAGATGATCTTATGCAGAACCAACAAAATCTTGGTTTTGAAAAAGAATTAATAATAGACAAAGCATTTTTGCAAGAGCTTAAATCAAACAGCTTAAAAGATGCAAAATTTGGTATGCATATTGATGTTATTCAAGGCGACCAAGATGATGTTGTAAGCGTAGTTGATAATGATAAATTTTTTAAGTCAAATTGCAGTGATTATAATATTTATTACATAAAAGGTGCTGACCATAGGTTTAAAAAACCAGGCGAGCTTGAACAGATTTTGAAAATTGTGAAAGATATTATGAAATAAAGGAGTAGTCATGGAAGAATTATTAAAAAAATTAGAGGAAAACAAGTATAGATTATTTAAGATAATTAATCGCGAGCAACTAGAAATTATTGCGCCAGAGAGTTTTGAATTAGCACAAGAAGGGTTCAGGGTATACCCAGACGAACACGAACCAATCGAAGATTGGGCAAATATTGTTGGCGAAAATGTATATGTAATTGGTTCCACATGCGACCTTGGTGATCCAATTATTGTTGATACTAACGACAAAAGATTGCCAGTGTATACGCTTTTTATTGATGATTGGAATATAATTTCTCGCGTGGCTAATTCTTTTGATGAATTTATCGAAAACCTAAAAATGCTAGATGACAAAATAAACAAAGAAAAAGTTTCGAAAGAAGAGCTTACACAAATTGTAAATCACCTAGATAATATCAATTCTTCAGCTGGTTTTTATGAAGGACTATGCTTCGACATTCTCGATGATAGCGGGTTTTATGCGGATAAATATAACAAATAAAAAAGAAGCACTTGCTATTACGCGAGTGCTTTTTCATTTCTTTTGTTTAATGCGTTTGCCGGCGGCACTAAGTTGTGTTATAATTAAACTATGAAAAATTTGGCTTTGTGGCAAGACCAAATGATGACGTTGGTGCAGGAATGAAGTGGTATGGAGGGAAAAGTGATAATTAGCGATGAAATATATAATGTTATAACAACTAGACATAGTTGCCGAAAGTTTCAAGATAAACAAGTTTTAGATGATGACATTATAAAAATAATAAATTGTGGGCTGTCTGCACCAAGTGCTATGAATAAACAGCCTTGGTTTTTTGTTGTGATTAAAGATAAAAGCGTTATAAACAATCTTAAAAATTTGGCAATAAAAGCATTTGCTAATTCAGACGATGCGAGGCGAAAATGGTTAGCAAAACAACCTAATTATGATCCATTTTACAACCCTAGTATTATGATTTTAATTTGTAATAAAAAAGACCTACCATATTCCAAAAACGATTGCTGTTTCGCTGTCCAAAATATGTCAATTGAGGTAGAAAGTTTGGGTTTGGGTAGTTGTATAATTCAAGATATAAGTTGGGCCATTGATGAAAGTAACAAAGGTCAATTTAAAATACCAAATGAATATGAAATTTATCTTGCTCTGTCTATTGGTTATCCAGAAATTAAAAACACAAATAAAAAAGAAATCGATAAATCAAAATATACATTTATTGACTAATAGATTTTTCGGGAGAGTAATATGAAAGTAGTTACAGTTTGTGGAAGCATGAAATTTGCAAAGGAAATGCAGAAAGTCGCAAGGAATTTGGCACTATTCAACGGCTATTGTGTTTTGCAATGTGTTTATGATATAGATGCATCTAACTTGTCAAGTAAAGATGTGGAACTATTAAAAAAAGAACATCTAAAAAGGATTGAACTTTCAGATGCGATTTATGTTGTAAACATAGGTGGCTATCTGGGCAATTCTACCAAACTTGAAATCGATTATGCAAATAAACTTGGTAAAGAAATTATATACCACGAATTTAATCTAGTTGATGAGCTTAACAACTATAAGCCATTTAATGAGCAAGAAAAAGAAAATGTGGCAACGGTATTAAATTTTTTAACAAATAACATCAATTGTTATGATAGGTCAAATTTAAAGGGACATATAACTGCTGGTGGGCTTGTTGTTGACGGCAAAGGTAATGTATTGCTTAATCATCATAAAAAGACTGGAATGTGGTTCCAATTTGGTGGGCATTGTGACGGAGAAAGCGATTGCTATAATGTTGCTCGCAGAGAAATAAGTGAGGAAGCTGGAATTTTTGAATGTGAGCTTGTTTCAAACAAGATTTTTGATGTCGACGTTCAACAAATAGCATATAGTACAAAGAAAAACGAACCTGAGCATTTTCATTATGACATAAATTTTTTATTTTTGGTTAAAGACAAGACTTTTGAAGTGTCTAACGAATCTACTGAAATAAAGTGGGTATCAATTGATCAAGCAAAAAAACTTATTAGTGTTGACGATAGAGCTATGCAACGAATGCTTAAAAAATACGAGTTGTATTGCAAGCAAAGATTAAATGAAAATAAAGGATATAAGCAAGATGATAGAATATAGACAAGCAACTATTGAAGATTTAGAGAAGATCTGGAATAAAGATATAAAAAAGCACAACAACGAAGAACGTTGGGTTCGTTGGAAAGGGCAATACATTGATTACAATAAAACTGGCAAAGCAACAACATTTGTTGTTGTTGATGATAACGAGCCAATAGGGCAAATTACAGTGCTATTTTCGCCAGAGTGTTCAGCTGTTTTAAACAGACCAATGCTGTGTGACGGCAAAAATATTGCAAACATGAATGCGTTTAGAATAGATAAAGAGTATGAAGGTCAGGGGCATATATCTAAACTTGTAAGAATGGCTGAACAATATGCAAAAGAAAAAGGTATAAAGTATTTAACAATAGGTAGCGAAGCAAAAGAAAGTAGAAACCTTGCCATATATTTACATTTTGGCTATACAGAATTTATAACAAGCTTTGTTGAAGACGGCGATTTAGTGCTTTACTACGGTAAAAATATTTAATTAAATGAGATTTTATGCAACATATTGCAATCTTGAAGCAAAAATTCTTTAATATGATTTTGAGTGGTGAAAAAACAATTGAAAGTAGATGGGGTATGCATAGAGTTGCTCCATACAATAAAGTTTCTGTTGGAGACGAGATACTATTAAAAGAAACTGGCAAAGACGTAACGGCAACTGCAAAGGTGAAAGATGTTAAATACTTTGAACTTACGCCACAAATTGTTGAAGAAATAAGAATAAAATATGGCAAAGAAATTGGCACTTTTTAGTGTTCAATTTTAGACGAGTTTGAAATGACTGAGTTTTAAAGAATTGTATTAAAAAAATTCTCACTTTAAATATTCAGATATTTGACAAAATTTGGCTTAAAGTTCTACAATTAAAAAGACTGTTGTAAGGAATAGATTTGTTATGGAAAATGATATTATAGAAATTGAAAAACTTGATAAATCTTTTGGAGATATCCATGCTGTTGATAATTTATCATTTAAAGTTAAGCGTGGTGAATTATTTGCGTTTCTTGGTGTAAATGGTGCTGGGAAAAGTACCACTATTTCAATCATGTGTGGAACTCTTAACAAAGATAATGGAAAGGTCATAATAGATGGCAAAGATATTGACACTCAAATTTCAAGTATAACAAAAGAAATTGGTGTCGTTTTTCAAAACTCTGTTTTAGATAAAGTTTTAACTGTAAAAGATAATTTAATTTCCCGTGCTAGTCTTTATGAAATTTATGGACAAGAAGCCAATAAAAGAATTCTTGAACTTGCTGAACTTTTAGATTTTAAAAATTTACTCAATCGAACTGTTGGAAAACTTTCAGGTGGACAAAGGCGAAGAATTGATGTTGCTAGAGCTCTTTTACACAATCCCCAAATACTAATATTAGATGAACCAACTACTGGTCTTGACCCACAGACAAGAAAAACATTATGGTCTGTTATTGATAATTGTAGAAAAAAACAAAATATGACAGTATTTTTAACCACTCATTATATGGAAGAAGCATCTGATGCAGACTATGTTATTATTCTTGATAATGGCAAAATATCTGCCGAAGGAACTCCCTTAGACTTAAAAAACAAATATTCGGGCGATTTTATAAATATATATAATGAAACCGAAGAAAATGTTAAAAAATTAGGCGTCTCATATGAAAAAATAAGAGATTTTTTCAGGCTTGAAGTTAAAGATACCGAAGAAGCAAAAAATCTTATTATAAAATATCCAAAGTTATTTAAAGATTTTGAAATAACAAAAGGTAAAATGGATGATGTGTTTTTGGCTGTAACTGGTAAAAAACTCGTAGAGGGTAATTAAGATGAAGACTTTATTTTACATAACCAAACGAAACATGAAAATGTTTTTTAAAGATAAAGGAATGTTCTTTACTTCTCTTATAACACCTATCATATTATTAGTATTATTTGTAACTTTTTTAGCTAAAATTTATAAACAAAGCTTACCAGCAGGACTTCCAGAGGAAATACAATATGGGATTGTAAACGGACAATTATTTTCATCTTTATTTGCTGTAAGTTGTGTAACCGTTGCTTTTTGTGCAAATATGCTTATGGTTTCCGACAAGGTTAATGGCACAAAAAAAGACATGTATATTACTCCGACTAAAAAATCTACCATTGCAATGTCATATTATTTTGCATCTTTATTTGCCACTTTGCTAGTTGCGCTTGTTGGCACAGTTGCATGCTTTATCTATATTGGAGCAACAGGTTGGTATATGTCATTTGGAGATGTAGTTTTAATTTTTATAGATTTATTTATGCTTAGTCTGTTTGGAACAGCATTATCTTCAATTATAAATTGTTTTCTATCATCTCAAGGACAAATATCTGCTGTTGGAACTATTGTTAGTGCCGGGTATGGCTTTATATGTGGAGCTTATATGCCTATATCTCAAATGGGTGCGGTTATGCAAAATGTTTTAGCATTTTTGCCCGGGACATATGGAACATCTCTACTCAAATATCATGCTTTGAATGGTGTATTTAGAGAAATGTCTAAACAAGGAATTTCTGCAGAGGTTATATCTGGCATAAAAGATAATATTGACTGCAATGTATACTTTTTTGGCAATCAAGTAAGCATTGGAACCATGTATGGAATTATGATAGGCTCAATAATTTTGCTTATTGGTGCTTACATACTTATAAGCGTGTTAAGAGCCAAAAAGAAAAAATAAAAAATTTTAAAGCAAAAAAAATACAACCAAGCAAGGTTGTATTTTTTTGTGTTTTGTTTTCTTATTTAAAGAAAATATGCATTCCACCAAGTGCAAAGAATAGTACACCACCAACCAATGCAATGGTTGGTAAAACATTTGCAAGAATCAATGCTGTAGTGCCTTTTCCATTGATTTTTCTTTGTTGTTTGGCTAAATTGATTGCTTTTATTTGAATTGAAGGTGCAAAAATCAAAACCAAAACTAAAACAAAAATACCCAAGCCAATATTTACCTGCCATGAACTAGCAACCAATATGAATGCAATCAAATAAACAATGGTGCTGACAATAGTTACAACAATAGATAATTTTCCTTTTTTGTTATCTTTTAATTCTTCTTCTGTTGGATTGCGATTGATTTCGGCATCTCTTTTACTTTCTATTCTCCAAAGTTTTCCGATAGCTTCAAACGTTGCCTTTAAACCTCTAAAAAATTTCATAATTACTCCCTTATGTAATATTATGAATAAATTATATCATATTGTATAAAGAATCACAACAAAAATTATTTTCGTAAATACAAATTGTTAAATAATTAAAAATAAAACAATTTTTACGTTAGTTTTTAATATTTTTTGTTAAAACATAGACCAAATTATTACATATCACAAACACGAATTTAATTTTGCTCAAATCAAAGGAAATAAAAACAAAAAGTATTTAAATGGATACTTACAAAAGCAAAAGTAATGGGGCATCGGGGTACATGCCAACAGCGTTGTCATCTGCATCGAAGCGAAGCTTCTCGCACGTCAATCTAAAAACTCACCACAGGGGAGTTTTTTAAACGGTTGCCGCCCTCTCAGGGTTCGAGTCCCCGATGTAAATAAAGCAAACAAAAAAGACCACTTGCGTAGTCTTTCTGTTTGTTTTTTTGGTGGGTCATCGGGGACTCGAACCCCGGACAACCTGATTAAGAGTCAGATGCTCTACCAACTGAGCTAATGACCCACAAAATCGTGGTAACGTGTTTTATTATAACATATTTTTCTAAAAAAGCAACAATATTTTTCAACTTATTGATTTTTTTTTATTCTTTATATATAATCGTCTTGAGGTAAATTATGAAAAAAGTAGTTTTAGTTACAGGTGGGGCAAAGGGAATTGGTAAACAAATTGTTCTAGATTTTGCCGATCTTGGCTATGATGTGATTATAAATTATAACAAGAGCGAAAAAGAGGCAAAAGCAATACTAAAAGCGGTTTTATCACTTGGCAGTGACGCCATGATAATTAAAGCTGATGTGTCAAAAGAAAGCGAAGTGGAAAGCATGTTTAACAGAATCTTGCAAAAATATGGCACGCTCGATTGTTTGGTTAACAACAGTGGTATATGTGAAGACTGTTTGCTTATTGACCAATCTTACGCGTCTATCAAGAAAATATTAGATGTTAACTTATATGGAACAATTATTTGCTCAAAGCATGCGGCTAAAATTATGGCTAGCAATATGAGCGGAAAAATAATCAACATTTCGTCTATTTGGGGCGAGCGTGGTGGCAGCATGGAAACTGTTTATAGTGCTAGCAAGGCTGGTGTTATTGGTTTAACTAAGGCAATGGCAAAAGAATATGGACTCAATCATGTTTGCGTAAACGCTATTTGCCCTGGAGTTATCGACACAGACATGTGCAAATGCTATGACAAAAGCGTGCGTGAAGAACTAAAAAATGCAACGCCATTTGGCAGGCTTGGTGAGACAAGTGATGTGTCGGGTATTGTAACGTTTTTGGCAAGCGACAAGGCGGATTTTATTACAGGACAAGTTATTACAGTTGACGGTGGCATTGAGATTTAATGCCACTTTTTTATTTGACCGCATACAATACAGAAGAGGTAAACGGTCATAAACAAGTTAATTATTAATATAGAGAAAATGCGTGAGCAGTTGCAAAACATAAAAAGAGTTAGCTCTGCAAAAATTTGCATGGTTGTTAAAGCTGATGGCTATGGCTTTGGCGATGTTTTGGTGTGTAAAAAAATGTATAATTTAGTCGATTATTTTGCTGTTGCAAAAGTGAGTGAACTTATGCATTTACGAAAGTGTGGAATATATAAGCCGGTCATTATTTTGTCGCCACTTATTAAATCTGAAATTTTAGATGCTATTACATTTAGTGGGGAAATTTCGGTAGATAGTCTGTCGCGTCTAAAAGAAACAGCTGCCGCTGCGGAAGAGTTGAATAAAATTGCCAAAATACATGTGCAAATAGACACTGGAATGCATAGGTTTGGTGTGGATGACGCAAAAGAGTTCGTGGAAATTTTAGAGTATATAAAAGGCAATGAGTTTTTAAATTTGAGCGGTGTATATTCGCATTATTATAGTGCGGACAGTTCACTTATTCGCAAACAAAAGTTTAAGTTTGTCAGCTTTAAGCACATAACAAAAAAAATGGGGTTTCGCCCGATATTTCATATATCTGCGAGTGGTGCTCTGCCAGACATAACATCGCATTTTGATATGGTTCGACCTGGTATTTATTGTTACGAAAAGAACGCAAGCCTAGAAAGTGAAGTTATTGCAACAAAAAGACTTAAAAAAGGCGAGCAACTGGGCTATGAACATGCTTATACCGCAAGCAAAGATATGTTTGTTGCGACAGTTGGCATTGGTTATGGTGATGGTGTTAGACGGACGAGTAAAGGCTTTGAAGTTTGTGATAAAAATGGCAATAAATATAAAATTATTGGCAATGTTTGTATGGATTGTCTTTTTATTGATACCGGAGAAAATAAACTTAATATTGGCGAAAAAATTACTGTTTTTGGAAATAATGCCGCTAGCATTTGCGATTATGCCAAGCATTGTGGTACAATATCTTATGAAATATTAACCGGAATTACAAAACGGGTTAAAAGGGAGATTGTATGCAAGTCATCGCAGGAATGTTTAGGGGTAGAAAACTTATTAGTGCAGAGCAAGGCACAAGACCTACATTAACACGTATAAAAGAATCTTTGTTTTCAATTATAGACGATCGCATTAGCGGTAGCGTTGTTTTGGATCTTTTTGCAGGTAGCGGGGCTCTTGGTATTGAATGTATAAGCCGCGGTGCAAAAAAGACTTATTTTGTTGATAAATCTAGTGACGCTATAAAGGTGATAAAACGCAATACCGACCGCATGAGTAATTTTGAAATTATTCAAAAAGACTATTTGCAAGCACTTGATTACTTCAAAGGAAAAACAAAATTTGATTTGGTTTTTATTGACCCGCCATATAATAGTGACATGGGGGAGAAAAGTGTAGAAAAAATCATAAAAAGTGGGTTGCTCGCAGACGAAGGTTTAATAATTTTTGAGCATTTGACAGAAAAATATTTGCAATCTATTGATGACTTGTATATAATAATAAGGTCAAAACAATATGGAGATAAGACAATAGATTTTATTGTCGAAGACAAATAAATGGATATTAAAGTAATTATAGAAGAGTTAGAAAAAGAACTCACGGGCTCGTCCAACTTTTTATTCAGCAAAAAGAAATCCGTTGTTAACGTTGAAAAATGCGGAGAACTTATTGAAGAATTAAAAAGGTCTTTGCCACCAGCAATGCAAGAAGCCAACTACATTCTTGGTAGAAAAGATAAAATCATTGAACAAGCTCAACAGCAAGCAGATAACACTTTGAAAGAAGCAAACATCAGGGTGGAGCAATTGCTTAGTGAAAGTGAACTTGTGAAAAAAGCAGAAGCAGAAGCTGACGAGATTATCGAAAATGCAAACAAGCGTTCTGCTCAAATCTTGGCTACGGTAAAATCTAATATCGACAAAATGTTAAAATCGGTTGAAGACTACTTAATGGAAAATCTTAACATTGTAAGAAGTAACCGTGAAGAATTAAATGGTATTGTTGGCTCAAGCATAAAAAAGCGTTCAGACACCCAAAATGATGACTAGTGGCAAACAAGTTAAAATAGAGAATATTGCATGCACGAACTTAGTTAACACAAGAGTTCGTGCTTTTATTTTGGTATTTTTTAAAAATGTTAAAGACTGGAGAATAATAGAAAATCCACCAAAAGATACAAGACCGCAGCAAATAATAACAGCGGCAGGGCTAATAAAGCGTGAAAGCATATAACAGCCGTTTGTCATTTCTATTATGCCAGACATAACACACTGAAAAACTTGACTATTTCCACTTATTGTGCCAATTAGTTTATTAAAAAAATTGCCAGCAAGCCTTGTGATAAAAAGGTCGCAAATTATACTAGAGAACAAGCAAAATAGGGTTATATATGCGCCAACAATTAGTATTGATTTAACAGACGCCCAAACGCTAGAAGAAAAGATATTGCTGCTACCTTTTTGTTCAAGCGGTTTTGCTTGCACGTCAAAATGTTTATCTAATCTAGAGAGAACTAGACCGCCAATAAAACAACCAATTATATGCGAAACATAAATAATAACGCCAATTTTGCTCGAGCCAAACATAATGTTTCCAATTGTGCCAACGATAAACAAAATGCCAGAAGTCGAGCAAAAATAGCTCATTGTTTTTGCTTGTGTTTGATTGATTGTTTTGCTGTCATATAAGTCACTAACAAGTTTTGCGCCTATCGGATAACCGCATACAATGCTGAGAAAAAAGACATAAATAACGATTGGTGGAGAGCGGAATACTTTGGTTGCTGTGCGTGATAATTTAGAAGAGATTATTATTGGAGTTTGGAGTGATGATATTATTTTTGAAAGAAAAATAAACGGAAAAAGCGTAGGGAAAACGTTTAGTGCAAACAGCTGCAGACCGCCATATGTCGTTTTTGCATACTTAGAAGGACTCGAAACTAAAATAATAATCAAAATTGTGACTAAAATTGTTATAATAAAATCTGATATATTTATTTTACTTTTTTTTGAAACTAATGTATTATAATTACAAGAAACCATAATAAATTGTATGTAAAAAAAGGAGCTGCTATGATTTTTGCAAAAGATGAAATCTCTGGCAACAAGCGTTTACTTAAAAAGGGTGTTAGCACATATAATCTAATAATTGCTTCGTTTTGTTGTGCACTTGGCATTGCGTTAGTTTTGGCTGGTGCGGAAACGTGGCCTGCATTTTTGTTATTGCTTTGCGGTGCTATTTGGAATTTCTTTTGTGATTTCAAAAAATATGTATCGCTAATCTTTGGGTTTATTGTGAGCGTTCTCTATGCACATTTTGCTTTTCTTAATGGTTTGTATGCACATGCATATTTGCACTTACTTATATATATTCCTTTGCAATTTATGGTTTGTTTGAAAAATTTTGACAAAGAAGACACAGGTATTATAAAAGACCATTATATGACAGGTTCCGAAAAATATTATACATTGCTTGTTGTTCTTTTTGTGTTTACATTTAGTGCGATTTTAACCGCTGGCATAAAAGAAGAAGTATTTGGCTTGCTCGATACAATATCTGCTATTATGCTTGGTGTAAGTGCATACCTTAGAAGTTATCGCTATCAAGAATACTTCACAGTCAGATATATTGCCGTTGGAACAGCTTGCATGCTTTGGGTTATAGTGATTGCGACATATGGCGTTGCACCGGGCTCTTTGATGATTGTTCTGTTGTTTTTAATGTATTTGCTTTCAGATGTTTTTGGTCATAACGAATGGAAACGTTCTTATGAATGGACAGTGCCAGCACCTGTAACAAAGCAAGAGATTAAGACTGCTAAAAAAGAAGAAAAAATAATCGAACAAAAGAAACAACAATATAGAAATATAAAGGAAGCCGAAGTTAGAAACAGAGAAAACAAAAAACAAACAGAAAAAGATCCGCAAATCTTTGCATAAAAAAAGCACCACAACCGTGGTGTTTTTTATATGAATAATGTTCCTATTTTTTTGTCCATATTATTTGGCAAGCCAATCAAAAGGTTATATAAATTAGATGCTCTAAGGTCAATTTCATACACATCGCGCTTAGTGCCTTGCAAAGAGTCTATGTTTTCGCTTCGAACAATTAGGTCAACATTTTTACCTAAGACCGAAAGAGCGTTTTTTGCATCGTTCTTCATTGCCAAAACTTTAACAGCTGGAACTTCACGCTTAATACCATTCATTATTTGTTTAGTTATGCCAAGAAGTGGGTAAATAAGCAATTTGTTTATGCGTGCCGAGCGGTAGCGCTTGGTTTCCGCCATTTCAGTAATCATTTGAAGTGAAGAGTATTTGTCGCACATTTCTTTTATGCGATATTCAATGCCTTCGTTGTAATCAAAATATTTTTCAAGGTCACGCGGTTCATTTTCGCGTATTTTATTTATAATCAATGTTTCATATGCTTTTTGATTGACCTTCGGGTTAGTGATAATTGGTGAAACGGCAAATGATGGCACATATTCTTCGATCTTAAAGGCGGTGTCGCTGCTAGCAGCAAGCTTGCGAACAAGACTGCTACTTGCATAATTGCTAGTGGCGTTTGTAGAATTATAGCCATTGTCTATGCGTTTTATGGTAAGTGGGGTAATATAAGCTTGTTGCTTTTTTATTGCTGTTACATATTCTAGCCCCAAAATATTATTAGAACCTTCGAAGAATGAAGCAGAAGTCGGCTCTTCGCTGATCATTGCTTTTTGCATGGCGGCGCTATATGAATATCCGTCATCAAGATAAGCTTTGAGCTTTGCTTTTAGTGTTTCTGTTTCGTGCAATTTTAGGTCGCAAAGGGAATTAATTTGTTCTATGTTGCCACATTCACTGCCAAAAATGATGTGACTGACGCAGCCAAGGGCGTTTAATATTTTAATTGCACCGCTAGCAAACTTTTCGGCTGCACCAAGCGAATATATTGTAGGCAGCTCCAAAACAACGTCAGCACCAGCGGCAATTGCATGGCGGGCACGGGTGTATTTATCGAGAATTGCTGGCTCGCCGCGCTGAACAAAATCGCCACTCATCAGACATAATACTGGCAGTTGCGACAGTTCTTTTGCTCGCTTTATTAAATATTCATGCCCGTTTGTTATCGGGTTAAATTCACAAATAATTGCAATATACATTAAAAAAATCCTTTTAAAAAGTTTACTATTTATGTTTTATCTAGTATAATGCAATTATACAAAACAATCAACAAAAAATCAAGAAGGTAATTATGGCTAAACAACAAGATGTTTTTAAGCTGATACTCGACAAGGCAAAATGTTCGGGTAAAAAGATAGTTCTTCCCGAAGGTTCGGACGAAAGAATTATTAATGCTGCAAAACAAGCTACAAAGCTTGACATTTGCCATGTGATATTGCTTGGCAACGTAAACTTGCTTTCGGAATACTTTACAAAAAAGGAACTCAAAAATATCACAATTTTTAACCCTGAAAACGACGGTCACCGCCGCGAGATTTATGCAAACACATACTATGAGCTTCGCAAACACAAGGGTATGACGCCAGAACAAGCACTCGAAGATATGAAAGATCATAACAAGTTTGCAATGATGATGCTCTATACTGGTGATGCAGACGGCGTTTGTAGCGGTGCTGTTACAGAAACAGCAGAAGTGCTTAGACCAGCATTCCAAATAATCAAGGCAAAACCAGGTATTGGTAAGGTTTCGAGCTCATTTATTATGGAAGTGCCAAAGGGCATGCCATATGGTGAAAATGGTATGATAGTATTTAGCGACTGCGGCGTTATCGAAAATCCAACTGACCAAGACATTTGCGATATTGCAAACCTAGCAAGTGGCATTTCGAAAGATATTTGTGGCAACAAACCACGCGTTGCGCTATTATCTTTCACAACAAAAACGGACGAAAATAATCCAAACGAAGGCGTTCAAAAAATGAAGCGAGCATATAAGCTTATTCGAAGAAGCAATCCATCGCTTACAGTAGATGGCGAACTTCAAGGCGATGCTGCACTTGTGCCAACTGTTGCAAAGCTTAAATGTCCGAACTCTGTGGTAGAAGGCAGGGCAAATGTGCTTGTATTCCCAGACCTTATGGCTGGTAATATTGGATATAAACTTGTTCAAAGGTTTGGTGGCGTAAGAGCAATTGGGCCAATTCTTCAAGGCTTAAATAAACCAGTTAACGATATAAGCCGCGGTGCAACAAGTGAAGAAATAGTATTAAACATGGCAATAACCGTGTTGCAATCTAAACAATAAGGAGTAAAATATGAAAATTTTAGTTATTAATGCGGGCAGTTCATCACTCAAATATCAACTTATTGATGAACAAAAAGACGAAGTTATCGCAAAAGGTCTTTGCGAAAGAATTGGTATTGACGGCGTTCATACCTACAAAGCTCACGGCGAAAAGTATGTTAGCAACGAAAATATGCCAACACATCTCGAAGCAATTGACATTGTTTTAAAGACACTAGTAGATGAAAAAATTGGTGTCATTAAGTCTTATGATGAAATCGAAGCTGTTGGCCACAGAGTTCTCCACGGCGGTGAAGCTTTTACAAAAGCAGTTAAAGTTACACCAGAGACATACAAGGTTATGGAAGATTTGATTCCACTTGGTCCATTGCACCAAGCTGCAAACTTGCTCGGTATAAAATCTTGCGAAAAGGTTTTGCCAAATGTCCCACAAGTTGCAGTATTTGACACAGCATTCCATGCAACACTTCCAGACTATGCATATAGATATGCTCTTCCTAAAAAGGCATACACAGACTGGAAGATTAGAAAGTATGGTTTCCATGGCACAAGCCACAAGTTTATTTCACAACGCTTAGCAGAACTTATGGGCAAACAAGGTAAGTTTATCATTTGCCACATCGGTAACGGTTCGAGTGTTTCTGCTGTTGAGAATGGCAAATGTATCGATACATCAATGGGTTACACACCACTCGAAGGTTTGATTATGGGTACAAGGTCTGGCGATGTTGACCCTTCTGTTCTAGAGAGCATTATGGATAAAACCGGCAAAACAATCAAAGAAGCAATCAATTATCTTAACAAAGAAAGTGGACTTTTGGGGCTTTCTTGCGTATCTGGTGATATGCGTGATGTTGAAACTATTGCATATTCAGATGAACAAAGCGAACGTGCTGACGATTGCAGACTTGCATTAAAGGCTTATGAATATAGAGTTAAAAAATATATTGGTTCATATATTGCAGCTCTTAATGGTGTTGATGCAATTTGCTTTACAGCTGGTGTTGGCGAAAACGGTAACGAGTTTAGAGAACATGTTTTAACAGATATGGAATATCTTGGAATTAAACTTGATAAAGACAAAAATGGCAAAAACTTTGTTCGCGGCGAAGAAAATGTTATCTCTGCCGATGACTCTAAAGTTAAGGTGTTTGTAATACCAACAAACGAAGAATTAATGATCGCTAGAGAAACTAAACAAACTTTAGCAAAGTAATTGACAAAGAATAAATCAAAGTTTATAATACTAGCGTTAACCATGGGGTGAAGTATGAAGATTGACATTAACAAGTGCAAGAATGGTGAGTTCACGTTCGAGATTGCACCAGACCAAAAATTGCTTGCTAACACTCCGCATAAGTTTGATGGTGACGTCAAGGTTAGCGGCGTAATAACAAGGGAAAACGGTGACAAACTTCAGATTTCGTTTAAGTTATGGTTGCCATGCGTGCTCATGTGCGATAGATGTGGTATGGAGTTAAGGCGCGTTATAAATATTGAATCGACCGAAACATTTGCAAAAGATGTTAACGAAGATGAAGATTACTACAAGCTTCAAGGCGACATTATCGAGCTTGACGATGTAATAAAAGACATAATCGCATTCAATTTTCCAACTAGTATTTTATGTAAGGAAGATTGTAAAGGCTTGTGCCCAGTATGTGGCAACAATTTAAATTTAACCGACTGCGGTTGCAAAAAAGAAACAATTGGAAAAAATAATCCGTTTGCGGATTTGTTCAAAAGAAACTAGGAGGAAACAAAAATGGCAGTACCAAAACACAAAGTATCAAAGGCAGCAGGTAGAAGTAGAGTAGCTAACTGGAAGGCAACAGCTCCTGCACTTACAACATGCCCACAATGTCACGAGCAAGTTCCAGCTCATAGTGTATGTCCAGCTTGCGGATTTTACAAGGGCGACAAGAAAATGTTTGTTAGCGCTGATAAGAAGAAAAAGGCCTAATTTAACGTTATAATTTTGTATTCTAATGCAGAAATTAAAAAAATCTCAGACAGTTATGTACGCTTAAGTACACGCCTGCCTGAGATTTTTTTATTTCTTTCTATAATATCAAAATTCTAACGTTAAATAATTTTTTCGCGAAAATACACTATAGATTTGGCAATAGACGAGAGTGTAATTTTTAGCCGCTGTTGTTATATAGTCCTTGTCATCTTGAGCGGAATGAAATGGAGTCGAAAGATCCCCTTTGTGCTAATAGTTCTGCAGATAAAGTAGCAATTCTTGTGCAATGTGAATTGTTTGAAGTAGATTTTACGTCAAAACACGCGGGCAATGTAATCACTTTTCTTACGAAAAGTTCATCTAAGCCGCGGTTTTTCCTTTCCCCATAAAGTTTTATGCTAAAACTTTTCGGGGACCCCAAATGACGCCTTGCTCAAAATGACGAGTACTATAGACAAAATGGCTACTAAAAATAATTAAAAAGACATTATATTTAAGTGACAGCAGTTACCCGTAAATGGACTGCCTGTAATTTTTTGAAATTCAAAATAAAAACCGTAAAATATGCCGCAAAATTATTTGACAGCAGAGTGATTAAAATTGTATTATTATGCCATAATAATAACAGAAGAATAATTAGAGTGGGGAGAGTGGACTATGAAAAAGGTTAAAAATATTTTTGTATCAATCTTAGTACTGTTAGTAGCGGTGCTATCTTTTGGTACAGTGT
>CAKVLG010000009.1 GCA_934756675.1 uncultured Clostridia bacterium | reverse complement strand
GACTATGAAAAAGGTTAAAAATATTTTTGTATCAATCTTAGTACTGTTAGTAGCGGTGCTATCTTTTGGTACAGTGTTAATAACTCACAGTCACGAAAGTGTCGTAAATGCTGGTAGTGGCGTATATGTCGAAGACGGTGGCGAGTTCAATGCCACTGGTGGTGTGATTAAAGACAATGCCAAAGGTGCTATCACCATTAATGGTGGTACACATACTATCGAAAACGTTGTATTCGACGGAAACTTAGAAACTGCCATAAACGTACGGGGGGGGGTACTAAATCTCGTTAATTGCCAAATAACAAACAACTTATCTAGCTCAAACGGTGGTGCAATTAACGTCGCAAGTGGTGCAACACTCAACTTAAAAGGTACAACAACAATCACAGGGAACTCAGCAATAAACGGCGGTGCAATCTATGCCGCAGCTGGTTCAACTGTTAATATCTCAGGAAAACTCAATATACAAAACAACACAGCTACATCATATGGTGGAGCTATTTTTGCTGCCGGCGCGGTAAACATTGCAGCCAACTTTACGGGTTCGATTAAAGGCAATACCGCAAATATTGGTGCAGACGGATATATGAATGCTGGCACGCTTGATGTAAACAGCAACGCAAGCGGCTTTTATTTTGTGACCATGTCAGGAACAGCTACAACAAATTCGCCAAAGATTATCCCAAATGTTGATGGTGTACAAAACGAATCTATTTTTGCAACCAACACACTTGATTATAACTACATCAATTCAGCACTTACAGGTGTCGCAACAGAAGAAAACAGCTGCGGTTGGTTTAGTGACGAAACATTTGTTAATGGTTATACAAATACTGGTGTTATAACAAAACTAACAGCAGACAAAATACTTTACACAAAAATGGCTACGCTCGATAAACTTGCATTCACAGTTGCAAATGGCGAGGCTAGTGTTAAGGCAAAAGACTCATCGATTACAGGCAGTGTTGTTATTCCAAGGAAATACAACGGAACACTTGTAACAAATGTCGCAGCAAGTGGATTTAAGAGCACGAAAGTAACAACCGTAACTTTAAGCAACTCAATTAATAAATTAAATGCAAATTCGTATGACGGCTGCTCAACACTTACAACAATAAATTTGCTAAATGGCATAACTGAAATTCCTACATATGCCTTTATCAATTGTTCTGCACTTGAAAGTATATCAATTCCTAATAGTGTAACAACAATGAAAGATTATGCTTTTCATGGTTGTTATGGTTTAACTAAAGTAAACATCAACAGCATAGAAAACTGGTGCAATATAAACTTTAGCGATTGGCATGCAAATCCATTGCCATTTGCAGGTAATCTTTATTTAAACAACAGCTTGGTCGAGAATTTAGTAATACCAGAAACAATAACAACAATAAAACCTCAAACTTTCCGCCAATGTTCATCTATAAAAACAGTAACAATGGCAAATAGTGTAACCAAAATAGAGAACTCGGCATTTTTTGGCTGTGCTAATCTAAAAAGTGTTACATTATCAAACAATATAACTGTTATAGATAACCATGCTTTGCGTAACTGCAAATCATTAACAGAAATTAATATTCCTAGCAGTGTAACAACAATAGGTTCTCAGGCTTTTGACGGATGCGCATCGCTCACAAAAGTTAACATAACAGATCTTGCAAAATGGTGCAATATTGATTTTGGTTATTATTCTTCAAACCCACTCTATTATGCACACAGCTTATATTTGAATGGTACTAAAGTAACTAACTTAGTAATACCAAATCAAATAACAAAAATAAAAAAATATGCATTCTATAATGGTTCATTTGTAAGTGTAACAATATCTAACGGTGTAACAGATATTGAAAAAAATGCATTTGCTGGTTGCTCATCACTCACAACTATAACAATACCAAACAGTGTAACAATCATTAATACAGATGCATTTGCTGGTTGTTCGAAACTTGTTAATATTACAACACCAATACTAGATGCAAAATTTTCGAATATATTTGGCCATCAAGCAACGACAGTAACGTTAACAAAAGGAACAAGTATTCCAGATAATTATTTTAAAGACTATGAAAATTTAACTAGTATTACAATACTAGATAGTGTGACAAGTATTGGTAGAGATACATTCGATAATTGTTCATCACTCACAAGGTTAGACATTGCAGACCTAACCGCTTGGTGCAATATTGATTTTATTTATAATACTTCAAACCCACTTTATTATGCACACGACTTATATTCAAATGGAGCTTTAATAACAGATTTAGTGTTGCCAAGTGGGATAACAGAAATAAAACAATATGCTTTCTATAACGGTTCATTTGTCAGTGTAACAATACCAAGCAGTGTTACAAAAATTGGATTGGGTGTATTCGATAATTGTTCATCACTCACAAAAGTTAACATAACAGACCTAACCGCATGGTGCAATATTGATTTTAATTATTCAAACCCACTTAGGTATGCCCATAATTTATATTTAAATGGAAGTAAGATAACAGATTTAGTGATACCAAATGGTGTGACAAAGATAAAAGATAGTGTTTTCAATAACGGTTCATTTGTCAGTGTAACAATCCCAAGTGGTGTGACAAGTATTGGAGATTATGCATTTAGATCGTGTCAGTCACTCACAAATATAACAATACCAAACAGCGTGACAAGTATTGGTTATCTTGTATTTGAAGATTGTAAGTCACTAACAAATATAACAATCCCAGATAGTGTGACAAGTATTGGTGAAAGAGCTTTTGAAAATTGTCAGTCACTAACAAAAATAACAATCCCAAGTAGTGTGACAAGTATTGGTACTGGAACATTTTATAAATGTTCAAGATTATCTAGTGTAATAATTCCAAGCAGTGTGACAAGTATTGGTTATAGTGCATTTGGAAATTGTTATTCACTAACAAATATAACAATTCCAAACAGCGTGACAAGTATTGGTTATCTTGCATTTGAATATTGTTCAAGTCTAAGAGTAATCACAACACCAATCATTGGCACAAAGTTTTCAGATATATTTGGCACTCAAGCAACGACAGTAACGTTAACAAAAGGAACGAGTATTCCAAATGATTATTTTAAAGACTATTCCAATCTTGTTAATATTACGCTTCCAGATGAACTTACAAGTATTGGTACAAATGCGTTCCAAAATTGTTCATCACTCACAAAAGTTAACATAACAGACCTAACCGCATGGTGCAATATTAGTTTTAAGAGTAACAGTTATTCAAACCCACTTTATTATGCACACGACTTATATTTAAATGGAGCTTTAATAACAGATTTAGTGATACCAAATGGTATAACGCGAATAGAGAATTACACTTTTGTGGGAGGTTCTTTTACAAGTGTTAAAATTCCTAATAGCATGAATGGAATTAGTAGTATAGCGTTTACTGGTTGTTCGAACCTTGTAAATGTTACGACTCCTCATATTAACGATTCAATTAAGCAAATGTTTGGTACAAACATAGAAACTTTGACCCTAACAAGTGGAGAAACTATTACGGTGTCATATGTTGCAGATTTAAGTAAACTTAAAACATTGGTTTTACCAACAAGTGTAACAAAGATTGTACAATATGCGTTTACTAATTGCCCAAGTTTGACGAATGTAACAACTCCAGCGTATAGCAACATATTATTATTTGCTGATATTTTTGGAAACAATGTAACAGACTTAACATTCATAGGTTCGTCTGTACCAGATTATCTTGTAAAAGACTATGCAGCTTTAAGAAATCTAACAATTTCAGAATCTATAAAGACAATAGGAAAAGAATCTTTTAGTGGTAGTGGTGTGACAAATGTCACGATTAAAACTACTGAAAATTTGGCAATAGGAAACAGTTCTTTTATAAATTGTACTTCCTTAAAAAATGTAAATTTCCTTACAAGTTCAACAGTTACAACGTTAGATGAAGGTGCTTTTAATGGTTGTACTGCATTAGAAACAATAAATTTACCTGCGGTAACATCTATTGGTAACTTTGCATTTAATAATTGTACAAGCTTAGGAGCATTAACATTACCAACAACATTAAAAACAATAGGTAATTATACTTTTAAAGATACAACAGCATTAAATACTATAACAATACCGGCATCGGTAAAAACAATTGGTACTGCTGCATTCAGCAAATCAGGTTTAAATACTGTTGTGTTTGAAAATGGAACAACAGAAATTTCTCTTGGTATCGACTTGTTCCACACATGTGCAAATCTTTCTAGTGTAACACTGGGTAACCGTGTTACATCAATGCCACAATCAATGTTTTACGCTTGCACAAGTTTAACAAGTTTCGAAATTCCAAACACTGTAACAAACCTTGGCGTAAAACTATTTAGAAAGTGCTCTAATCTTGCAACTGTAACATTTGCAAGCGGCTCAACAATAACAATTATACCAGCTCAGATGTTTAGTGAATGTACTAAGCTCACAAGTGTAAATCTTCCATCTATAGTCACAGAGTTTGCTGAAATGACTGATAAAAACGTTACAGCGGCAAAAACCTTTGAAAACTGCACAAGCTTAATAAATATTACAATACCTAGCAGCGTAACAACAATTGGTGGCTATACATTTTATGGCTGTTCTAGGCTTGCAAGTGTGACAATTCCTAATAGCGTAAAAACTATTAAAGATTATGCGTTCCAAGGTTGTTATGGTTTAACTAAAGTAAACATCAACAGCATAGAAAACTGGTGTGATATAAACTTTAGCGATTGGCATGCAAATCCATTGCCATTTGCTGGTAATCTTTATTTAAATAACAGCTTGGTCGAGAATTTAGTAATACCAGAAACAATAACAACAATAAAACCGCAAACTTTCCGCCAATGTTCATCTATTAAAACAGTAACAATGGCAAATAGTGTAACAAAACTAGAAAACGCAGCATTTTTTGGCTGTGCGAACCTAAAAAGTGTTACATTGTCTGATGGCATGAAGGTTATAGGTGCAAGCGTTTTCCGCAATTGCAAATCTTTGTTAGAAATCACAATTCCAACAACAGTAACGACTATCGAAGATAATGCGTTTAATGGTTGTTCATCGTTTTCTGAGATTACAATACCAAACAATGTTACAAGTATTGGATATGGTGCGTTCAGCGGTTGTTCTAATCTTTTAAATATTACTGCTCCAATATTTACTAAAACAGCGAGATTTTTAACTGTTTTTGGTCCTCAGACAACTTCTGTAAATTTAACAAGTGGTTCGAGTATTCCAGAAAGTTATTTTGAAAAATGTACAAATTTACAAACAATAACATTGACAAGTAGTATTACAAATATTGGTCCTAGAGCATTTTATGGATGCTCATCACTTACAAACGTGGCACTACCAAATAATTTAACAAGCATTGGTTCTAGTGCATTTGGAGATTGTCTGTCACTGACAAATATAACAATCCCAAGTAGTGTGACAAGTATTGGTTCTAATGCATTTGTTAGTTGTTCATCACTTACGAAAGTAAATATAACAGACCTTGCAAAATGGTGCAATATATCTTTTTATGATGAATATTCAAACCCACTTAATTATGCACATGACTTATATTTAAATGACGCAAAAATAACTGACTTGGTAATACCAAGTAGTATTACTAGTATCCGTCAATATGTTTTTGTAGGTGGTTCATTTGTCAGTGTAACAATACCTAATAATGTTACAAGGATTGGTCATACTGCATTTGGAGATTGTCAGTCACTTACAAGGGTAGACATAACAGACCTAACCGCATGGTGCAATATTGATTTTATTTATTATTCTTCAAACCCACTTTTTTATGCACACGACTTATATTTAAATGGAGCTTTAATAACAAACTTAGTAATACCAAATGGCGTAACGCAAATAAATCGACATGCTTTTAATGGTGGCTCGTTTACAAACGCAGTGATATCTAATAGCGTAAGCAGTATTGATGGTACGGCGTTTAATGGTTGTTCAAACCTTGTAAACGTTACGACTCCTCATATTAACGATTCAATTAAACAAATGTTTGGTACAAACATAGAAGCTTTGACCCTAACAAGTGGAGAAACTATTACGGTGTCATATGTTGCAGATTTAAGTAAACTTAAAACATTGGTTTTGCCAACAAGTGTAACAAAGATTGAACAATATGCGTTTACTAGTTGCCCAAGTTTGACGAATGTAACAACTCCAGCGTATAGCAACATAATATTATTTGCCGATATTTTTGGAAACAATGTAACAGACTTAACATTCATAGGTTCGTCTGTACCAGATTATTTTGTAAAAGACTATGCAGCTTTAAGAAATCTAACAATTTCAGAATCTATAAAGACAATAGGAAAAGAATCTTTTAGTGGTAGTGGTGTGACAAATGTCACGATTAAAACTACTGGAAATTTGGCAATAGGAAACAGTTCTTTTATAAATTGTACTTCCCTAAAAAATGTAAATTTCCTTACAAGTTCAACAACTACAACGTTAGATGAGGGTGCTTTTAATGGCTGTACTGCATTAGAAACGATAAATTTACCTGCGGTAACATCTATTGGTAACTTTGCATTTAATAACTGCTCAAGCTTAGGAGCATTAACATTGCCAACAACATTAAAAACAATAGGTAATTATGCTTTTAAAGATACAACAGCATTAAATGCTATAACAATACCAGCATCGGTAAACACAATTGGTACTGCCGCATTCAGCAAATCAGGTTTAAATACTGTTGTGTTTGAAGATGACACAACGACAATTGCTCTTGGTATCGACTTGTTCCACACATGTGCAAATCTTTCAAGTGTAACGTTAGGTAATAGAGTAAAATCAATGCCACAATCAATGTTCTATGCTTGCACAAGCTTAACAAGTTTCGAAATTCCTAGCACTGTTAAAGAACTTGGCGTAAAACTATTTAGAAAATGTTCTAATCTTGCAACTGTTACATTTGCAAGCGGTTCGACAATAAGAATAATTCCTGCTCAGATGTTTAGTGAATGTTCAAGCTTAAATAATGTTTCGTTCCCATCAACTGTCACAGAATTTGCAGAGATGACTGATAAAAATGTTACGGCAGCCAAAACTTTTGAAAACTGCACAAGTCTAACAAGCGTTATCTTACCAAAACCGCTTTATACAATAGGCGGGCAGGCATTTATTGGTTGCACAGCACTCAAAAAAATAACATTACCTATAAATCTTTGCAATATCGGAAGCAAAGTGTTTAGTGGCTGTACTAATTTAAGTAATGTTAATATGGAAAATACCGGTAGTTGGTTACTCACAGGGACAGACGCTGACGGTGTTGGCGTATCGACAACTATAAGCGTTGGTAACAACGCATCGGCTAATGCCACATATCTTAAAACAACTTATGTTGAATATGTTTGGAAAAAAGTTATTGAAAATATCAATAAATTTGATTATGAACTTAATTCTGATGGCACGTATACAGTTATAGACAATGGTTGTAGTGGCGAGGTTGTGATTCCTTCTACGTACAATGGTAGAAATGTTACAAAAATATTAGCTGAAGGTTTTAAAGATAATAAACGTATAACAAAAATAACTATTCCAAGCACTATAAATTATATTGGAGAAAATGCTTTTTCTGGTTGTTGGAATATGAAAGATGTAACTTTTGATGGTGGCGGGAAGGAATGGGTGTTGACAAATCCGGAAAATAATAATGTTGTATATATGACAGTAAGTACTGACGGTAAGGATTCATGGTATTCAAATGATGATACGTCGGCAAATGTTCCTATTTCGTTGTATTATAGATTAACTAGTGATCCATATAGAAGTTATGTTTGGACAAGATAGTAATACTTCAAATAGCGTTTACTTTACAAACATATATTTGCGTAAACAACAAATACATACGTGACAAATTGCTATTAGGACAGATAATAAATTAGGTTTATTCAGACTTTGTGTCTGTGTAAATAAAAGGGGTAAGGTGCTTTGCTCCCCACTGCACCTTACCTCTTTTTCGTGGCAAAATTGGGAGCCTTCGCAGCGGCACCTGTGCCTCGCTTCAGAATATGCCGCACTTTGACTTTCTTTACTCGTCTTTCACTTAAACAAGAACGCGGATAGGAAACCCTTATCCGCAACCTTGTTTAAGCAAAATCCGTCGTAAATCTAAGTCAATCTGCTGCTTTATACTACACAATGTATTTTCGTTAACATAGAGTAGTAAGTTGCTATTTGGTTTCACGCCATATTTAACGGTTTTTACTTTGAATTTCAAAAAATTACAAACAGTCATTTGCAACTAGTAAATTCCTGCCTGAGATTTTTTTATTTCTTTCTATAATATCAAAATTTTGCCGCGAAAATACACTATAGATTGGTAATAGATGAAAACAGTACTTTTAGTTGCATTGTGTTATATAGTGCCTGTCATTCAGAGAAACACACAAGTGTTTCGAAGAATCTACTTCATGCTAATAGTTCAGAAAATAGAAAATCAAATTTATTAATCATTGGTTCGCAAGTAATCTTTTTATTAATTTGTGTGCGATTGTGTACTTTTTTATTTGCGAAACGTGGTAGGTTTGTTATATAATCTAGTCTAGGAGAAGTATGTATGAAGATTATTATAGATACTATGGGTGGTGATTACTCGCCTGACGAGATGATTAAAGGTGCAATTACTGCCGTTAATCTTTTAGATGATGTAGAAATTATTTTAACTGGTGATAAAACTTATATCGAAAATTTTCTTTCTAGCTTTGGCTACAGCGGGAACAAAATTGAAGTGGTTGATGCACCAGAAGTCATAACATGCAACGAATCGCCAACAATGGCTATTAGGCAAAAAAAGAACAGCTCTCTTGTTGTTGGTCTTGATATGCTTAAAGCCAATGAAAATATTGTTGGTATGATTAGTGCTGGTAGTACGGGTGCCGTGCTTGCCGGTGGCTTATTTAGAGTTGGTAGAATGAAGAATGTTCTTCGTCCTGCACTTTCTCCTTTGCTTCCAAATAGAAAAGGTGGCAAGACATTGCTAATTGATTGTGGCGCCAATGTTGATTGCAAGCCAGAATATTTGGCACAATTTGCCGTTATGGGTTCAAGCTACATGGAAGCAATGTTTGGAATAAAAAACCCTCGCGTTGCCCTTGTCAATGTTGGTGTTGAAGATAAAAAAGGCAACGAGCTTACTCATGCTGCTTTTGATTTAATCAAAAACATAAAAGAAGTTAACTTTGTTGGAAATATGGAAGCGCGTGATGCTCTTTCTGGTGATTATGATGTTTTGGTGTGTGACGGGTTTGTTGGCAATGTATTGTTAAAGTCAACAGAAGGTGCTGTGACATTTGTTACATCTGTGTTAAAAGAAGAGATTATGCAAGGCAACATTTTTGCAAAGCTTGGTGCCGGCATGCTTAAAAAACAATTCAAAAACCTTAAAAATAGACTTGATTATACAACAGTTGGTGGGTCGCCATTTGTTGGTATCGAGAAAATTGTTGTTAAGTCGCATGGTTCAAGCAAGGCAGACACAATTTATTCGTGCGTGCTTCAAGTAAAAGAGATTTATGAATCGAAATTTATTGAAAAAATGCGTGAAAAATTAAAAATATTTGATAAAGAAAGTGAAGCAGATGGAAAATAATATCGCTGAAGTAGAAAAAATTATTGGTTACACATTTCGCGATAAAAAACATCTGAGAACGGCATTGACTCATTCGAGTTATGCGAACGAACACAGAGTTGAATCTAATGAACGATACGAGTTTTTGGGCGATGCTGTGCTTGAAATGGTTATTACAGAGCAATTATTCTTAAATGTGCGTGCGCGTGAAGGTGGTTACACAAAAATGCGTGCAGACATTGTTTCGGAAAAGCCTTTGTCTGATATTGTGACAAGTCTTGGGCTCGAGAATTATTTGTTTAAAGGAAATGGTGAATCTAACCGCGAAACAGAATCAAAAGCGGTTAAGTGCGATTTGTTCGAAGCTATTGTCGGTGCGCTTTATCTTGATGGTGGTTATGAAGAAGCCAAAAAGTTTATTTTGCATTACACAATTGACAGCATTTTAGCTTTTAAGAAAACTGGCGTGCCAATAGACAACAAGTCTAAACTTCAGGAGATTTGCAAGACAAACAAACCTGTGTATACATACATAAAACAAGGCGAGGCGTTTGCTCCGCAATTTATTGCTTTTGTCACTATTAATGGTGAAAAAATGGGCAAAGGCGTTGCAAAAAGTAAACGCGATGCCGAAATGATTGCTGCGGGCGAAGCAATTGATAAACTTAACATGCTTAAGGCGGGTAAGAAAAAATGAAATTCAAAAAACTAGAGATACATGGCTTTAAATCGTTTGCCGACAAGCTCGAAGTCAATTTTGACTCGGGTATTACTGGTATTGTTGGCCCAAACGGTTGCGGCAAAAGTAACGTTGCAGACTCTATTCGTTGGGTTATGGGTGAACAAAGCGCAAAATCTATGCGTGGGTCTTCGATGCAAGATGTTATTTTTAATGGAACAGAGCTCAGAAAACCAGAGTCTTATTGTGAAGTAGCTCTGTATTTTGATAATGCCGAAAAAATCTTTCCACTTGATTATTCAGAAGTTGTGCTTTCGCGTAAGCTTTACCGTTCTGGCGAAAGTGAATATGCAATTAACAAAAACCCTGTAAGATTAAAAGATATTCTCGATACATTGCGTGACTCTGGTCTTGGTAGAGATAGCTATTGCGTTATCGGTCAAGGTAAAATTGATAGTCTTATTAGTGCTAAACCAGAAGACAGACGTACAATTTTCGAAGAGGCAGCGGGTATTAGTCGTTTTAAAAGCCGTAAAATAGAAGCTGAACGCAAGCTCGAACGCACACAAGACAACTTAACACGTATTAACGACATTATTTTTGAGCTCGAAAAACAAATCGAGCCACTTTCGAAACAATCTGCAAATGCTAAAAAGTTTTTAGAGTTAAAAGAACAATTAAAGTCACTTGAAGTTAATATCTACATTGCTCAATACGATTCTGCAAGTACAAACAAGGCAGAAATTGCCACACTTTTAACGGGTATTGGCGAAGAACTTGCCCAAAAACAAAAAGATTTTGAAAAAGCATTATCTGAATATGACGAAAGTGTAAGCAATATTAATGAGCTTGACGAAAAGATAGCAGTTCTTCGTGACGAGCTTTTAGAATTGACTGTTGCACTCGAAAAAAAGAGTGGCGAAGCTAAACTTGTGCAAGAAAAGGTTACAAACCTTGAAGAACAGAACAAAAAATTAAACTTAGAGATTTCGCAAGACGAAGTTTTGCAAGAATCGCTAAAAGGTATGATAGACGAAAAGACAAAGTCTATTAGCAAAACAAAAAGCGTGCTTGAAGAACTTGAAAGGCAAATATCTAAGGTCAATGACGAATATTTAGCTGTGGTTGACCGCATTACCGCTGGTGAAGTTGCTGCAAACGAAAGCGGTGACGAGATTTTGAACGCTACCAGTAAGCTTGGTGATGTAAAATCTTCGCTTTCAAGTTTAACAGCTGAAAAGAATGTTTTAACAGAAAAACAAACAGAGCTTGAAACAAAAAAAGTTGAACTTGAAACAGAAAAGAAAAAACTTGAAGAAACTAAGTCGCAGCTGGATAAAAAACTCGAAAAATTAGAAAGTGAACGCAATTCTGTGAAAGCAGAGATTGCTGAAAGAAACTCTCAGCTCGAGCAAGCGCAAGAACTTGGAACAAAGCTAAGTAAAAAATTAGAAGACGAAAAAGCAAATTACCACAGTAACCTTAGTAAGGCACGTATTTTGCAAGAGATGCAAGAAGATAACGAGGGCTATGTTATTAGTGTTAAGAGATTGCTTGAACAAGCAAAAAATAACGAAAACATTGGCAAACGCGTTGTTGGTGTTGTTGCAAAACTTATGCAAGTTCCACAACAATATGAAGTTGCTATTGAATTTGCCCTTGGAGCAAGTGTTCAAAACATTGTTACAAAAAATGACGAAGACACAAAATATCTTGTCAATTACCTAAAACAAAACAATTTTGGTCGTGCAACATTCTTGCCAATAAGTGAAGTGAAAGAACGTAGTGTTCCTGACTATGTACGTTCGAAAATGAACATGGCTGGCGTACTTGGTGTTGCAAGTGAACTTGTTAAGTTTGACAAAGCATATTTGCCAATATTCAATCATTTGCTTGGCGGAACTGTTATTGTAGATACTCTTTCGACTGCGGTAACTTTATCGCAAAAGACGGGTTATGTTGTTAAGGTGGTTACCCTTGACGGTGACATAATCAATCCGAGCGGTGCTGTTACTGGTGGTAGTAGAAAGGAAACATCTACAAACTTAATTAGCCGTGAAAGAGAAATTAAAGATTTGATGTCTAAGCTTGAATCAGAAAAGACCGAGATTGAAGAAATTGAAAAAAAGATTGCTAAGCTTCAAGAAAAACAATCAAGCGTCAATGATATTGTGCTTAAACTCAATTCTACACTTCATGAAAAAGAAATTGAGATTGGTAAGGAAGAAGAAAAATGCGAAAATCTAGAATATCAAATCAACGATGTTGACAAGGAATGCCGCAATGCTGGTTATAGCATAGAAGCATTGCTCGACAGACTTGAAATTATTGATAAAAAGATTGGTGAAACTAGCCGCGAACAAGACGAAATTTCAGAAGAAAAATCTAAGGCAACTTCCGCTAAAATCGAACAAAACAGCCGATTTGACATGCTCAAAAAACAACGCGAAACACTTTATGAAACAATCACAGACCTAAAAGTTAAACGCGCGCAGGCAGAAGCAAATCTCGAGTCTGGAAACAGTGATCTCGAAAGATTTAGTTCTGATTTGGCAGTGTCGAATTACAGATATCGCGAAAATAAATTGTCACTTCAAAAGAATTTGACAAGCCTTAGCGAATATCAAGAGATTTTGAATAATCTTTCAAAAGAAAGTGCTTATAGCGAAAACATGAAAAAATTGCAAGAAACCCGCGATAAACTTGCAAACATGGATAACTATAAGAACGAGCTTCAAGCTAAAATGAACGATGCTGATAGCAAAAAGATGCAACTTTCTAGCGAAATACAACGCGTGAGCGATAAAAAACTTAAAGAAGAAATGCGTCTTGCAAGTATTGATACAGATATCGAAACAATGCAAGAACGTGTTTGGGAAGAATATGGCTTGACATATGCTTCTGCTCAAGAGTTTAAATTGACCGACTTTGACCTTCAAAATGCATTGACACAAAGCGGAAAGGTAAAAAGACAAATTCAAGCACTTGGATTTGTTAACGTCAATGCGATTGAAGACTTGAAACTTGTTCAAGAAAGATATGATGACATGTCTACTCAGCGCAATGACCTAGAAACAGCTGAAAAAGATTTGACTAAGATTATCAAAGAGTTGACTAGTGAAATGGAAAACAAGTTTAAAACTCAATTTGATAAAATCAATGCCAATTTCCAAAAAATATTCACCGAACTTTTTGGCGGTGGCAAGGCCGAACTTTCACTTGATACAGAAAATGGCGTAAGCTTGCTTGAATGTGGTATTGACATTAAAGCTGAACCACCAGGAAAGAAGCTTCAAAGCATAACGCTTTTGTCTGGTGGCGAAAAAGCATTGACAGCTATTGCAATATTGTTTGCAATATTAAAACTCAGCCCAATGCCATTCTGTGTTCTTGACGAAATTGAAGCCGCACTTGATGATGCTAACGTAGAACGTTTTGCAAGATATTTGCAAAGGTTCAGCAAAGATACACAATTTATTGTAATAACGCACAGAAAGCCAACTATGGAGCTTGCTGATTGCTTGTATGGTGTTACAATGGAAGAAAAAGGCGTATCGAAGATGGTATCGGTAAAATTAAGTGATGCGGTAAAACAATCGACAGAGGGTAAGTAAATGGGGTTTTTTTCAAGATTATTCGAAGGAATGAAAAAGACTAAAAAGTCTTTTGGCGAAAAACTAAAGTATATATTTACAGGCAATGACATTGATGAAGACTTTTATGAAGAATTAGAGTATGTCTTGTTGTCGTCGGACATTGGAAACACGGCGACAACAATGATTATGCAAAAATTAAGGGAGCAAACAAAGAAAAACAAACTTAAATCTACCAGTGATTGTAAGGCTCTTTTAAAAAACATAATGGTTGAAATTTTGGAGCAAAACAAACCAGAAAAGTTCTCGTATCCACTTGTGATGCTTGTTGTTGGTGTAAATGGTGTTGGAAAAACAACGACAATTGGCAAACTTGCAAGTAAGTTTGACAAAGAAGGTAAAAAAGTGGTTTTAGCTGCTGGTGATACATTTAGAGCAGCAGCTAGTGATCAACTAGAAATTTGGGCAAATAGAAGCAAGGTGAAAATTGTAACAAACAGTCAAGGCGCAGATTCTGGCGCTGTTGTTTTTGATGCAATCGCAAGTAGCAAAGCAAAGAAAGCCGACGTTTTAATTATCGATACAGCGGGAAGATTGCACAACAAAGCAAACCTAATGCTTGAACTTAAAAAGATTTCAAAGATTGTGGAACGCGAGTATGGCGAAGCAGAGTACCACAAAATGATAGTAATTGATGCAACAACTGGGCAAAACGCACTGGAACAAGTGCGTCTTTTTGACGAGGCTGTTGGTTTGACAGATATTGCGATAACAAAACTCGATGGCACAGCAAAAGGAGGAATTTTGCTTGCTTTGGAAAGTGAATATAATGTGCCAGTTAGGTATGTTGGCGTGGGCGAAACGGTGGACGATTTACTCGACTTTAATGCAAAAGAATTTGTTGAATCTATTTTTGAATAAGTATTGACAAGATAAAACTAAACGTATATAATATTCTTGTAAAGTAGTTCAGCTTTACAAAGGTAAAAAATGGAAGTATTAGAAAAAGTAAATTTGTGTATATTATATGATATATATAGTGAACTTTTAACTGACAGACAAAAGACAATCTTTGAAATGTATGTTAACAATGACGATAGCATTTCAGAAATTGGCGAATCACTTGGAATAACTCGCCAGGCGGCGAACGATGCACTAAAAAGTGTCACAAGTCAGCTTTATCAATACGAAAGCAAGTTAAAGCTTGCCGAAAAATATAAGAGTAATGTAAAAAAAATAGACAAAATACTTTCATTTTCTGATTTAAATGAAAATGAGCAAGAAGTGCGAAAGATATTAAACCAAATTAAAAAAGATTTATAAGGAGAACTTAGTGGCTTTATTCGGAAGTTTAGGCGAAAAGTTAAATCATATATTTTCAAAACTAACCAAGCGCGGTAAGCTTACTGAACTTGAAATTAAAGAAGCAATGCGTGAAGTGCGAGTTGCTTTACTTGAAGCTGATGTTAACTTTTTGGTTGCAAAAGATTTTGTAAACAAAGTTAGCGAAAAAGCTATTGGTAGCGATATTTTATCGAGCTTAACACCTGGTCAACAGGTAATAAAAATCGTTAAGGACGAGCTTGTTGCTCTTATGGGTGGTCAAAATACAAAAATAGAAATTGCATCAAATCCACCAACTGTTATTTTGATGTGTGGTCTTCAAGGTGCTGGTAAGACTACAATGTGTGGCAAACTTGGTTTAATGCTAAAAAAACAAGGTAAAAAACCACTTCTTGTTGCGTGCGACGTATATAGACCAGCAGCAATTAATCAGCTTAAATCTGTTGGTGCGTCAGTTCAACTTGATGTGTTTGAAAAAGGTCAAGGTAACCCTGTTAAAATAGCCGAAGAGGGCGTAAAATATGCTAAACAAAAGGGCTATGACATAGTTATTATCGATACAGCGGGTAGGCTTCACATCGACGAAAAATTGATGGTTGAATTGCAAGATATTAAAAAGGCAGTTACCCCTAATGAAATTTTGCTTACAATTGACGCAATGACTGGTCAAGATGCTGTTACAATTGCCAAAGAATTTGACGAAAAACTTGGTATAACTGGTACAATTTTAACAAAAATGGACGGCGACACACGTGGTGGTGCGGCATTGTCTGTTAAGGCTGTTACTGGCAAACCAATCAAGTTCTGCGGTGTTGGCGAAAAACTTGGCGATTTAGAGCCATTTTATCCAGATAGAATTGCATCGCGTATTCTTGGTATGGGCGATGTGCTCACTTTGATTGAAAAGGTTGAACAAAATGTTGACCAGGAAAAAATGAAAAAGCTTGAAGAAAACTTGCGTAAAAACGCGTTTACTTTTGAAGACTTTTTAATGCAATTTGAACAATTGTCAAAAATGGGTAATTTGGCAGATTTGCTTGCAATGGTTCCAGGTCTTGGCATGAAAATTAAGCCAGAAGATGTGGACGAAAGCAAAATAAGGACATATAAAGCTATAATTCAATCTATGACCCCAAAAGAAAGGGTAAATCCAGACGAAATTAAAGCTAGTCAAAGAAAGAGAATTGCAAAGGGAAGTGGTACTTCCATTCAAGAAGTAAATTCACTTTTAAAGCAATTTGAACAAACCAAAGCAATGATGAAGAACATGAATAATCCAAAACTTCAAAGAATGCTTGGCGGCAGAAGATAGTACATATAGCAGACAAAATCTGTTTTATGATAAATAAAAATGGAGGGAAAAATAAATGGCAGTTAAAATGAGACTTACAAGACTTGGTGACAAAAAAACACCTTTCTATCGTATTGTTATTGCTGATGCTAAGAAATCAAGAGATGGTGCATATGTTGACCTTGTTGGTACATACAACCCATTAGTTGCAGAAAACAATGTTAATCTTGATAAAGAAAAAGCAGCAAAATGGATTGCTAATGGCGCACAACCAACTGAAACAGTTAAAGCTATTTTAGTTAAAAATGGCATCGAAGTTGGCAAAAAGAAAGCTGAAAAGAAAACAAAATAACTAAAAGGAATTTATAGTTATGGAAAAGGTACAAAATGCTGTTGATTTTATTATAAAGAGCTTGGTTGATGACCCTGCAAACGTAAAAATTACTTGCGAAAAACACGATAAAAATGTTGATTGCAATGTTGTTGTTCCAGAAAGTGAGATTGGTAAAATTATTGGTAGAAACGGTAAAATTGCCAACAGTATTCGCATGGTTGCAAGAACAATTGGTAAAAAAGACAATTTACGCGTAAATATTAAAATTGACAAAGAATAAGAGAGTGATACTCTCTTAATTTTTTATAAGGAATAAAATGGAAAAGATATTGATTGGTAAAGTGGTAAAACCACACGGAATTAAAGGCGAAATTAAAATAAAAATGGAAACAAACAAAGTGCTAGATTTTGGTGAATTGTCTGGCGTTTTTGTTGGTGAAAATTTTCATAAAATTAAAAGGTCTTTTCTAGCTGGTGGCGAAAATGTTTTGGGTCTTGATGGCATTGATTCTGTTATGCAAGCAAACGAACTTCGCGGCAAAAAAGTTTTTGTACTCGCTGACGAAATAACAAAAAATGACGAAGGTGAAGTCTTGGTCGAAGATATTTTGGGTGCGCGAATTGTGCTTGATAACGGCGAAGAAATTGGCGAGCTTGAAAATGTAGAAAATTATGGTGCCAGTGATTTATTCTTTATAAAATCTCATAACTTTAAGAATTTGATTGTACCAAATGTCGATGGACTTATCGAAAATTATGAGAATAATGTGATTACATTTAATAAAAAAAAGTTTCAAGAGGTAAAATCTCATGACTAGAATTGATATTTTAACCTTGTTTCCAGAAATGTTTGAACCGCTAAAAGCAAGCATTCTTGGCAAAGCGATAGAGAAAAACTTGGTTCAAATAAATGTCATAAATATTCGCGATTATTCAAAGGATAAGCATAAAAAGTGTGATGATTATCCTTTTGGTGGGGGACCTGGAATGTTAATGATGGTTCAGCCTATTTATGATGCAATGCAAAGTATTCCTGGGCTCGAATCGGCAAAAAAGATTTTTCTTTCGCCAAAAGGTAAAGTTTTTTCGCAAAAAATAGTGCCAGAACTTGCTAAAGAAGAGCATATCATTTTTCTTTGCGGGCACTATGAAGGTGTTGACCAAAGAGTTTTAGATATTTTTAAGTTCGAAGAACTTTCGATTGGAGATTATGTTTTGACCGGTGGCGAGCTTCCTGCAATGGTTGTTATTGATGCAATGCTTAGGTTTGTTCCAGGCGTGCTTGGTAGCGAAGAAAGTAAAGACGAAGAAAGTTTTTCGGCAGGGCGTCTTGAACACAAGCAATACACTAGACCTCAAGATTTTATGGGATATGTCGTGCCAGAAATTTTAGTTTCTGGCGACCACAAAAAGATCGATGATTGGAAAAAAGAAAGCTCTATTAGCGAAACAAAACAAAAAAGACCAGATTTAATGGGGGAATAATGAAGATAAATTGGTTTCCTGGGCACATGAAAAAAGCCCAAGATGAAATAAAAGACAAAATTAAGCTTTGTGATGTTGTAATCTATGTGCTAGATGCCAGAATTCCATTTAGCTCATACAACAAAAATATAGATGCAATAGTAGAACATAAGCCTATTTTATATGTGTTAAACAAGTGCGATTTGGCGGATATGAACAAAAGCACCAAAGCTGTTGAAACATTTGAAAAACAAGGCAAAAAAGCTTTGATTTTTAGTAATGACAATGCAAAACGCAAGTTGATGTTTGATAGTCTTTATGATTTACTTAGTGCAAAAATCGAAAAAAATGCAACAAAAACAATAAAACGCGTGCATAAAATAATGGTTATTGGTGTGCCAAATACGGGTAAATCTACAATAATCAACATGCTTTGTGGCAACAAAAAAGTTAATGCGGGCGACAAAGCGGGCGTTACGCGTTTTACTCAATGGGTAAAAGCAGGTGACGATTTTGTTATGCTCGATACCCCTGGCGTTTTACTCCCAGACATGAAAGACCAGACTGTTGCAGATAATTTGGCGTTTGTTGGCTCAATAAAAGACGAAATCTTGGATTTAGAAGAACTTGGGTTTAAATTATTCCAAAAACTTGCAGAAATTGCACCAGAAAAACTTATGGAACGATACAAACTTAGCAATGTTTCTGGAACTATTGAAAACTATGACAAAGTTGCAAAAACCATGGGCTGTTTTTCACGCGGGGAAGTCGATTACCTAAGGCTTGGAAAACAATTATTATCTGACTTCCGCAGCGGTAGAATTGGCAGAATTTCTTTAGAATAAAGGGTATTATGAAAGACATAGTAGATAAATTAAAATACGAAAAAAGCCTTTTAGAAAGTGGTAAAAAACTTATTGCTGGTGCTGACGAAGTCGGCAGAGGTCCGCTTGCTGGGCCGGTTGTTTGTGCAGCTGTGATTATGCCACTTGACGATATTATCGAAGGCATAGACGATAGCAAAAAACTTAGCGAAAAGAAGCGTGAAATGCTATATGACAAAATTATGCAAAAAGCAATAGCTGTGAGCGTTGAATTTGTAGATAATTGTGTAATTGACGAAATCAATATTTTGCAGGCAACAAAAAAATGCATGGCGAGTGCTATTAATAATCTAAAAGTTAAACCAGACATTGTGCTTGTTGATGCGTTAGATGGGCTTGAAATAAATGTGCCAGAACTACCAATTATTCATGGCGATGCACTATCTTATTCAATAGGTGCTAGTAGCATTGTTGCAAAAGTGACGCGTGATAGATTTATGGTAGAGCTTAGCAAAAAATATCCAGAATATGGCTTTGAAAAACACAAGGGCTATGGCACAAAAGCACACATCGAAGCAATTAAAAAGTATGGTTTATGTGAAATCCACAGACGCACATTTACTAAAAATTTTATAGGCGAAAATAATGAATAATTTAATTCTTGGCAGAAAAGGTGAAGCCTTGGCAGAAAATTATTTAAAGAAAAAGGGTTACAAGTTTATTTGCAGAAACTATTGCGTGAAAGGTGGCGAGATAGACTTGATTTTTGCGTTGCCAATAAAAGTGCAAATAAAAGAACTTGACGAAGATATTTCGCAAGGAAAAATCAAACGTGAACTGCGTGAAAATATAATAAAAAACATGCAAAACATTTTGGTTTTTGTGGAAGTAAAGACAAGGTCAAACGACAAGTTCGGCAAGCCATATGAAGCGGTCGGGTATTTCAAAGAAAAACATTTACGCACAGCCGCAAATAAGTTTATGCAAGAAAACGACTTGCAAAATGCAAGCATAAGGTATGATTGCGTGTCAGTTGATGGCGACAAAATTGAGCATATCAAAGATATGTTTTAGAAAAATAAACAATTACATCATATTTTGTAGATTTTTTTAAGAAAACACTTGCATACGCATATTTTATGTGTTAAAATATTTCAAGAAAATTATTAAGTGGTCCTCTGCGCCAATGAGCTAGCATGAACACTTATCGTACTAAAAGGGAGGCAAAGATATATGAGCAATGTATTAGAGCAAATCGAAAAAGAAGGTATGCGCACTGATGTTCCTGCTTTTGCTGTTGGCGATACTGTCAAAGTATACGTTAAGGTTATCGAAGGTACTCGTGAAAGATTGCAGGCTTTTGAAGGTGTGGTAATAGCTCGCAGAAATGGCGGAATTAGAGAAACTTTTACTGTTAGACGTGTTTCTTTCGGCATCGGCGTTGAAAGAACATTCCCACTTCATTCACCAAAGATTGATCACATTGAAATCGTTAGACATGGTGATGTTAACAGAGCAAAATTATATTACCTTAGAGATCTTTCTGGTAAAAAAGCTAAAATTAAAGACGCAAAATAACATTAGCTCGGCAATGCCGAGTTTTTTTATTGCTCAATTTTATGGTAATTTGTTTTACATACGCCAAAGAATTTGATAAAATGAGAAAAGGAGTATGTTATGTTAGCAAAAGTTAAGAGTTTTGGTCTTTCGGGGCTTACGGGGTTGCCAATAGATGTAGAAGTTGATGTTTCTAATGGCCAACCTCATTTTGACATTGTTGGGCTTCCAGATACTTCGGTAAAAGAATCCAAGGAAAGGGTAAGGTCTGCAATAATCAATTCTGGGTTCAAGTTTATTAATGGCAAGATTACCGTTAACCTAGCTCCTGCTTTTGCAAGAAAAGAAGGACCAGCATTCGATTTAGCTATTGCCGTTGCATATCTATCGGCACTTGGGCAAGTGGAATACCAGGTTGCTAAAAACTATGTTTTTATTGGCGAGCTTGGGCTAGACGGAACAATAAGGGGCGTTAATGGGCTTTTACCACTAATTATTTCTGCCCGCGAACTTGGATATACAAAATTTATTGTGCCAAAAGCTAATACAAAAGAAGCAAGTTTTATTAGTGATATTTCTTGTTGGGCATTTGATGATTTATCTGATTTAGCTGGTTTTTTAAGCGGCAGACTTGAAATAGAGCCAATAAAATTTCAAGACTGGAAGTTTTCGACGCAAGAAAACTTTATGGAAGATTTGTCGAGAGTAAAGGGGCAATACACGGCAAAAAGAGCACTAGAAATTGCTGTTAGTGGCGGACATAATATTTTAATGGTTGGGCCTCCTGGAAGTGGCAAAACTATGCTTGCAAAGTGTGTACCATCAATTTTGCCAGATTTGACATTTAAAGAAGCATTAGAAATAACTAAAATTCATAGTGTTGCTGGCGTTTTGGATCAAACAAAAGGCATTGTAACAGCAAGGCCATTTAGAGCTCCACACCACACAGCATCGACAGTTGCACTCACTGGTGGTGGCAGAGATTCGCGTCCTGGCGAGATTAGTTTGGCACATAACGGCGTGCTATTTTTGGACGAGCTACCAGAATATCAACGTAGTACGCTCGAAAGTTTGCGTCAACCACTAGAAGACGGTGTTATTACCGTTGCAAGAGCGGCATCGACCGTTGAATATTTGGCAAACTTTATTTTAGTTGCAAGTATGAACCCATGCCCATGCGGAAATTATGGTTCCAAAGATTTGGAATGCACCTGCTCGCCAAGCATGATAAGTAAATATTTAAAAAAACTTTCGGGTCCACTTCTCGATAGAATTGACCTGAAGATTGATGTAGACCGCGTGTCTTTTTATGACATTAAAAGTGATTCGAAAGAAGAAACTAGCGCAGAAGTCAGAAAACGTGTAAATGAAGCAAGGCAAATTCAACTTGAACGGTTTAAGGACGATGAAGGTATTTATTGCAACGCAAAAATGACAAGCAAGCAAATCAAAAAATATTGTAAGCTCGACAGTGAAGGCGAAGAATTGATAAAAGCCGCATTCGACAGGTTCCACTTGTCTATGCGTGGATATAACAGAATTTTAAAGGTTGCACGCACAATTGCAGACCTTGATAAAAGCCAAGATATTAAGCCCGAACATATTGCAGAAGCAATTAGTTTTAGAACGATAGATAAATTACATATGTAGGAGAAAGTGTGGATAAGCAAGAAATTTTAGTTTTATCAAAATTGAATGTTTCGACTAAAAAATATAGTCAGCTTTGCAATCTTGCAGCTGGCAGAACTTTTTTTGAGACAATCGTTTCTGGTGGCGAAACAGTGCGTGAAATGTTTGGCGCTGCACTTTTTTCGAAACTAAAAATTGCGCTTAGTCCACAAAATGTGGAAAAAACAGTAGAAGAACTAAACAAACTTCACATTAAATACATCTTATGCACAGACAGTGATTACCCACAGGTATTTAAGGAAGTGGAGGACTTTCCGCTTGTCATTTATTATCTTGGCGATAAATCGCTATTAAAATCGGATATAATTACCATTGCTGGTAGCCGCAAACCAACAAGTTATGGCATTGAAGTTGCCGAGCGTTTTAGTAAGGAATTATCGGGCGGTGGGCTAGTTGTTATGTCTGGCATAGCATATGGCATTGATACCGTTGTAGCAAAAGCGACACTGGACGAAAAAGGTAAGTTTATTGCTTTTGTTGCTGGTGGGCTCGACAGCATTTATCCAGAAGAAAACACAGAACTTGCACGCAATATCGTTCGTGGTGGCGGGTTAATTATTTCTACATATCCGCCATATAAGGCATCATTAAAGTTCTCGTTTTTAGAAAGAAATAGATACGAAACATTGCTTTCCCGCGGGACTGTGATTATTGAAGCTAGCAAAAAGAGTGGCACATTTGCAACAGCGAACTTCACAATCGAAAACGGTAGGGAACTTTTTGTTGTGCCTGGAAATATCTATTCACCAAAAAGCGAAGGCTCGAATTTACTCATCGAAACTTATCCAGAAGTGTTCACTATTTCTGCTGCTAAAATTTTTATGAAACTTGGAATTAAGTATGAATTAAAACAAAAAAGTGCACCATCTAAGGCACTAGATAGTGACGAAGTATTGATTTTAGGTGCGGTTGCGTGTGAAGAAAAATCTTTGGACGAAATTGCCGAACTTACAAAAATCGAGTCAAAAATTCTACTTAGAAAGTTGACAATAATGGAAATAAATGGTTTAATTAAAAAATTGCCGGGTAATTTTTATGTCGGCATAAAGCAAGATTAGAGGGAAAATATGAAGTTAATTTTAATCGAAGCACCAGCAAAACAATCAAGCGTACAAAAGTATGCGGGTAAGGACTATAAGGTTGTTCCAACATTTGGTCATATCCGTGATTTGCCTGTTCGTGGACTTGCTGTTGATGTAGAACACAACTTTGAGCCTAATTATCAGATTATGGAAGACAAGAAAAAAGTTGTTAATAATCTTATAAAAGAAGCAAAAAAAGCTGATGGCGTATTAATCGCAACCGACCCAGACCGCGAAGGGGAAGCTATTGCGTGGCATGCTGCTAATATCCTTGGCATTGATGATAAAACACCTTGTCGTATAACATTTAACGAAATTAGTGAAAAAGCTGTTCAAAATGGACTTGCACACCCACGTGCAATAGACGAAAACTTGGTTGATGCGCAACAAGCACGTCGTGTACTTGATAGACTTGTGGGCTACAAGCTTTCTCCACTTCTTCACAGAAAGTTGCAAGGTCAGGGTTCAAGCCTATCTGCTGGACGTGTGCAATCGGTAACACTTCGATTGATTGTGGACCGTGACCGCGAAATAGAAAACTTTAAGCCAGAAGAATATTGGACGCTTGAAGCAAAACTAAATAAAAATGGCTCAAGTGAAATAATAAAAGCTACACTTGTTGCAGGCAAAGATAAAAAGATAAAAACAAAAGAACAAATGGACGAGATTTTAGCTAAGTTAGACACTGCTAAATTTGTTGCAACAAATGTTAAAAAGAGTGTTACAGTTTCGCATCCATCTGCTCCATTTACAACCCCAACAATGCAACAAGAGGCAGGCAATAAGCTTGGATTTAACCTTAAAACAACGACTCAAGTTGCTCAAAACCTTTATGAAGGTGTCGATATTGTTGGCGAAGGCAAAACTCCACTTGTTACATATATCCGTTCTGACTCTGTTCGTGTTTCACCAGAGGCACAAAAGATGGCTCTTGATTTCATCAAAGAAAAATATGGCGATAAATATGTTCCATCAACCCCAAGGGTATATAAAAACAAAAAAGGCGTCCAAGATGGCCACGAAGCTATTAGACCTATTAGTCTTAAACGCACGCCAGAAAGCTTGGTTGGTAAAATCGATAAAAATGCATATAAGTTATACAAACTCATTTACGAGCGTTTTGTTGCCAGCCAAATGAGCGATGCAACATATAACTCACTTAGTGTCGATATAGAAGCTGCTGGATATAAGTTCAAAACAACTGGTAGAACTCCAATATTCGATGGTTACACAGCTTTGTATACAACGACAGTCGAAGGTGACGAAAACGATGATGCAGTGGCTAAACTTCCACAAATAGAAACAGGTGACGAACTTGAGAAAAATGAGTTAAAGCCAGAACAAAAGTTCACAAAACCACCAGCAAGATATAATGAATCAAGTATTGTTAAAGCAATGGAAGAAAAGGGTATTGGTAGACCTGCCACATATTCGCAAACAGTTAACACATTGCTTTCACGTGAATATGTAGAAAAAGAAGGCAAAGCGCTTATTTCTACAGAACTGGGTAGAAAAGTTGTAGATATGCTTATGCACTTTTTCTCGGACATTATGGATGTTGGCTTTACCGCCGATATGGAAACTAAACTCGATGAAATTGAGTTTGGCGGAAAGATTTGGCAAAATGTTGTTGGTGAGTTCTATAACGGCTTCGAAAAAGAATTAAAGAATGCTTTTGCAGATAGTTATCAAGATAAGTCGCCAGTTGAACAAACAGACATTGTTTGTGATAAATGTGGTGCAAAAATGGTTATAAGAAATGGTAAATTTGGCAAATTCCTGGCTTGTCCAAATTACCCTAAATGTAAAAATACAAAGCCATTAGAAGGCGAAAAACAAGAAGTTGAAGTTGTCGGCAAATGTCCAAAGTGTGGCAAAGATTTGCTAAAACTTAAATCTAAGACAGGTAAAGTCTTTTATGGCTGCTCTGGGTTCCCAGATTGCGACTTTAAGTCTTGGGATATTCCAGCTAACGAAAAATGCCCAACTTGTGGTGAAGATATGATAGTTCGTTTATACAAAAATTCTAAGGTTACGCTTTGTAGAAAATGTAATTATCAAAGAAAAGAAATAATCAAAAATAACGAGAATGAAAGCTCGGAGGAAAACAAAAATAATGAAGGTTAATGTGATAGGTGCAGGGCTGGCTGGAACAGAAGCTGCCTATCAGTTAGCTAAGCGCGGAATTGATGTGGTTTTGCACGAAATGAAGCCAGAAAAGTTTTCTCCTGCACATTCAAATCCAAACATGGCAGAAATTGTTTGCTCAAATTCACTAAAAAGCATCGAACCTTCAACAGCTTCAGGCACGCTTAAAGCCGAATTGGAAATACTTGGTTCGATTGATCTAAAAATCGCAAAACAAGTCAGTGTACCAGCTGGTTCAGCTCTAGCTGTTGACCGCGAAAAGTTTAGCGAAATGGTTACAAGTAAAATAAAATCAATGCCAAATATAAATGTTGTTAGCGGCGAAGTTAAAGAAATAGACTTAACCGTTCCAACTATCATTGCGACAGGCCCACTGACAAGTGAGTCGTTGTCTTGTTGCATAAAAAATTTACTTGGTGACGAAAATTTATTTTTTTATGATGCGTCTGCACCAATAATAGATGCCGATTCTATCGACTATTCAAAAACATTTAATGCCGATAGGTATGGTAAGGGCGAAAGTGATTATATCAATTGTCCAATGAATAAAGAAGAATATTATAATTTTGTGCAAGAGCTTGTGAATGCTAAACGCGTTGAGCTTAAAAGTTTTGAAAAGACAGAGATTTTTCAGGGCTGCATGCCAATTGAAGTTATGGCTAGCTCTGGCATAGATTCTTTGCGTTTTGGACCACTTAGACCTGTTGGTTTTGTAGATGAAAATGGTAAACGACCTTTTGCTGTCGTTCAACTTAGAAAAGAAAATACAGAAAGTGAACTGTATAACATAGTTGGTTTTCAGACAAACTTGACATTTGGTGAACAAAATCGTATATTTAAAATGATTCCAGCGCTAGCAAATGCAGAATTTGTTAAGTATGGAGTCATGCATAGAAACACATATCTAAACAGCCCAAAACACTTAAATAGCGATTTTTCGTTAAAAACAAACCCGCAAATTTATTTTGCTGGTCAGCTTGCTGGCGTTGAAGGGTATGTAGAAAGTATTGCTAGTGGACTTGTTGCGGGTATTAGCCTTGCAAACAAACTTCTTGGCAAAAATGCCTTTAAGTTTACAAACAAAACAATTATTGGCGCTCTATGCAATTATATAAGTACAGAAAATGTTAACTTTCAGCCTATGAATGCAAACTTTGGAATACTAGAGCCACTAGAAAACGCTCCAAGGGACAAATCACTCCGCAAGCTTGCATACTTTGATAGGGCAGTAAAGGAAACAAAACAATTAAAGGAGATTATTGACTGATGAAATTAATGGGTACAACAATTATTGGCATTAGCCGTGATGGTAAAACAGTTATTGCTGGTGACGGCCAAGTGACTGCTGGCGAAACAGTTGTTATGAAGTCTAATGCTAAAAAAGTTAGAAGAATTTATGGAGACAAAGTTGTTGTTGGGTTTGCTGGTGGAACAGCAGATGCATTCACTCTTTGCGAAAATTTTGAAAAGATGCTAAAGAAATATTCTGGCAACCTTATGCGTGCATCAGTTGAGCTTGCACAAATGTGGCGTGGGGATAAGGTTCTCCGCGAACTTAATGCAATGATGATTGTTGCCGACAAAGGAACGATGTTAATTATCAGCGGCGTTGGTGATGTTATTGAACCACAAGACGGTATCTGTGCTATTGGTTCTGGCGGAAACTATGCTTTGGCTGCAGCTCGCGCACTTGCCGAAAACACAAAACTTTCTGCACTAGAAATCGCAAAAAAGGCTATGAAAGTTGCTGGAGATATTTGTATTTTTACAAATGGCAACTTAACAATCGAGGAGGTTTAGTATGGAATTATCACCAAAACAAATTGTTACAGAACTCGATAAATATATAATTGGTCAAGACCAAGCAAAACGTTCGGTTGCAATTGCTCTTCGTAACAGATATAGAAGAAGTCAGCTTCCAAAGAAAATGCAAGAAGAAGTCACACCAAAAAATATTATAATGAAGGGACCAACAGGTGTTGGTAAAACAGAAATTGCAAGAAGACTTGCAAAGCTTGTTCGTGCACCTTTTGTAAAAGTAGAAGCTACAAAATATACCGAAGTTGGTTATGTTGGTCGTGATGTAGAATCTATGGTTCGTGACCTTGTGGAAGAAGCTATCCGCCTTGTTAAAAACGAGAGATACGAAGGCGTAAAAGTTCAAGCAGAAACAAATGCTAATGAAAAAATCAAAAGAGCATTGTTTTCTAAGCTCCGCAAAGAAGACTCTACTCGCACAGATAGCGAACTAAACGAATATATATCAAGCGGTCTTGCCGGCGGTAAATTTGAAAAAACAGAAATAGAAATTGAAGTGACAGAACCTTCTCAACCAATGCAAATGATGCAAGGTATGGGTGTGGAAATTAATATTGGCGAAATTCTTGGTGGCATTATGCCAAAGAATCGCAAATATAAAAAGTTTGCTATCGAAGATGCAAGAAAAATGTTAATTGCAGAAGAAAGTGACAAACTTATTGACCTTGATAGCGTCAATACCGAAGCTTTACGCCGTGCTGAAAACGAAGGTATCATTTTTATTGATGAAATCGATAAGATTGCAAGCAAAGGTACATCTAACAATGCCGATGTTTCGAGAGAAGGCGTTCAACGTGATATTTTACCTATCGTAGAAGGTTCGACAGTTAGTACAAAGTATGGACCAGTTAAAACTGACTTTATTTTGTTTATTGCTGCTGGTGCTTTCCATATTTCAAAAATAGAAGATTTGATACCAGAACTTCAAGGTAGATTTCCTGTTGTTGTAGAACTTCAATCATTGACAGAAGATGATTTTGAAAAGATTTTGTCTTCGACAGAAAATTCGCTCATTTCACAATACACAAGCATGCTTGCAGTTGATAACATTTCTTTAAAGTTTAAGCCAGATGCGATAAAAGAAATTGCTCGTATCACAGCTCTCGAAAACGATACTCAAGAAAACATTGGTGCAAGAAGATTGCATACAATTATGGAAGCACTTCTTGATGATATTTCATTCAATGCTTGCAGTGATATGCCACACGTTGATGTTGTAATCGATAAGAAGTATGTAACAGAACATTTGGAAAAATTGCTAAAAGAGTACGATTTAAAGAAATACATTTTATAAGGAGAAACAAATGATTATTAAACCAAAAGGAACAAAAGATGTTCTCCCACGCGAAATTCCAGGTTGGGAAGCTGTGGAGAAAATTATTAAAAGAAACTTAAAAGTTAGGGGATTCAAAGAAATAAGAACGCCTACTTTTGAGCATACAGAATTGTTTGTTCGTGGTGTTGGCGAAGGTTCGGATATTGTTAATAAAGAGATGTATACATTTACCGACAAAGGCGACAGAAGCTTGACCTTAAAGCCAGAAGGAACATCATCAATTGCCAGAGCCATTGTAGAAAATGGTCTTGATAATGATGCTTTGCCTTTAAAGTTATATACTTACACACCATGCTTCAGATACGAAAAACCACAAACAGGTAGACTCCGTGAGCATCACCAATTTTCGATTGAAGCCTTTGGTTCTGTTTCGCCAGCAATGGATGCTGAAGTTATTGGTACAATCAAGATGATTTTGGACAAGCTTAACTTTACAAATTATACAATCAATATAAACTCTATTGGTTGTCCAGAATGCCGCAAAAAATATCTTGAAGCATTAAAAGCATATTACACTAAATACATAGATGACATGTGTGACGATTGCAAAGTGCGTTACCAGAAAAATGCTCTTCGTTTGCTTGATTGTAAAGATGAAGGCTGTGCAAAATACAAAGAAAATGCACCAAAGCCAATCGATTATTTGTGTGACGATTGTAAAGCACATTTCGAAGGCGTTAAAAAGTGCCTAGATAATGCTGGTGTAAGCTATGCAATTAACAAAAACTTGGTACGTGGTATCGATTATTATACGCGTACAGTTTTCGAATTCTTAACAAAAGAAAAAGGTGCACTAAATGTTATTTGTGGCGGTGGAAGATACGATGGCTTAATCGAAGAACTTGGTGGCAAAAACTTGCCAGCTGTTGGTGTTGGTCTTGGCGTTGAGCACTTATTGTTATTACTCGAAAAGAATAATGTTGAAGTTAAGCTCGAAGAAAAAAATAATGTGTATATTGTTTCTCAAAACGGGGAAGTATTACCACAGGTAATAGCACTAGCTAATGCTCTGCGTTCTGCTGGTGTTGAGTGCGACTATGACCTTATGGACAGAAGTTTTAAGGCTCAAATGAAGTATGCAAACAAAACAGAAGCAAAATATATTATTGTTATTGGCGAAAGCGAACTTGAAAGCAAAACAGTTGAACTTAAAAGAATGTCTGATGGCGAGAAAAGGACTTGCGCATTAGATGCAGCAGAAATTTTAAAGACAATGCAAAATTTTTAGTCGGAGGCAAATTATGCAAAATTTGAAATATAAAGAGTATAAAGAAGCAATTTCTTCGGATAAATACACAATCATAGATTTTTGGGCATCTTGGTGTGGTCCATGCAAAATGATAGCTCCAAACTTTGAAAAGGTGAGCGAAAAATTATCTGACAAGTGCAACTTTGCAAAAGTGAATGTTGATGACGAAGAGAAAATTGCGATAGAAAATCACGTTTATAGCATTCCAACAATGATTATTTTCAAGGGCGGAAAAGAAATTGCAAGACGCGTTGGCTATGCGGGTGAAAGTGAATTAGAAGATTTTGTAAACAACAATTGCAAATAAACAAAATGCGGTTTTTTAGTATAATTGTGATAACAATACACGGTTTTTATGCTAAAAATCGCATTTTTTTTGTGCTTTGGTATTGACTATTGGGTTTAGCTTTGCTAAAATATAGGCAAGAGAGGGTTACTTATGGATAAACAAAGAAAGGTATATCTAGACTATGCTGCTACAACTCCTATTTCAAGTGAAGTATACAGAGAGATGCTTGATGCATACACAAAGTACTATGGTAATAACTCAAGTTTGTATACCCCAGGACGTGAAGCAAATAGTGCACTAGAAGAAGCAAGAGCAAAAATTGCAAAAGCAATTAATGCAGAACCAGATGAAATTTATTTTACGTCAGGCGGCAGCGAGTCTGACAACTGGGCAATTAAGGGTATTGCTAGGGCAAACCGTGATAAGGGTAATCACATTATTACAAGTGTAATTGAACACCCAGCAATTTTGGAAGCTTGTAAATCTCTTGAAAAAGAAGGTTTTAGAGTTACATATGTTCCAGTAGATGAAAAGGGCGTTGTAAACTATGCTGAAATCATTAAATCAATCTGTCCAGACACGATTTTGATTTCTATCATGACAGCAAACAACGAAGTAGGTACACTTCAACCAATAAGAGCTATTAGTGAACTTGCAAAAGGTAACGACATTGTGTTCCACACAGATGCTGTTCAAGCTGTTGGCAATATTTCAATTGATGTTAAAGAAATTGGTGTAGATTCACTTTCACTTTCTGCACACAAGTTTTATGGACCAAAGGGTGTTGGTGCTCTTTATGTTAGAAAAGGTGTAAAAATTGAAAAACTTATTGATGGCGGCAACCAAGAATTTGGTAAAAGAGCGGGCACTGTCAATGTTCCAGAATGTGTTGGCATGGGCAAGGCTATCGAAATTGCTTGCAGCAATATAGAAGAAGACACAAAATATTTAAAAACTATTCGTAGGTATTTCCTTAAAACTATTTCAGAAAAAATTCATAACATTGCATTAAACGGTCACACGACTCAAAGAATTGCAAATAATATCAGCATATCGTTCGAAGGTATCGAAGGTGAAGCACTTGTTTTACTTCTAGACAAAGAAGGTGTGTATGTTTCAACAAGTTCAGCTTGTGCATCAGAGTCACTTAAGCCATCACATGTTTTAAAGGCAATGGGACTTTCGGATGAAGAAGCTAGAAGCACAATTAGATTTACAATCGGAAAATCAACAACAAAAGACGATGTGGATTATGTAGTTGAAACGGTTAGAAAATGCGTTAAAAAACTTCGTAGTATTTCTGCTATAAGAATTTATAAAAATAAGGTGGAATTGTAGTATGTATAATGAAGAAATAATGAATGAATTTTATAACCCAGAAAATGTTGGCGTAATCAAAGGTGCAAGTGCTGTTGGTAAGGTTACAAGTCCAATTTGTGGCGAGATTGTTAAGATTTTCGTTACAGTTGAAAACAACAAAATAGTTAATGCAACTTTCCAAACATATGGCTCGGCAGCAACAATTGCCGCAACAAGCAAAGCTACAAAGATGATTATGAATAAAACACTTGACGAAGCAAGAAAAATTAACGAAAGAGATATTTTATTATCTATCGGTGGTTCGCTTCCAGAAACAAAACAATATATCCCAGCTTTGATAGTCGAAACAATACAATCGATGATAGATGATTACGAAAAAAATACAAAAGTATAAAAAGTGCCACATGGCACTTTATTTTTTCGCATAAAATCTACAAAAATCGACATACTAAGCTTTAGGAGGTATAGTTATGAATGATTGCAAAGTATGTTGTTTAGTTTCGTGCTTAGTAGGCATGGTTGTCGGTGGAATTGTTGTAGTTAGCAACAAAAAAATCGAACAATTGCTTAAAAAAGGCAAAGAAATGGCTACAGAAAAGATCAATGAAATGAAACAAAAAAGCAAAAAACCAGAAACTAGCGAAAAAAGTCAAGAGTCAAAGTAGTAAAAATTAGTAGACAAAATTTTTTCATTTTGTTACACTTATTATGTAGGAGAAAATATGAGGAAAATTGGGCTTGATATAGGTTCTGTTCGCATTGGTGTTGCAACTTCAGATAGTTTGGGGATAATTGCAAATGCACATTCGGTATACACGCGCAAAAACCTAACTGCCGATGCAAAATACATGGCAGACCTAGCGCAAAAGCTAGAAGCTGATGGTTTTGTTCTTGGCCTGCCGTTAAAAATGGACGGGTCAGAAGGTCAAAGTGTTCAAATGGTGCGGGAGTTTGCCAGCGAACTTGAAAAATATACAAATCTTCCAATTTACTATCAAGACGAACGTTTAACTACGGTTTCGGCAGAAAGAATATTACTCGAGGCTGACATGCGAAGAAAAGACCGCAAAAATGTTATTGATAGAATTGCTGCTACAATAATATTACAAACCTTTTTAGACAAACCTAAAAAGTAATAGGAGTTATAAAATGAGAAAGTTAACTGAAAACGATCTATTAAAAACATCTGGGGAATTCACTATTAAAGGCAAAGATGGCAAGAATTACAGCTTTATCATAAAAGCACTTTTCCAAGATGATAGTAAGAAATTTGATTGGTGTATTGCACGTCCAAACGTTTTTATTCCTGGTGATGAAGATGCGGACTCATCACTTTTGTTCCGAGTACAAAGAACTTCTAACCCAGACAATTGTCTAGTGGAGTTGATTACAGACGAAGCTAAAATGAACGAAATGTTTGATATATACAATACACTAGTTGATGAAATGAACGGAAAAATAAAAAATAAGAAATAGACGAAAATTATTTGTCAATTGAATAAAAAACAATTATAATAAAATTAAGGAAGGTGTTTGTTATGAGTGAAGAAAAAGATAAAATTGTAGAAAATGGCGAAGTACCTGATTCTATTGATCATATGATTAATGACGATGATGATGTTATTACTCTTGTTGCTGATAATGGCGAAGAGATAGATTTCGTTGAAGTAGCAGGTATTGCATACCGTGGCAATTTTTATGCTGTTTTACAACCTGTAAAACTAATTGACGGTATGGAAGAAGACGAAGCTTTGGTATTCAAGGTTACACGTGGTAAAGATGGCGAAGATAAGTTCGAAATTGAACTTGATGACGCTGTTATTGATGCTGTGTTCGTTGAATATAACAAACTTTTGGACGAAGCTGAAAACAAAGACAAAGAAGGTAAATAAAACTACTAATAAAGCCAGGCGTTTTGCCTGGTTTTTTTATGTTTATTTAATTAAAATTAAAAACTTGCTTGCAATTTTAAAAATAGTATGATAAACTCTTTCTATCACACACTTGGTGGATAAGTTTGCTAGTGCCAATTTTTTGGTTACAGACTTAGTTGAAGCCGAGGAGGAAATAAAAACTAGGAGGAAATTGAAATGTCAGTAGTATCTATGAAACAATTGCTCGAAGCTGGTGTTCATTTTGGTCACCCAACACGCAAATGGAACCCAAAGATGAAGAAATATATCTTTACAGCTCGTAACGATATTTATATTCTTGATCTTGAAACAACAGTTGGTCTTATTGATGAAGCTTATGCTGCAATGAAATCTATTGTTGAAACAGGTAAAAGTGCGCTTTTTGTTGGTACTAAGAAACAAGCTAAAGATGCTGTTATCGAAGAAGCTAAGCGTTGTGGTATGTTCTATATGGGCAACCGTTGGCTTGGTGGTACACTTACAAACTTCAAAACTATCCGTGCAAGAGTAGACAGACTTGCAAAACTCAACCAAATGGAAGCAAATGGTGAGTTCAACCTTCTCCCTAAAAAAGAAGTTGCTGGTCTTGTTGCTGAACGTGATAAACTTGAAGCTAACCTTGGTGGTATCAAAGATATGAGAACTCTTCCAGGCGTACTTTTCGTTGTTGACCCAAAGAAAGAATATATCGCTGTTAGAGAAGCTCGTTCACTTGGTATTCCTATTATTGGTTTAGTTGACACAAACTGTGATCCAGATGATGTTGACTATGTAATCCCTGGTAACGATGACGCTATTAGAGCTGTTAAACTTATTGCTGGTGCTATGGCCGATGCTTGTATTGAAGCTCGTGAAGGCGAAGAAGGTTTAGCTAAAATTAAAGAAGCTGAAGCTGCTGCCGCTGCTGCTAAA
>CAKVLG010000008.1 GCA_934756675.1 uncultured Clostridia bacterium | reverse complement strand
CCCGGCGAAATTGTAGTATACGTGAAGATGCGTATTACCCGCGACTGGACGGAAAGACCCCGTAGAGCTTTACTGTAACCTGATATTGAGTTTCGGAAATGAATGTACAGGATAGGTGGGAGGCTATGAAGCAAGAGCGTTAGCTTTTGTGGAGCCAACCTTGGGATACCACCCTTTTGTTTTTGAAATTCTAACGATTTGCCGTTATCCGGCAATCGGACAGTGTCAGGCGGGCAGTTTGACTGGGGCGGTCGCCTCCTAAAGAGTAACGGAGGCGTCCAAAGGTTCCCTCAGAATGGTCGGAAATCATTCGTAGAGTATAAAGGCTTAAGGGAGCTTGACTGCGAGACTTACAAGTCGAGCAGATACGAAAGTAGGGCTTAGTGATCTGACGGTAGATTATGGAATTGCCGTCACTTATCGGATAAAAGTTACCTCGGGGATAACAGGCTTATCTTACCCAAGCGTTCACAGCGACGGTAAGGTTTGGCACCTCGATGTCGGCTCGTCATATCCTGGGGCTGTAGTTGGTCCCAAGGGTTCGGCTGTTCGCCGATTAAAATGGCACGCGAGCTGGGTTCAGAACGTCGTGAGACAGTTCGGTCCCTATCCATCGTGGGCGTAAGATATTTGAGAGGAGCTACTCCTAGTACGCAAGGACCGGAGCGGACATACCTATGGTGCACCAGTTGTCACGCCAGTGGCATAGCTGGGTAGCGATGTATGGAAAGGATAAACGCTGAAAGCATATAAGCGTGAAACCTGCCTCAAGATAAGATATCTCATAACATAAGTTAGTAAGACCCCTTGTAGACAACAAGGTTGATAGGTCGGGTGTGGAAGCGTAGTAATATGTGAAGCTGACCGATACTAATAGGTCGAGGGCTTGATCACATTTATGTGATACTATTACATCGAAGCGTAGTAGTGAATACAAGCCGAGCAAATTTTAAACTTTGGTTTTCAGATAATATGCAGTTGTCAATGTGTGATAGAATTTTATTAAAAACATTGACATTTTTAATTAGATTTGATAGTATATGTATAGATAATTCAAGCGAAAGCTTTTATTATACCATTACGGTGATAATGCCGGAGAGGTCCACCTGTTCTCATCCCGAACACAGAAGTTAAGCTCTCCAGGGTCGAAAGTACTTGCATGGCGACGTGCCGGGAGGATAGAACATTGCCGTATTCCATGAGATAAGGAGAAATTGAGATTTATCAGTTTCTCCTTTCTTTTTTTTTCGCGGCAAAATTTCAGCACATTACTACAGAAAAACAAGAAAAAGCCAAACAGTTACATACGAATTAGTATGCGCCTGCTTGGCTTTTTTTGTTTTCTTTGTACTGCACTAAAATTTTGCCGCGAAAACAATTGTATGGTACACTCCTGCTTGTAATTTTTTTTATTCTTCCTAAAAACACGCAAACTATGTCGTGAAACGTGAACCTTCGCAGCGGCTGGTGTTAAGTTTCTTTTTGTTTTCAGTTCCTGTCATTCAGAGAAACACATAAGTGTTTCGAAGAATCTATTTTGTACTAATAGTTCTGAAAATAAAGCAGCAATTTTATTTGTAATGTTAAATGTATGAAGTAGATCTTTCGGCTACGCGTTGCTCCGCTCAAGATGACGAAGTAAGGTGGTTTGATATTGTACTAAAAAATGGGGTATAGTGGTTCTTATGTTTCCAGTACCTGTCATTCAGAGAAACACGTAAGTGTTTCGAAGAATCTACTTTGTACTAATAGTTCTTCAGATAAAGTAGCAATTTTATTTACAATGTGAATTGTATGAAGTAGATCTTGCGTCAAAACACGCGGGTAATGTAATCACTTTTCTTACGAAAAGTTCATCTAAGCCGCGGTTTTTCCTTTCCCCATAAAGTTTTATGCTAAAACTTTTCGGGGACCCCAAATGGCGCCTTGCTCAAAATGACAGGCACTGTAAACTAAATAGCTACTATAAATACAAATTTATCACGCGACTTTTCTTCAAAACCCATTTCAAATTATATTATTATTTATTTCGCGGCATATCAAAAACCTATTTCACGGCAAAATTTTAATATTATAGAAAGAAATAAAGAATTTTCGGACAGGCGCATACTTTGCGTATGTAACTGTTTGGAAATTTTTTAATTTCTGCAATAGAATATAAAATTTTGCCGTGAAAGCGTGAAATTATTTGACAGTAGTGTAATTAAAAATGTATTATTATGCCATAATAATAACAAAAGAATAATCAGAGTGGGGAGAGTGGACTATGGAAAAGGTTAAAAACATTTTTGTTTCAATATTAGTACTGCTAGTTGCGGTGCTTTCTTTTGGCACGGTGTTAATAATTCGTGGTCACGAAAGTGTAGCAAATGCCGGTAGCGGCGTATATGTCGAAGACGGTGGCGAGTTCAATGCTACTGGTGGTGTAATTAAAGACAACGCCAAAGGCGCTATCACCATAAATGGTGGAACACACACTCTCGAAAATGTAGTTTTTGACGGAAACTTAGAAACTGCCATAAACGTACGGGGGGGGGTACTAAATCTCGTTAATTGTAGAATAACAAACAACTTATCTAGCTCAAACGGTGGTGCAATTAACGTTGCGAGCGGTGCAACTTTAAATCTCAAAGGTACAACAACAATCACAGGGAACTCAGCAATCAATGGCGGCGCAATCTATGCGGCAGCTGGTTCGACTGTTAATATTTCAGGAAAACTTAATATACAAAATAACACAGCTACATCATATGGTGGAGCTATTTTTGCTGCCGGCACGGTAAACATTGCAGCAGACTTTACGGGTTCGATTAAAGGTAATACTGCAAATATTGGTGCAGACGGATATATGAACGCTGGTACGCTTGATGTAAACAGCAATGCAAGCGGCTTCTATTTTGTGACCATGGCAGGAACAGCTACAACAACTTCGCCAGCTATTCTTCCTTTTGTAGATGGCGTGGGTTCTACAACAACGTATGCAACCAACACACTTGATTATAACTACATCAATTCAGCACTTACAGGTGTTGCGACAGAAGAAAACAGCTGTGGTTGGTTTAGGGATCTTGATTATAAAGAAGGTGTTATGGAAACTTATCCGGTTACCAAAATTAATTATCAAACACCGCTCTACACAAAAACTGCCACACTCGACAAACTTACTTTCACTGTTGCAAATGGCGAAGCAACAGTTAAAGCAAAAAATACGTCAATTACTGGCAATGTTGTTATACCACGCAAATATAATGGGGCACGTGTCACAAGTGTTGAAAGCAATGCATTCAAAGAATTAGGGATTACAGATGTAACACTAAGCAATTCGATAACAAATGTAAAAGAAAATGCTTTTTATAGCTGTAGATCTTTGAGTAAAATTAACTTCCCACAAAGTGTAACAGTTATAAAGAACAGTGCGTTTTATTATTGTACTGCTCTAACAGAGCTAGATATTGGCAATGGTGTAAAAACTATAGAAAGTAATGCGTTTAAACAGTGTTCATCACTCACAAGTATAGAAATGCCTAGCAGCGTAACAACAATACAAAGCGATGCTTTTGCCACTTGTATATCATTGACAGAGGTCAATGTTACGGATCTTGCTGCATGGTGCAAAATAGATTTTGCTGGTTGGCTGTCAAACCCGCTTGCGTATGCTAAAAAATTATATTTAAAAGGAACGCAAGTAACTGAACTAAATATACCAAATGGTATAACCGAGATTAAAAAATATAACTTTGTTAATGGATCGTCTTTTACAAGTATAACAATACCAAATGGGGTAACGATAATTGGCGAAGATGCATTTAGTGGGTGTTCTTCAATAACAAGCGTTTCGATACCTAGCAGTGTTGTAAGAATAAATTATGGAGCTTTTAACCTTTGTAGTTCACTTACAAGAGTTAATATTACAGATGTTGCTGCGTGGTGTAATATTAATTTTTATAATCAACTTTCTAATCCATTGCAATATGCTAAGAATTTATATTTAAATGGTTCAGAAATAATAAACCTTGTCATACCGGAAAATGTGAAGACGATAAAAAACTATGCATTTTATAATTGTCTATCGCTCGCAAGTGCAACAATTCCAAGCTCTGTAACTTCTATTGAACAAAAGGCATTCTTTGGTTGCGATGTTTTATATTTTGTAAAAAATAGCTCAAATTTAAGTATTGTCGCTGGCAACACAGACAATGGTTATGTGGCAACAAATGCGTACAAAGTATATGGACCAAATGAAACATTAGGTACATTAGTTACATCGAATGGTTTTACATATCTGGTTGATGAAACAGAAGCAATGCTCATAAAATATACGGGTTCACTCACTACTATTGAAATACCGAGTACCTTTAATGGCAAAAATGTCACAACTATATGTGAAAATGCATTTAACAATAAAACATCTATAACAAGTGTAACTATTCCATCTAGCGTGACAAGTATTGGTAAAGACGCTTTTAATAAGTGTTCTAAATTGTCTCAAGTCAATATTACAGATATTGCCGCATGGTGTAATATTAGTTTTGATAATTCTTATTCAAACCCACTTGAATATGCTCGTAATTTATATTTAAATGGAAGTAAGATAACTGATTTAGTAATACCAAGTGGGATAACAGAAATAAAAAAACATGCTTTCTATAACGGTTCATTTGTAAGTGTAACAATATCAAGCAGTGTGGCAAGTATTAGTAATTATGCATTTTATGGTTGTTCATCGCTCACAAGGGTAAACATTGCAGACCTAACCGCTTGGTGTAATATTGATTTTGATTATGGTTCAAACCCGCTCGTCTATGCTCGTAATTTATATTTAAATGGAAGTAAGATAACAGATTTAGTAATACCAAGTGATGTGACAAAGATAAAAGGTCGTGCTTTTTATGGTGGTTCATTTGTCAGTGTAACAATACCTAATAGTGTGACAAGTATTGGTTATTCTTCGTTTGAAAATTGTTCATACCTAAGATCAATCACAATGCCAATAATAGGTTCAAGTTTTTCAGATATCTTTGGTTCAAAAGGAACAATTGTGACGCTTACAAGTGGTACAAGTTTACCAGCTAATTATTTTAGAAATTCTACAACTATAACAAGAATAACTTTTACAGGGAACGATTTAATAAGTATCGGTAATGCGGCATTTTTAGATTGCAGTGCATTAACATATGTCGAATTACCAAAAAGTGTAAAAACAATTGGAACTTCTGTTTTTGCAAGAACAAAAATATCTGAAATTACAATACCAGAAAGTTGTACTTCTATTGGTAGGGATGCTTTTGCTAGTTGTTCATCTTTACAAAAGGTAAATTTAGCATGCAAAATTACAAACATTCCAAAAGGTATGTTTTATGAATGCGCAAATCTTACTTCTGTTTCACTTCCAACCACTGTATTGACCATTGAAAGTGACACATTTACAAACTGTTCCAAACTTAAAACAGTGACACTTCCAAGTGGTCTCACAAGTATAGGAAACAATGCGTTTAGAGGCTGCAGTTTACTTAATAATGTAACAATTCCAAGCACGGTAAAAAGCATTGGTATAAGTGCTTTCTATAATTGTTCATCACTTACGAGTATAGAAATTCCTAGTGGAGTAACTAAGCTTGAAGATGATACTCTTAACGGTTGCACATCACTTGTTAGTTTAGTTATCCCTAGCACTGTAACAAGTATTGGTAATAACACCTTTTTAAGTTGTACAGGATTAAAAAATATAACAACACCAGTATTTAGTACATATTTCCAAGGGACTTTTGGTTCAAATGCCACAACAATTGTTTTGAATGGTGGTGGGAGTGTTCCAAATAGCTATTTAAAACACTATTCAAAACTTGAAACGCTTTCAGTAATTGGTAACATAACAGAAATCGGTAGTGCTGCTTTTACAGAATGTGATTCTTTGACGTCGATTAATTTATCTGGAAATGTAAAAGTGATAGGTTCTCGTGCTTTTGGTAGATTAAATATAACGTCGATAACAATTCCAAGTTCTGTAACTTCTATCGGTGATGAAGCTTTTAGTGGTTGTACACTTTTATCATATATCAAAATTCCAAGCAGTGTAAAAACAATCGGAACATTTGCTTTCTATGGCTGCTCGGCACTAGGAAGTGTAACAATTGCTGATGGTGTTGAAACTATAGGAAAGGGCACTTTTTCTCAATGTACAGCTCTTGAAAGTATTATTATTCCATCATCAGTTACAACAATGGGGGATTCGGTATTCGATAGATCGGGTATATCCAGAATAACATTTAGAAGTGGAACGGGAACACTTACACTTGGCATCGAAATGTTCTTTAATTGTGAAAGACTTTCAACTGTAAATCTTGGCGACCGTATTAATACTTTACCAAGGTCGACATTTTATGGGTGTATAGGTTTAACAAGTTTCGAAATTCCAAACACTGTAACAAACCTTGGCGTAAAATTGTTTAGAAAGTGTTCTAATCTTACAACTGTAACATTTGCAAGCGGTTCAACAATAAAAATAATACCAGCTCAAATGTTCAGCGAATGTACTAAGCTCACAAGTGTATCGTTCCCATCAACTATTACCAAGTTTGATGTCATGGAAGATTCGGGTGCTACAGCTGCTGAAACTTTTGAAAACTGTACATCTTTGAAAAGCGTTACATTGCCAGAAAATATTACATATATAGGGAATAAGGCATTTGTTGGTTGCACAGCTCTTACAAGTGCAACATTTTCAAATGCAGCTGGTACATGGACAGCAAATGGAACATCGTTTACAGTAATAACAGCATCTACAAATGCGACAAGATTAAGAACTACTTATGTAAATTATATATGGACAAAGAATACTGCAGATGTAAGCAATTTCACGTATGTATTAAGTTCAAACGGGAATACATATTCAGTTAAAGATAATGGTTGCAGTGGCGCAGTTGTTGTTCCTGCCACATATAACGGAAAGCCGGTAACACAGATTGCAGAAAATGGATTTAAAAATAATACAAACATTACAAGTATGACGCTTCCAGATTCAGTAAAACAAATAGGTAAAGGGGCATTCAGTGGATGCACAAACTTAACAAGTTTGACAATGAATAGTGCTGCAAGGTGGCTTGCATATAATATGTCGACAATGACAAAGACATTTATATCTGTAGAAGATCCTGTAAGTGCAGCAAGTTCTGTGAAGACGTACAGTGACAGAGTAATAGAGTATTGGCCAAATGAAAATTTTGCGCCATTTTAATCGGACAAAAAATATTGGTTTATTCAGACTTTGTGTCTGTGTAAATAAAGGGGTAAGGTGCTTTGCTCCCCACTGCACCTTACCCCTTTTTCGTGGCAAAATTTCAGCACATTACTACAGAAAAACAAGAAAAAGCCAAACAGTTACATACGAATTAGTATGCGCCTGCTTGTAATTTTTTTATTCTTCCTAAAAACATGCAAACTATGGCGTCAAATCAGTAGTGATGGGTGATAGTTACCGCGGCTGGGGCTAGAATATAACTTTTATTGTTTGTTACTCTTGCTTGACTTTTTAACGCGGTATAGAGTAAAATTACATGTAGCAACTTAAAAGGAGAAAATTATGAAATATACATTAGGTGAAAAGAAAAATGGAAAGATTACAGTCGATTTTGTAATTCCAGAAAAAGAATGGGAAGAACAAATCGAAAACGCATATAAAAAGAACTGTGGTAAATACAAAGTTGAAGGTTTTAGACAAGGCAAAGCACCAAGAAAATTGCTTGAAAAATCTTTTGGTGAATACTTATTCTGGGAAGATGCTTTAAACGACATGATTCCAGAAGTTTATAGCAAAATGCTTGCTAAAGAAAAGGAATTATTCCCAGTTGATTACCCACAAGTTGATGTTAAGAAATTTGCTAAAGACGGTGTAGAGTTTACAGCTACAATCACTCTTTTACCAGAACTTACTCTTGGCGAATACAAGGGATTAGAAGTTACAAAAGGCAAAGTTAAAGTTACAGATGCTATGGTAGAAGACGAAATTGCTGCTCTTCGTAACAAGCAAATGCGTTATGTTGATGTTGTTGGCAGACCAGCGCAAATGGGTGATGTTACAACAATTAACTACGCTGGTTCAATTGATGGTGTTGCTTTTGCTGGCGGTACAGCTGAAAAGCAAGAACTTGAACTTGGTTCACACTCATTTATTCCTGGATTTGAAGAAGGCGTTGTTGGCATGAACATTGGTGACGAGAAGGACATTGAAGTTACTTTCCCAACTGAATATCATGCTGCAGATCTTGCTGGCAAACCAGCTATTTTCAAGGTTAAACTTGTTGAACTTCACGAAAAACAACTTCCAGAAGTTAACGATGAATTTGCTAAAAATGTTAGTGAATTTAACACCCTTGCAGAGCTTAAAGCAGACATCAAGAAAAAGCTTACAGAAACTCAAGAAAAATCAGTAGAACAAGAAGCTGAAAACAAACTTATCGAAAAGATTGCTAAAGCATCTAAGGTTGATATTCCAGAATGCATGGTAGAAGCACAAATTGATAAATATGTTAAAGATATGGAACAAAGACTTGCTTATCAAGGTTTGAAACTTGACGATTTCTTAAAATACACAGGCAAGACAATGGAAGACCTTAGAAAAGAAAGACACGACGATGCATTAAAAGCAATCCGCACAACAATGACTCTTGAAGCTATTATCAAAGCTGAAAAGTTGGAAGTTACAAAAGAAGAGTTTAATGCAAAACTCGAAGAAATTGCTAAAGGTATGAACAAAAAAGTGTCTGAACTCAAAAAGACTATGCGTTCAGAGCAAGAAGATTTTGTAAATAACACTATTATTGGCGAAAAGGTTATAAATTATCTTAAATCTAACAATACTATTAAGTAGGAGACTTTATGGAGAAAAACATGCTAATTCCTATGGTTGTTGAACAAACAAACCGTGGCGAAAGGTCTTATGATATTTATTCAAGATTGCTTGAAGACAGAATCATTTTCCTTTCTGGTGAAATTACAGATGACACAGCAAACCTTATTGTTGCGCAACTTATTTATCTCGAAGGAAAAGACCCAGACAAAGATATTATGATGTATATCAACAGCCCTGGCGGCAGTGTAGTTGCTGGTTTCGCTATTTATGACACTATGAACTACATTAAGTGCGATGTTAACACTATTTGTGTTGGTATGGCAGCATCAATGGCTGCATTCTTACTTTCGAGTGGAACAAAAGGCAAAAGATATGTTTTACCTAACAGTGAAGTAATGATTCATCAGCCTCTTGGTGGAGCGCAAGGTCAAGCAAGTGATATAAAAATTCATGCTGACCACATATTAAAGACCCGTGCAAACTTAAATAAAATTTTAGCTAAGAATTGTGATCAACCGCTCGAAAAGATTGAGAAAGATACCGACAGAGATAACTTTCTTGATGCTAAAAGTGCTGTTGCTTATGGTTTGGCTGACAAGGTCTTTGATAAAAGAAAATAATAGGAGATTTTATGGCTGAAAATAACGAGCAAAACACCCCAAAGAGAAATGATTTCTGTTCGTTTTGCGGCAGGCCTAGAACCGCTTTTAAGGGTATGGTAGAAAACCCTAATGGTAGTGTTGCGATTTGCAACGATTGCATTAATATCTGCAAAGAAATCTTGAATGCAGAAGAACGCAAAACACGCCACGAAGAAGAGTTGGTTCTTCCAAAACCTAAACAGATAAAAGAAAAACTCGACCAATATATTGTTGGTCAAGACAAAGCCAAAGAAGTTTTGGCTGTTAGCGTTTATAACCACTATAAACGTATTAATTATGGTATTCAAAATCGCAAGAAAATGGAACAGGACAAGACATTCAAGTCTGGCGATTTAGAGCTTGAAAAGAGCAATGTATTATTGCTTGGTCCAACTGGCTGCGGAAAAACACTCATGGCGAGAACGCTTGCTAAAATTCTTGACGTACCATTCGCATCTGCCGATGCAACAACTCTTACCGAAGCTGGTTATGTTGGCGATGATGTCGAAAATATTTTATTAAAGCTTATTCAAGCTGCAGACTACGATATTAAGCGTGCTGAAAAGGGTATTGTTTATATCGATGAAATCGACAAAATCTCACGCAAGTCCGAAAATGTTTCGATAACCCGTGACGTATCGGGCGAAGGCGTGCAACAAGCATTGCTTAAAATTTTAGAGAGCACGGTAGCTTCTGTTCCACCACAAGGTGGCAGAAAACATCCAAATCAAGAATGCTTGCAAATCAACACGCAAAACATTTTGTTTATTTGTGGTGGTGCGTTTGTTGGTCTTGATAAAATTGTTGAAAAACGTACAAATGCAACATCGCTTGGCTTTGGTGGTGACGTTAAAACAAAGAAAGAACTTACCGAAAGTGAAGCTTTGTCGAAGGTTGAACCACACGACCTTATTAAATATGGTTTGATTCCAGAGTTTGTTGGCAGATTGCCAATCGTAGTATCACTCAATGAACTTGACGAAACAGCACTAAAACGTATTTTAACAGAACCTAAAAATTCACTTATCAAGCAATATAAAAAGATGTTTGAAATCGATGGTGTTGATATTGAATTTACAGACGGTGCACTTTCTGCTTTTGCACGAAAGGCTATTGAGCTTAATACTGGCGCACGTGGACTTAGAAATATTATGGAAGATGTTATGCTTCCACTTATGTATAACACTCCATCGAGTGAAAATGTTTCTAAGATTGTTGTTGACTGTGACGAAAAGGGAAATATCGTAACAAATGTCGAAGAAAACAAGATAAACGAAACAAAGAGTGCATAAATAACTAATCACACAATAAAATGTGTGATTTTTTATTTGCATGCTTTTTGTAACCATGGTAAAATAAATTAAATGAATAGCAAACAACTCGCAAAAAATATTAGACTTGATGTCTTGGATATGATTTATTATGGAAATGGGTCACATGTGACCCCTAATTTTTCCATATGTGATATTTTGGCTGTTTTGTATGCTGATGTTTTGCGTGTAGATTGCACAAAACCATTATGGGCTGATCGTGACAGGTTTTTGCTTAGCAAAGGGCATGCAGGTGCAAGTGTTTATGCAACGCTAGCAGAATGTGGTTTTTTCCCAAAGGAAAAACTTAAATCGTACTATAAAAATGGCGGCACTCTTTCGGGACATGTGTTACATTTTGATAATCCTGGCATAGATTTTTCTATTGGGTCTTTGGGACAAGGTATTGGTGTTGCTGCCGGCAAAGCTTTGGCTGCTAAAATCGATAAAAAAGATTATAGAGTATTTGCTCTTATTGGTAACGGAGAATGCAACGAAGGGGCAGTTTGGGAAGCCGCAATGTTTGCCGCCCAAAACAAACTAGACAATTTTGTTGTGATTATAGATGACAACAAAATGCAAGCATTAGGAAAATCGGAAGAGATTATAAATCTATCTAAAATGGCTCAAATTTGGCGTGATCTCGGGTTTGCTGTGGCAGAAGTCGATGGTCATAACCATAGTGAGTTGAAAAATGCACTTTTAATGCACTATAGCGAGAAACCGCTTGCCGTTATTTGCAATACAACAAAGGGTAAAGGTGTGTCATTTATGGAAAACGACCCAGAATGGCATTATAAAAAACTTGATAAAGAAATGTATAATAAAGCGAAAAAACAAATAGAGGAGGGGCAAAATGGTTGATGCATTTATAACTTCTCTTATTAATGCTGCAAAAAATGATGAAAGCATTGTGCTTTTAACTGGTGACCTTGGTTATGGTGTTGTGACTAGATTTGAAAAAGAGTTTCCAAACAGATTTTTTAATTGTGGCGTTGCAGAACAAAACATGATTGGCGTGGCGGCGGGGCTTGCCAGCGAAGGTAAAAAGGTTTTTGTTTATTCAATTGGTAACTTTGTTACTCAGCGTGTACTTGAACATTTGCGTAATGATGTCTGCTTTATGAATTTAGATGTAAATATTGTTGCAATGGGTGCTGGGCTTGAATATGGTCAGCTTGGGTTTAGCCATCATACGACCGAAGATTTGGCGTGTATGCGTGCGTGCCCAAATTTTTCGATTTACTCGCCAGCTACCGCAAAAGAATGTGAGTATTCTATGCAAAAAATGCTTAATTCAAGCTCGCCAACATACCTTAGAATAAACAAAGTGGGTGCGAGATTAAAAGAAACTGAAGTAAACATGCTTAACAAAGTTTTTGGCAGTGGCGATATTGCAATCTTTGCAACAGGAACTATAGTTGCAGAGGCTGTCGAAGCTGCAAAAACTCTAGCAAAAGACAATATAGATGTAGCTGTATATTCTTGCCCGGTTGTTAAGGGATTAGGCGTAAAAGAGAAAATAAAAGCTGAACTTGAAAAATATAAACTAGTAATAAGTTTAGAAGAACATTCTAAAATTGGCGGTTTTGGTTCGAGTATATCTGGCATTATTGCAACAGAAAACAATATGCCAAGGCTTGTTATTATGGGTATAGACGACAAGTTCTTAGATACAGTGGGCGATAGAAATTATTTGAGGCATTGCTATAACATAGACAGCTGTGCTATAATAGAGAAAATCAAAGGAGAAATCAATGGTAATTAAAAAGGCAGAGTTTTTAAAATCAGCATCATCAGTCACCACGTGTGAAGATTTTTTGCTGCCAGAAATTGCTGTTGTTGGTAGAAGTAATGTTGGCAAGTCTAGTTTTATTAATTGTTTGGCAAATAACTATAAACTAGCGCGCACATCAAGCGTGCCAGGGCGAACAACACTTATCAATTATTTTAAGTTCAATGACGAGTTTATTTTAGTCGATTTGCCAGGCTATGGTTATGCAAAAGCAAGCAAACAAAGCAAAGAACGTTGGAGCAAAGTAATTGATTATTATTTCGAAAATACAAAGCAATTAAAAATGGTAATTTTGCTAGTTGATATTCGCATCGAACCAACAAACCACGATTTGATGATGCTTGATTATCTTACGCATTTTGGCATACCGGTAACAGTTATTGCTACAAAGTATGACAAAATAAAGAAGAGCGAGAAACAAAAAAATATTAACAGAATTGCCGCTAAACTCAAAGTTGGTGAAGGCAATATTTTTGTGATTAGCAACGAAACTCGTTATGGAAAAGAACAAGTGATTGATAGATTATATCAATTCATTGGGGGAAATAATGAAGATTTGGGCGCTTAGTGATTTGCATTTAAGCCTAGACGGAAACAAGTCGATGGACGTGTTTGGTAGCGACTGGGAAAATTATATGAAAAAAATAAAAGAGAACTGGAACAATCAAGTTGATGAAGGCGATATTGTTTTGGTTGCTGGTGACATAAGTTGGGCAATGCGTCTTGAAGAAGCTGTGCAAGACTTGAAATTTTTTGATAGCTTAAAAGGCACAAAAATAATTATTAAGGGTAATCACGAGTATTGGTGGAAATCAATTTCGGCAGTAAGAAACATTTTGCCATCAAATATGATAGCTCTTCAAAACGACTGCTATAAGATTGGCAACAACATTTTTTGTGGCACTCGCGGTTGGGTGCTTCCAGAAAAAGGTAAACCACTTTCTGCAGAAGATGAAAAGATTTATAAAAGGGAAATAGAACGATTAAAACTCACACTAGCTGCAATGCAAAAACAACGTAAAGAAGGGGATAAAGTTTTTTGCATGATGCACTTTCCACCATTTGATTTTGAGCATGACGATAGCGAGTTTACAAAATTGCTTGAAGAATACAATGTTGATTATTGTATTTATGGCCACTTGCATAACACAAAGGGTAAGTGCCCAATTTTTTGGCAAAAAGGCAATGTTAAGTATTATTTCACATCAACTGACGCACTTTGTCACAATCCGATAGAAATTTGCGAATGCTAGATTTTATCGAATATTCAGCGTGCTATGTCACGCATAATAGCATTAAAAATAAACAAAAATGCACATAAAAAATAAACGGCAAAACAACAAATTGTCGTTTATTTTTTTGTTCACAAAATAGGCGATAAGAAACAAAAAAATAAAAAGTTACTAACAATTGTTAATAAAATTGTTAAAAAGTGGTCAAAAGTGGTTGATTTTTATTTTTATATTAATTATAATATGTTTAATCAAAAGTTGGAGGGAACTATGGCTAAACTTTTTGTTGGAACATATAATCATCAACTTGATCAAAAAAATCGCTTCAGAATCCCAGCAAAGCTGAGAGAACAACTTGGCGATAATTTTGTTATTACAAAAAGTGTTGATAGTAAATGTTTATATGTCTTCCCAGCCGAAAAGTTTGAAGCAATGCAAGAAAAAATTGATTCACTTCCACTCTTTGATGCAAAAGCACAAAACGCATTGCGTAAGTTTTTAAGTTCATGCTTGTTTGTGGAAGAAGATAATCAAGGTCGTGTAATGATTACACCAGACATGAGAAAGTATGCTAACCTTCAAAAAGACATTGTTACAATTGGGGTAGGAACAAGACTGGAAATTTGGTCAGCCGAAGATTGGGAAAAGGTTAACAGCGAGCAAGCAACAGCTGACGAACAAGAGGCATTAACAAAATATGGAATCTAATTTTAAGCATGTTTCTGTTTTGCTAGATGAGTGTATTCAAGGCTTGAACTTAAAAAAAGGCGGCATATATGTCGATGGAACAATTGGCGGCGCGGGGCATTCGTTAAAAATGCTCGAAACACAAAAAGATATAACTCTTATTGGTATCGATCAAGACAGCGACGCGCTGGAAGTCTGCAAAGAGCGACTTAAAAAATATGCAGACCAGGTTGTTTTAAGGCATGATAACTTTAAAAATGCTTGCCAAGTGCTAGATGATTTGAACATTGACAAAATAGATGGAATACTTTTGGATCTAGGCGTTAGTTCTTACCAAATAGATACGCCGAGCCGTGGTTTTTCTTTTAGATTTGATGCTCCGCTTGATATGCGTATGGATCAAGAAAATTCGCTCACCGCATTTGATGTGGTAAATAACTATAGCGAAAAAGAGCTTGCCGACATCATATTCAAGTATGGTGAAGAAAAATTTGCAAGAAAAATCGCAAGGTCAATTGTGGAGCAAAGAAAAAAGAGTTCAATTAAAACAACATTCGATTTAAAAGAGCTCATCGAAAAATGCACTCCACGAATTAAAGGTATGCCAAATGTCGACTGCGTGCAAAGGACTTTTCAAGCAATAAGAATTGAAGTAAACGGGGAACTTGATAAGCTTGATGAATTTTTGCACGACATCGCAAAAAGATTAAACAAAGGCGGACGCATTGCTGTTATATCCTTCCATAGTTTGGAAGATAGAATAGTTAAAAATGCATTCAAAGACTTAGCTTGTGATTGTATTTGTCCACCAGACCTACCAATTTGCGTGTGTGATCACCGCGCTATTGGAAAGGTCATTACATCGCACCCAATAACCGCATCTCCAGAAGAACTTGCAGTTAACAGGCGTTCTGCCAGTGCGAAACTAAGAATTTTAGAAAGAATATAAGGAGGAAACCGTAATGCAAACTTACATGCAAGATCAGGATACAAAAAAACGTACTCGTTCTCAGTCGTGGTTTACACCACTTGACGATGAAGACACGCCTGTTATCAACTTTGGCGAAGATGAAGAAGATAGTTCGCAGTTGCAAGAAAATAACGAAGCACAAGAATATAACAAAGTATCTTCTTTTTCTGATAATCAAACAGAAAGTAAGCGTATGTATGTTCAAACCTTGGATCGCAAGGAAGAATCACACAAAGTCTTCAGACTAAACGCTCGTGGAAAGATTGCCATCGCGGTATTTTCTATTGTCTTTGTTGTGCTTGTTGCATTTGCCATATATAATGGCATTGCATTATCTTCGCTCAGCACCGAAGTTGCACTAAAAAACCAAGCCGTTGCTTCTCAAACGGTTGTCATAAACGACTTAACTCGCGAATATAATGACTTAACAGTCGATGTAAGCGATGGAATAAGTATGGGTTATAGGCAACCAGTAAGCTCTGACTATGTAGAAATTGTTGTTTCGAAAAGAGCATCAAAAAACACTACACAAATCGAGAGTAATTGGTTCGACAGGCTTTGTGAGTTCCTATCAAATTTATTCGGCTAAACTTAAGATAAAGTTTGACGCGTGGGTAAATCTTGGCAGGATTAATCTTTGGAAACAAAATATACATCAATTAACATAAAGAAAAGGTTATTTGCGTTTATATTAGCAATAACCTTTTTTGTATTCTTAATTATTTGCAGATTATTCTATTTACAAGTGATAAATGGCTCTGGGCTAAATTCAAGAGCACTAACTCAGTGGTTGAGAGATATAAAAGTAAGTAGTATTCGCGGTTCGTTTATCGATAGAAACGGGGTAGTAATCGCATCTAGCAAGACTGTTTACGACGTTTACGTCCGTCCGCGAGAAGTTAAAAATAGCGAAGCACTTGCAGCTACAATTTGTACTATTACTAATGATGATTTCAATAAAGTGCTCGAAAAGGTAAATAAAAAAGGTATAAGCGAAGTTAAACTTGCTAGCAATGTTGAACCAAGCGATGCACAAAAAATTATAAATAGCAAGTTTAGCGGCGTGTATTTGTCTGAAAACAGTGTACGAAATTATAATTATGATAGCTTGCTATGCCAGTTGCTTGGATTTGTGAACAGTGATGGCGATGGTCAAGCTGGACTAGAAATGTTTTATAACAAGTTTCTAAAAGGTGTTAGCGGTGCAAGCTTGGTCGAAAGTGACAACGCGGGTAGAACGCTATCGACATCTGAGCAATATTACTTGGAGCCAATAAATGGGCTCAATCTTACACTTACTATTGATATTTTGCTTCAACAAGAAGTAGAAAAAATTATGCAAAGGGCAATGGCACAAACTGGTTCGGCGCGGGCAACAGCAATTGTTATGGATCCAAAGAACAGCGAAGTTTTAAGCATAACAACTTTGCCGTCATACAACCTTAACGATATTCCGCGTGACGATGTTGCGTCACTTATGCAACTTTCAAAACAAGCGGCAATTACCGATGCATACGAACCAGGGTCAACATTCAAAATTTTAACAACAGCAATTGCACTTGAAGAAAAATTGACAAGCGAAAATGATTATTTTTATTGTTCGGGCTTTAGGATAGTTAATGGCGTAAAAATCAATTGTCACAGAAAAACTGGGCATGGTTCACAAAGCCTTGGCAAGGGGCTCTCTAACAGTTGCAACTGTGTGTTTATGGAATTAATCAGTAGAATAGGGCTCGAAAAGTTTTATAGCTATCTAAAAAAGTTTGGCTTGATAGATGGATATGGTATGGACTTTCCAGGGGAAGGCAAAGCGATTACTATGCCCAAAAATTTGGTTATAGATGCCGACTTATATCGCATGGGTTTTGGGCAATCTGTTGCAATCACACCAATGCAGCTTGCAAACTCCGTTTGTGCAATAATCAATGGTGGCACTCTCTTTAGACCGCATTTTGTAACAAACTATTCAAACAACAACGGAACGGTGTTTTCAGAAACAAACCATGAAATACGCAAAGTTGTGTCGCAAAACACAAGTGAGGCTATTAACCGCATGCTCGAAAAGGTAGTAGACGGTGGCGGCGGAAAACGAGCATACATCGACGGCTACAGAATTGCCGGCAAAACAGGTACTGCCCAAAAGTACGAAAATAACGCCATTGCAAAAGGTAAGTATATTGCATCATTTATTGGGTATATGCCAGCAGACAACCCCGAATACCTAACGCTTGTTGTACTCGATGAGCCAAAGGGCTCGTTTTATGGTGGTGTTGTTGCAGCGCCTGTTGCAAGAGAAATTTTTGAAGCAATTATAAGGTTTCGTGAACTTGAAAAATATTCTAATATTTCAAATAGCAATGTTCAAGACATTGTTGTGCCAAATCTAATTGGCAAGACTATGACAGAGGCGGTGTATATTTTGTCGAGTTTGGGGCTTGACTACCTTGTCGATGACCGCGGAAGTGAAACTGTGACCAGCCAATACTTGTCGCCAGGTAGTGCATGTGCGAAAGGCGATACGATATTACTAGTATTTTAGGAGCTATTATGATTTTAAGCGAAATTATAAAAAATTTTGATACAAAAGTAATAGGCGATAATGTTCAAGTGAAAAATCTTTGTCATAACTCCAAAGAAGTGACAAAGGGTGATATGTTTTTTTGTTTGACTGGTGGAGTGGTAGACGGTCACATGTTTGCAAAAGAGGCGGAAGCAAACGGCGCAAGTGTAATTGTGGCAGAAAGGGAACTTGATGTTAATTGTACGCAAGTGATAGTAAATTCTACCCGTGCAGCCATGGCGGTGTTTGCAAGTAACTATTTTAGCAATCCATCAAAAGACTTAATAATAGTTGGGGTGACGGGTACAAATGGCAAAACAACTACGACATATATTCTTCAAAGCATAGTGACGGCAGCTGGAAAAAATGCGGCGATAATAGGAACTAATGGTGTGATTTATAATGGCGAAATAATTAATACTTTTGCAACCACGCCAGACCCAATTTTGCTTCAAAGTTTACTATTAAATCTAAAGCAAAAAGGCGCAGAAGTTGTGATTATGGAAATGTCTGCTCATGCGGCGTATTACCAGAAATTACGGGGAGTTATGACTGACATAATACTTTTTACAAACCTGTCGCAAGACCATTTGGACTTCTTTATTACAATGGAAAATTATGGTGAAAGCAAACGTAAATTGTTTGATAAAAATTTTGCCGATTATGCGGTTATTAATTTTGATGATGCATTTGGAATAAGCTTAGCAAAAGAAACAAATTTGCCATACCTTAGCTATTCGATAAATAAAAAAGATTGTGACATAAAAGCAGAGAAAATAGAACAAACTACTACTAGCATAAATTACACATGTTGCTTTCAAAACAAAAAGTTTGAAGTGAGCCAAAACTTGATTGGGACATTCAATATAAGCAACAGCCTTTGTGCTATTGGTGGGGCGCTGTTACTTGGTTGCACAGAAGAGCAGATTAAAAGCGGACTTGCAAACTTGAAATCTGTGCCAGGTAGGTTTAATACAAAAACTGTTAATGACATACTTTTTGTAATTGATTATGCGCATACGCCAGACGGACTCGAAAATATTTTGCGTGCCACAAGACCGCTTGCAAAAAATAAGCTTATTTCTGTTTTTGGTTGTGGTGGCAATCGCGATAATTCTAAAAGACATATAATGGGCGAAATTTCGGGCAGACTTGCAGACCTAACAATAATAACGTCAGATAACTCAAGGCTAGAAGACCCCAATGCTATTATCGGTGACATCGAAAGCGGAATAAGTGGCAGATATATAAAACAAGCAGACAGAAAGCAAGCAATTAAACTAGCGTTCAAACTTGCAGGGAGTGGCGATTGCATTGTTATTAGTGGTAAAGGCGCAGAAGATTATATAGACTGTGGTGGCAAAAAAACAAGCTATAGTGATGCGGAAGTTATTAAGGAGATAGAAGATGAATATCAATTTTAATTATTGTTTGGGGTTTATTATAGCGTTTGTTTTGACGGCTGCTATTTCGCCAATAATAATTAAGATTTTGAAAAAAGAAAAGGTAAAGCAAACCATACTTTCGTACGTAGACAATCACAATTCAAAACAAGGCACGCCAACTATGGGAGGAATAATATTTATTTTTTCGATAAGCTTGCTTGCAATTATTATGACAGGTGGCAAGAGCACACTTACAAATATTGTGATTGTTGTGTTTTTTGCCTATGGACTTGTTGGGTTCTTAGACGATTTTATAAAAGCAAAATTTAAGCGTAACCTTGGGCTTAGGGCTTACCAAAAAATAATCTTTCAGCTAGTTATTGCAACGGCGGTTTCGGTGTTTGTTTATAGAAGTAACCTTGTTGGTGGCGGGCTTATTGTTCCTTTTTCTAACAAGATTGTTGATGTAGGTTTGTGGATAATACCAATTTCAGTTGTTGTGTTTTTGGCAGCAAGTAATAGTGTCAACCTAATCGATGGTCTAGACGGACTTGCGGGGTCAACGGTGTCGGTTTCAACAATTGGCTTTGTGCTATTGCTTTCGGTATTGATGCTTGGCAGGCTCGAAGGAACAAGCACGCTCATGCTTGGCGAATATAAATATCTAATCTTGCTTTGCATTATTGTGGTTGGCACGCTTTTTGCATTTTTGCTTTTCAACTCGTTCCCAGCAAAAGTGTTCATGGGTGATACGGGTTCGCTTGCTCTTGGCGCACTTGTCGGTTGCTTGTTTATTTTTACAAGAACTACTCTTTATTTGCCACTTCTTGGTGTCGCTTTTGTTGTTACTAGTTTGTCAGTTATTATTCAAGTTGCATACTATAAGTTAACAAAAAAGCGAGTTTTTCTTATGGCGCCGCTTCATCATCACTTTGAAAGAAAAGGATATCACGAAGTAAAGATTGTTGTGTGGTATTCGTTGATTTCTGCCGCTGTTATTGTTTTGACCATAGGCCTAGAACTTGCTATTGGAGGGGTATGAGCAAAGCATTAATTATTGGTAATGGCAAAAGCGGTAAGGCAGCCGAAAAATTATTAAACTCAATTGGATATGAAACAATTATAACAGACTCTCAAAATATTTCAAAAATAAGAGATAGGACTTTAAAGGCCCTATCTCTTGTTGTTTTGAGCCCAGCAGTCAGCATAGACGACCCAGGTGTCAAACTGCTAAAAAATTATACAGATAACATTATTGGCGAAATGGAACTTTCTTATATGTTTTTGGCTTGCAAAACGGTTGCAATAACTGGAACAAATGGTAAAACGACAACTACAATTTTAATAGGTGAAATGTGCAAAAAAATTGCAAAAACTTATGTTGGCGGCAATATTGGTGTGCCAGCATCAAGCTTTGCAAAGCAGACAAAGAAAGATGATTTATGTGTGCTTGAAGTTTCGAGCTTTCAGGCAGAGAGTTTTGTAAATTTCAAACCATATATTGGCGTATTTCTCAATTTTTCGCAAGACCACCTAAACAGACATAAAACAATGGACAGTTATTACGTGGCAAAAATAAAAATGTTTGTGCGTCAAACGCAAAACGATTTTGCTGTGCTAAACTTTGATGATAAAAACGTACGCAAGCTTGCCGGCAAGCTAAAATCAAATGTTTATTATTTTAGCGATAAAGATAAGGTAAAAGGGTGTTATTTGAAAAGTGACTGCATATATTTTAGGGATAAGAAAGTGGAAAAAATTGGCAAAATGCCACAATCTATTCGCGAAGCTCACAACAAACAAAACGCACTTGCCGCATGCACCGTGGCAAAACTTCTTGGGGTAAGAAATTGTGATATACTAGATGTCTTGCAAAGCTTTAAACCAAGCGAAAGTCGCATAGAAATGGTGCAAGTGGTTGACGGCATAAGTTACATAAATGACAGCAAAGGCACGAACATAGCAAGCACATTATCGGCAATAAGAGAAATGAAACAAAAAACCGTGCTAATTGTTGGTGGCAGTGATAAGGGGTATGAGTTTGATGAGCTATTCACTTTCGACAATAAAAAAGTAAAAGCAATTGTTGCAGTAGGGGAAACTTCCGCCAAAATTGTGCAAGCCGCAAAAAGAAACAACTATAAAAATATCTTTGTGGCAAATTCGTTTTGTGATGCTATCTTGCTCGCAAAACAAAAAACAAAAAGTGGTGACACGGTTTTGCTTTCCCCAGCGTGTGCAAGCTTTGATATGTTTTCTAGCTACAAAGAACGTGGCAATGCATTCAAAGCGATCGTCAGGGAGATAGAAAATGAAAGTAATAAAAATGCAGGTGAAACGAAAAAATAGTATAGATTTTTGTCTGCTTTTTACCATGCTCATTTTAGTTGTGATAGGTGCGGTGTTTGTGTATAGCGCCAGTAGCTATTCCGCCAGCTTGCAACTAAAAGACAGTTTTTATTACTTAAAAAAACAAATAATTGGTATTGTCCTTGGGCTGATTAGTTGTGTAGCTTTTAGCTTTATTGATTATAAAAAATTAGAAAAAACAAAATATGTACTTGCAATTTTAAGCATTGTTTTGCTCGTGTTAGTTTTTATTCCAAAAATCGGAACTAGCAAATATGGTGCTAGGCGATGGATCAATCTTGGATTTTTCACCGTGCAACCTTCAGAGATTGCAAAGTTTGCGCTTATCATTTTTGCGGCAGGGTATATGTCTAAAAATGCTACAAAAGTTCGCACATTTCGTGGTATTTTGCCTGTCATACTACTAGGTATTGTATTTTGCGGGTTAATTATTATGGAGCCAAACATGTCGATTACTATGTGTATGGGGCTGCTTTTGTTGTTTATGCTCTATATCGGCGGGGCGAGCTTCAAGCATTTGCTTATGCTTATAATTCCACTTATTGTTGCCGTTCCTTTGCTTATTGTGGTGGAACCATACAGAATGAAAAGGCTACTTGCGTTCCTTGACCCATGGGCAGAATCGTCGTCAACAGGGTACCAGCTTGTACAATCACTTTATGCTCTTGGCAGTGGCGGACTATTTGGTGTTGGGCTCTTCAATTCAAGACAAAAATATTTGTTTTTGCCATTTGCAGAATCTGATTTTATATTCTCAATCATTGGCGAAGAACTTGGTTTTTTGGGGTGTGTACTTGTTTTGATTTTGTTTGTGATTCTTATTTATCGCATAATAAAAATTGCATGCAACGCTAGCACAAGGTTTGGTTCGCTGCTTGCTAGTGGTATTGCAAGTATTATTGGTATTCAAGTTCTTTTAAATGTCGCGGTAGTTACAGGTTCCATTCCGCCAACGGGGCTGCCACTGCCATTTATGAGTGCTGGGTCGACATCGCTCCTAGTCTTTATGAGTGCGATAGGAATTGTTTTAAATATTGATAGGCAAAACAGAAAAGAAAAAATCTAAAACTTATTATAAAAACATGCAGATTACCACAAAGTGTATGCATTTTTTTCGTTTATATGTTATACTGTTTATAGATGGTGCGAATGATGAAAAATTTTGATTGGTTTAAAAATGCAAAATATGGCTTGTTTATACATTTTGGTTTATATTCTCTATTGGGCGGAGAATATAAAGGTAAAACAAGCGGAAATTATGCTGAATGGATACAATCGTATTTAAGAATTAGCGATGAAGAAATGTGTGAAATAGCAAAGAGTTTTAATCCAAAAAAATTTAATGCAGAAGAATGGGTTAGTTTTGCAAAAGATTGTGGCTTTAAGTATATAATACTAACAACTAAACACCATGAAGGTTTTGCCTTGTTTAACTCAAAAGTTAGTGATTATAATATAATGAACACTCCATTCAAGAGAGATATTTTAAAGGAACTTACAATTGCTTGCAAAAAAAATGATATAAAGATAGGTGTGTACTATTCGCAGGATTTAGATTGGCATGAAAAACATGGTGGTGGATATAACACTGAGATTGTTGATTGTGCCGGAACATCTTGGACTAATGATTGGGATTTTGATAATAGCAAAAAGGATTTTAACAAGTATTTTACTGAAAAATGTATACCGCAAATTAAAGAGTTAATGACAAATTATGGAGAAATTTCTATTGCTTGGTTTGATGTGCCTTGTACAATTTCAAGATCTCAAAGTGAAGAAATTTATAATTTAGTTAAAACTTACCAACCTAATTGCTTGATTAATTCAAGGCTGGGAAACGGAAAGTATGATTATGTTTCATTTGGTGATAACGAGATACCATCGTCAATAGAACAATTGAAAAATATAAATTCAAAAGATAATGAAATAAATGGGGTGAAATACTCTAAAAATGGTTTGTATGAAGTTTGTCAAACACTAAATCAATCTTGGGGATATACAAAACATCCAATATGGAAGAAATTGGAAGATTTGAAAAACAATAAGAATTTGTGTGATAGATTGGGAGTTAATTATTTAGTAAATATTGGACCTGACGCGAATGGAAGCTTTCCCAAAGAAGCAAGAAAAATGCTTCAAAAACTTATGAAAAAATCATAACACATATTAATGTAAAGATTTCATTTCGCTGGCGGGCGTGCCACTGCCATTTATGAGTGCCGGTGGGCATCGCTTGTGGTATTCATGAATGCCATCGGCGTGGTGTGACATCGGCAGACAAAGTAAAACTGGTATCAACTTAGCATGTTAAGTTTAGTTATAATATTTCTGTCAGAGCAGGGTAAGAAAACCCTGCTCTTTTGCTTTGAAAGTAAAAGAAAAAATGATATAATCAATTTAACATTATGTGATAAGGAAAGAATAATTATGGAAATAATAGAAATCAACTCTAACAACCATAAAATTAAGTTGTATACAAACGGCGTTCAAAAACCTCAGAAAATAGTATTATGCTTGCATGGTTTTAACGGTGATTTGTGGGGCGATGGTTTTTCTAAACTAAGAAAAAAGTTGTCCGACGAAGATAAAATTCTGGTCTGTTCATTTGATTCAGCGGGTCATGGTGAAAGTGAGGTCAATTCTATTGACATGACGCTTGACATAGCAATTCAAGAAATTACAGATGTAGTAAACTATTTGCAAGATAAATATAAAGATATACCGTTAGATTTCTATGCAATAAGTTATGGCGGATATAGGGCGATGGTTGCGATATCGAGAAATGAGTATAAAAATTTAAGAGAAATAATACTTGTTAATCCTGCGGTAAAAATGTTAAAGACTTTAGAAATACTAAAAGAGTTTGATTATAAGAAGTTAAGTGATGATGCCATAGTCCCAATGAAGAGAAGCTTAAATAAATTTTTATCTAAAAAGTTTCTAGATGATTTGTATGAAAATGATTTGTTCAAATTAACATATAAAACAAACGTGCCTATAAAACTTTTTATAGGCAAAGAGGACGATTTAATTTCAAAACAAGATTTGAAAGATTTTGCAGAGTTAACAAAATGTGATTGCGAGTTCTTGGAAGATTCACATTGCGTTAAAGATGACAAATCTTGGGAAAGAATAGTGGAAAGTATTAAGGAGTTATAATGAAAAATATTTTGATTGGGGGAACAGTAAGGGCAGGGAAAAGTACTCTTGCAAACCTTATAAGAAACAAGTTTAAGTATTCTCTTGTTGAAAGTGACACAATTGTCAATGCCTTTGATGTTGTTTTTCCTGAACTTGGAATTACACACAAAAAGGCTGAAATTACTAGAGAAAGGTATAAGCCATTTTTATTTGAAATTTTAAATGGTTTTTGCAGGGATTTAAAATATAACCAAAATGTTACCGTTTTCCCAGGTGCACAATTTTTGCCAGAACAAATTAATGAATATCCAAAAAAAGATAAATACATTGTTATATTTTTAGGGATTAGCGATGCTTCACCACAAGAACTTATGGCAAAAATCCGTGAAATGGATACAGCCTCAGATTGGACAAATAAACGCAGTGATGAACAATTATTAAATAACTGTAAAAACATTATTAAAGAAAGTATTAAATTGAAAAATGATTGCGAAAAATTTGGATTTTACTATTTTGATACATTTAATAATAGGAGCAAAACATTGAACAAAATAGTAGAAATGATCGAAAATGAAAACAAAATATAGTAAATTGTTTTATTGCAAAGAAAATATCGAAATTTTTTGCAATATATATACTTGGTTTTTACAAAACGATACGAACCCACTAGGGTAATAAAAGTTAAGAATGAGGAGAATACAAGATGGTTGATAAAGATTTTTTAAAGAAAAGATTTTCATTTTTTGTTAAAAAAATGGAAATGATGCAATGGAATTTAAAACTTGAATTTGTTGAGCATGATTGGAAGAATACTGGAAATGTAAAAGTTGATAAAGATGGCAAAACCGCAATTGTGTATCTTAATGTTTTTAATCCAAAATGCGAAAACCTTGAACAAGTTATGATTCATGAATTGTGTCATATAAAATTGTGGAAATTAGATTTGTATTGTGAAAGTTTGCTTGATGCGACTTTTGAAGATAAAACATCAAAAGCGTATAAGTTCGGGTATAATCAATTTATGAGCGCTTTGGAACAAACAACTGAAGAAATTGCAAAGACGTATACAAAATTGCTCGCAAAAGATAAAAATTTGTCAGTTAAAAGATGTGAAGAGAGAATGATTTTCACCGAAGAGCAGTAATAAAATTGATGAGAGATAACAGAATATAGTTGTCTTAAAATTCTAATGCAACAAACAAAATTAACTGGTTTCATTTCGCTGGCGGGCGTGTCGCAGTGACTACGAAAAAGGAAGAATATAGATATGATACTAAAATTTGAACAAGTAAATAATCTTATGGTTACAAAATATAAAGCAACAATAATAACAAAACAAAAGTTTAAAGAATTATTGTATGGAAGTAACAGAATAGACTTAAGTGACGATATAAATGAACTTACAGAAGGTATTATAAAAACAGACAACTCTGTGTTTTATTTAATAAATGATGTTAATGTTATAAATGAAAATTGTCAATGTATAAATCCTAATATGTTTCCTAGTGGAAAGGTTATGCCTGCGCCATTATCAATGTTTTATCCTTATATTTTATTTGTAGTTGAAAAATCTAAAGATGGGAAAGATGTTGTTGATTATGCAAAATGGGGTTCATTTTCAGATAATATTTTCAGTGAACTAGGAAATTTAAGTAGAGAACCAGAAAAAATGCTTAATTAAAAATTGAAAAAGACCACAAGAGTGGTCTTTTTTTGTTTTCAACTTTTGCATTTTGGATATTTAGTTTTTGAATTTTGTCCATAGACAAGATTTTGAGTTTTCGCAAATTTTATCTCGTTTTTCAGTGTCGATAAAAACGGTGTTGCCGTCAAAGTAGCCAATGCAAAATTTTTCGTCAATAAGCAAGTTGCAAGGATAGATTTTGTAGTCTGGTGTCATTGTCACAATGTTTGTTCCAGCTTCGCATATAACTTTTTTGTTGTTAATTTTATCGTCACCCATATTGCCACTTCGATAGATGTATAAATCTTTAATATCATACTTTTCACGGACTTTTTTAAGCTGCTTAAAAAACTTGTTACGCATTCTGCTAGTTAGCCTAAGCTTGCCGTTCATTTTTGATAGGGCATTGCCTTGATACATATATTCAAGCAAATATAGATAGTTAGCCTTAAGCGAAATCGCCTTTTCGCAAATTTGTTCAAGTTTGTCATAGTTTTTGGCGGTGATTGTGCACATCATTTCGACATCTATACCTTTTGCGCGGACTTTTGGAAAAATCTCGTCAAGATAATTTAGCGAAACCGATGCTATGTCTTTTTGAATTTCGTATTGATAAGACATACAAATTCTTTCGACACCAGCGGCTTTAATATTGTTTACAAGGTCAAGATTATCTTTAAAGACTAGTCCGTTTGTTAAAATAAGTTTTTCGTTTGATATTTTGAACGAATCTAAGTAATTGTTTAGCAAAGGTTCTGTTCCGTTTAATAAAATTTCGTATTTATTTCTAAGTTTTTGAACAACGTCATAAAGTTGTTTACTTTCAAAACTTCCTTTATATGCAATATAGCATTGCTTGCATTTCATGTTACAGTTTGAACATGTCATTATTTTTATACTTTTTCCTGAATATTCTTTATATTTTTCCATTTTTGTTTTCTCCTAAATTTATAAAATAAAAAAATTCCACCCATAAAAAGGCAGAATTACAAATAAAAAACTGCCATACAATTAACAAAATTAACTATATGACAGCAAGGTTAATAAAATTATTTTTTACACATTAAAATTACCACATATAGCACTATATGTGGGTGTGATGATATTTAGTTAACATGATTACGTTTTTCATAATATTCATCTCCATATATAAATATTATACACCATGTTTGTGATTTTGTCAAACAGACAATGGTATTATGGAAAATTGAGATATGTTTATCATAACTAGTGCTTTCGTTTTAAAAATTGTGCGTGAATTAGTATAATAAAGCTGGAGAGCGTGGATAAAATTGAAAATAAAAAAGAGTTAACGGTGAATAGCAAAGACCTTTCGTTTCAACAAAACACTAGACTTGTACATAGATTATTTTTATAGATGGTTTTAGCGGAAATTGATAAGACGACACTTGCCAAAAAGCTATTCGAGCTCTTAAAAAAGCGCGATAATGAAGGCGTGTATATAGAACAAAATATGATTGCAAAATATTCAATTTTTCGCATTAAAAAGAAATGCTTTTTGTGCCAATTTAAGGCAACGCGTGCATAGCATATGGTATAGAGGTGTTTTTTATGGATAGATTTATTATTGACGGCGCCAAAAGTCTTGGCGGCGAAATTATTGTTGATACTAGTAAAAATGCAAGCTTGCCAATAATTGCTGCAAGCATTTTATCAAGTGACAAAATTATATTAAAAAGTTTACCACAAATTGCAGATGTACAAAAAATGTTAGACATTTTGCAAAGTCTTGGTGCAAAAGTGGAAAAATGGGAGTCAGATGTTTGCATTGACGCAAGTTTTATTAATAGCTATGAAATATCCGAGCAACTGACAAAAGAAATTCGCTCTTCAATATTTATGCTAGGGCCAATGATTGCTAAACTTGGCAAGGCGAAAGTTGCATACCCTGGTGGTTGCAAAATTGGTAACAGACCTATAGATTTGCATCTTTCTGGTTTGCGGGAGCTTGGGATAGATATAAAGGAAGAAGACGGATATATTTGTTGTGATGGTTCGAACTTTCGCGGTGGCGTGGTAAGTTTGAGTTACCCAAGTGTTGGCGCAACAGAAAACTTACTTATGGTTGGTACGCTTGCGGAAAACAAAACTGTGAAAATTATTAATGCCGCAAAAGAACCAGAAATAGTAGACTTAGCAAACTTTATCAATAAAATGGGTGGCTGTGTCCAAGGTGCTGGCACTGGAACAATCGTTGTAAAAGGCGTTAAAGAACTCAAAGGCGTGAAATATAAGCCTATTGCAGACAGAATTGTTACGGGGACATATTTACTTGCAGCTGCCATGACTGGCGGAAAAATAACGCTTAAACATTGTGATGTGGAACATGTTTTTTCTTTAATTATAAAATTACGCAATTCTGGTTGCATGATTACAACAAAAAATGATAATATATGTATAGAAAGTTACAAGCGTATGTCCGCTTGCCCAAGCGTTAGCACGCAACCATATCCAGGTTTTCCTACCGATTTACAAGCTCCAATGATGAGTATGCTTACGGTGGCAGATGGTATAAGTGTTATAAAAGAAAACTTGTTTGAGTCGCGTTTTAAACACGTGCCAGAACTTGTTAAAATGGGTGCAAAAATTCAAGTACGTGATTCGCTTGCAATTATCCGCGGGGTAGAAGGGCTTTGTGGAACAAATGTCGTTGCCGAAGATTTGCGTGGCGGCGCAGCACTTGTTCTTGCTGGGCTTTGTGCTAGTGGTACAACCGTAGTCGAAAATATTAAGTATATCGACAGGGGGTATGAGAATTTTGAACAAAAGCTTTCGATGCTCGGCGCTAGAATAGAGAGAAAATAATATGAAAAAGAAAAGAGTTATTGCATTATCTATTGTTCTTGGCATAATTGTTGTTGCTATAATCTTTTGTTGCACGGTTTTTAGACTTAATCGAATTGATATTGAATTTATCTCACAAACGGAAGCATCTTTTGATGTGACAAAACAACAAATTCTTGATGCTGGCAACTTTAAGATGGGTAGTAACTTGCTTTTCACCAAATATGACGAAAACATTGCCAATATCGAAAAGCAATGTGCAAACTTAAAAGTTGTAAAAATCGTCAAAAAATTCCCAAACAAAATGTCTGTTTATGTGCGTGAACGCGAAGGGCAATTGCGTATAAAAGACAACGAAGGGTATTATTACATTTTTGACGAAGAGATGAAGGTTATTAATATCACAGCTACATATGATGATTATAAAGACTATTGCGAATGTGATTTCGAAGGTTTTGAGCTTCCAAATGATTTGCAACTTGGAGACTTTTTAACCAGCGGGGAAACCAAAGATAAAATGCTTGGTTTGGTTAATTCTATATACTCGGCTGGGCGTACTCCAATGAGTATTATGTCTAACATACTATTCGAATATGACGCTGCTGTAAGGGATTATGTGTATACATTTAATTTTAAAACAGGTGCAAAAGTTCGCATCACTGGCGAACAAAATGTTTCAGAAAGAGCGTTTAATGGCATGGTTTCTTATAACAGTGTAAGCCAAACATATAGTGCGGAAGAATTACTGCGATTAAAAATTGATGTAAAACTCAATGGGCAATGTGTTATAAAACTATCTGAAGACTGGTAAAAATCGAGATTTAGCCTCGATTTTTTTATTATTTGCTTTTTTGTATTTGACTTGCACATAATAAATATAATATAATTTATTAAAGTAATTGTAGAAGAGGCGAAAAAATGTCTAAAAGAGATGTTGCAATTCTTGATATTGGTTCATATTCGCTAACTGTTATGGTTGGTGAACGTGGAATTAACAACACTTTTAAAATTAAAGGTAAAGGTTCGGTTGAATATGCCGGCTTTTCTAATGGCGAATTTTTAGAGCCAGAACAAATGTCAAAGGCTCTGGCACTTGCAATTAACAATGCTCAAGTTGAAGCAAACACAAACATCAGCGAAATGTATGTTGGTGTTCCTGGGGAATTTACAAATGTTTCTGTCCGCGATGTTTGCATCAACTTTAACAAAAAGAAAAAGATAGGCGACAGTGAAGTCGAAAAGTTATTTAACACTGGAAATATCTATAAAAATCATCCAACGCATACAGTTATCAATCAATCGCCAGTATACTTTGTCTTGGACGATAACAGAAGAATTATTGAACCACGCGGTCAATACTCGACAAAACTTCAAGGGCTTGTTAGTTATTGTTTGGCAGAAAACAATTTTCTGGATTTTATTTGTAGCGTTTTGGACGATGTTGGCGTTAGATCAATTGGTTTTATTTCGAGCAATCTTGCAGAAATGTTACACTTGTTTGCTCCAGAAGTTCGCGATAGATATGTATTTTTAGTAGATTGCGGATATATCACAACAAATGTTATGCTTGGCCGTGGCGATGCACTTTTGTTTTTAAATAGTTTTTCGCTTGGTGGCGGATATATAACAGGTGACCTTAGTCAATGCTTAAAAATGAATTTTGCGCAAGCTGAAAGCTTGAAACGTAAAGTTGACCTTGGTTGGGACGCTGAACCTACCGACACATACGACATTGCTGGCAAAGAGTTTATTACTCCATATTCAGCAAAAATCACAAACGAAATTGTGTGCGACAGAATCGATATGATTTGCGAATATATTTCAAAATGTATTTCAAAATGCGAGTTTGATTTTCCAGATTATATCCCAATGTTCTTGACTGGCGGTGGCGTTAATATGGTAAAAGGTATACGCGATTACATGTCACGCAAGATTGGTAGAAAGGTAGAGCTTATCGCTCCACAATTGCCAACACTTTCTAGACCAGATTATTCTTCGGAAATTGGATTACTTGACCTTGCAATTGATATTGAACAAAATGATAGCTTTTTATTGGTAAGATAGGAGGATTTATAGTATGATGGATTTTAGTAACATAAGCCCAATATGTCAAATACTTGTTGTTGGTGTTGGTGGTGGCGGTAACAATGCTGTTAACCGTATGATTGCTGCAAATATAAAAAGTGCTAAGTTTTTGGCTGTTAACACAGACAAGCAAGCACTTATGATGAGTAATGCGACATCACAAATTCAAATTGGTGAAAAATTGACACGTGGTCTTGGTGCTGGTGCCGATCCAGAAATTGGTAGAAAGGCAGCAGAAGAAAGCCGCGGTGAGATTGCTGAAAAATTGAAAGGTACAGACCTTGTGTTCATCACTGCCGGTATGGGTGGTGGTACTGGTACAGGTGCTGCACCTGTTATTGCAAGCATTGCAAAAGAAATGGGTATTTTGACAATTGCAGTTGTAACAAAGCCTTTTGAGTTTGAAGGTAGAACACGTATGCAAAATGCTGAGATGGGTATTAAAAATCTTAGCAAATGCGTAGATACACTTGTTGTTATACCAAACGATAGACTTTTGCAAGTCGTTCCAAAGGGAACACCTATTGTTGATGCGTTTAAGTATGCTGATGATGTTTTGCGTCAAGGTATTCAAGGTATTGCAGATTTAATTGCAACACCTTCGCTTATCAACCTTGACTTTGCCGATGTTAGAACTGTTATGAAAAACCGTGGTCTTGCTCATATGGGCATTGGCGAAGGTAAAGGTGAAAAACGTAATGTTGATGCTGTTAGAAAAGCTGTTGCAAGTCCACTTCTCGAAACAACTATTGAAGGTGCAACTGCCGTTATTATCAATGTTACTGGTGGTTTTGATTTAACACTTGATGAAGTTAACGAATCTGTTAAGCTTGTTAAAGACGTTGTTGACCCATCTGCAAACACAATCTTTGGTGCAACTATCGACGAAAACTATAACGATAGAATTGTTATAACAGTTATTGCTACTGGTTTCCAAAACAGCAATTTTGATTCAATCGTTGGTCAAAAAGAACAAAAACAAGAGATTCCAAAACCAACTGCAAACCTTTCTGGTTTCGATAAAGTTAAGTTCGAAGACTTCTTATTTGGTAAACCAATTAAAACAGCTCCAGAAAAGCCAACAACAAGCATTAAACTTTTTAGTGAAGATGCTTTTAGTGAGCAAAAACCAGCAGCTCCTGTTATGCCAGAAAGAAACGAGGTAAGGGAAGAGCCAGAACAAACTCCTGCTCCAGCCCCAGCTCCAAGGCAACCAGAACCAAGTGGTTATGATATTGGTTCTTCGAGAGTCGAAGTTTCTGATAGCGACTTGCCACCATTTTTACGTAGACAATTAAAAAGATAAAAAAAATCCAGCGAAAGCTGGTTTTTTTATGCCTTTTTTCTATTTAGACAAGATAATGCAAAATTCTGCAACAACTCTTGTTTTTCTTATTCAAAATTGAGTTTATCTTCGCGTAGACTTTTATGCATGGATATATATATTGAATATGTTATTATAGACAATTTGGTTATAGATTTATTGTTACTGTTTTATACATTTAAAATTCTTGGCATAAAGTCGAATAAATGGCTGATATTATTTGCTGCAATAATTGGCACTGCCGGTTCGGTTGTTATGCCACTTCTAAAAGTCGCAAACATTGTGCTAATTGTTTTTAAGTTTGCTCTTTCGTGCTTGATGATAGCTGTCTGTGGTAACATTAGTAATTTTAAGGCGTTTTTCCAAAGACTGCTTGTATTTTATGTAATGTCGTTTGCTCTTGGCGGAGTAAGCTATGCGGTGCTTGCATGCATGGGCGCCAAAGTGTATGGATTTTTCACGCTTTCATATAGTGCCAGCTTGCCACTTGGTGCAATTTTGGCAACAATATTTATATATATAAGAATAATTGAATATATCGCACGTATGCTTTATAAAAAACGCAACAGTTTGCCGTTTATGCGTGATGTTATTTTATTTATAGATAATAAACAAATAAAACTAAAAGGTCTGCTCGATAGTGGAAATATGTTAATTGAAAAATCTACTGGGTTGCCAGTAGTTATCATTTCATTAACAAGTTTAATGCGAATTTATAGTTTAAAAGAAATTCAGAATGCAATAGAAACGGGGAAAAGCAAGATAATTAAAAATGTTAGATTTATAAATTTCTCTACAGTTTCGGGTACAAGCAAAAAGATGATGATTTTTGATGGTGGAAAAATGCAAATGAACGATAACCAAAAACAAATATCAAACTTTGTTTTGGGGCTCAGCATGCACGACTTTAAAGTAAAAGACAATTTCGAAGTGCTACTTAATCCAGCGATTGTTTAAGGGGGAATTATGTTCAAATTTTTGCGTGATTTTTTCAAAAAGATAAAAGGACTTGTTAGTCTTGATGATGGAGTCTATTACATTTGTCAGGGCACAGAAAAACTTAAAGAGAACCCAACAAAAGAAGAAGAGTTATTGCTTGCAAAAAGGCTTGCAAGTGGCGAAGAAGAAGCTAGGCGTGAGCTTATTGAGCGAAACTTGCGACTTGTTGTTTACACTGCGCAAAAGTTCGAAAATACAGGCATAAGCACTGACGACTTAATTTCGATTGGAACAATTGGACTAATAAAGGCTGTTAGTTCTTTTAACCTTGACAAAAACATAAAAATGGCAACATATGCTTCAAGATGCATCGAAAACGAAATTTTGATGCACCTAAGAAAGAGTCAAAAGAATAAAAAAGAAGTGTCACTCGAAGAACCACTTTCTTGCGATTCAGAAGGAAACGAACTTTGCATTGGCGATGTTCTTGGTACAAGTGCCGATGAAATTAGTAAAGATATTGATAGTTCAATCGAAAGCAATGTTTTGCATATTGCATTATCTTCGCTTCCACCACGTGAGCAAGAAATTATGAGTATGCGATATGGCTTTAATAGTAACAAAGAAATGACACAAAAAGAAGTTGCAGATAAACTTGCAATTTCGCAATCGTATATTTCAAGATTAGAGAAAAAAATAATCTCCCGTCTAAAACGAGAGATTTTGAAGCTTGCCTAAACTATATTTTTTATAGTTGCCAGTGCATTTTTTTCTAGCCGCGAAACTTGTGCTTGCGATATGCCAATTTCGTTGGATATTTCCATTTGTGTTTTTCCGGCAAAATATCTAAGAATAAGAATATCGCGTTCGCGCTTGTCTAGGTTTTTTATGGCGTCATGCAGCACGGAAATTTCGATGTAATTGTCTTCCATAAACGAATCTTTTAGCTGGTCAATAACTTCCATCGAGTCTTCGTTGCCTTGAAAAACATTGTCGTAAATTGAAATTGGTTCAGTTATTGCTTCCATGGCACAAGCAACATCTTTTAGTGGAACATCAATTTCGCTAGCAATGTCTTCGAGCGATAAATCGCCGCATGTGGTTTTTTGCATGTTTTCTTTTGCTTGCAATGCTTTGTATGCAATGTCACGCAAGCTGCGGGTCACTTTTAGTGAAGTGTTGTCACGCAAAAACCTTTTTATCTCGCCAATGATCATAGGCACAGCATATGTCGAAAAGCGTACGCCGATTGATGTGTCAAAGTTGTCGATAGACTTAATCAGACCAATCATTCCGACTTGAAATACGTCATCGCTATTGTTAGATTTTAGTGTAAATCTTTGAACGATGGAAAGTACAAGTCTGATATTATATAGAATAAGTAAGTCTTTTACTTGCTCTTCGCCATTTTTATAGCGCACAAGCAATTCGTTCATTTCTTTTGCCGAAACCTTTGGCAGCGAACTTGTGTCTAGTCCGCATATTGTGACTTTGTTTGACATGTTTACCTCCAAGTTTATTGGTATTGTTTCCATACGTAATTATTTTTATACAATGTAAATATTTTTGGTAGTTCAAGAATATTATTTAATATGGATATTACATTTAACGAATTACGCGAAAAAGAAATTATCAATGTGCTCAATGGTAAGCGAATGGGGCGTGTGGAGGATATTATCTTTGATAAGGACGAAGGTACGATAAAAGGCGTAATGGTTCCTGGGGAACGCAAACTGTTCAAAAAAAGCGACGATATATTTATTCCAATAAACGAACTTCGAAAGATTGGCGAAGATGTAATCTTAGTTAAGCGGGCAAGTGTCATGACACCAATAGTTCCAAACGAACTTCAAAACCTGGAGCAATATAAAAGTAAACGCGAAGTTAAAAAAGAAAACTAAATCGTTGCAAGAAACTATCATTTATGGTATACTAGCAATAGGAGAAAAAAACAAATGAAGTGTATTTATTGCGGTTGCGAAGAAAGTAAAGTTATAGATTCGAGAGCAAGTGAAGAATCTAATTCAATAAGAAGAAGACGCGAATGCTTGGAATGTGGCAGACGTTTTACAACATATGAAACTATCGAAACGACACCAGTGCTTGTTATTAAAAAGAATGGCGAAAGGCAACCTTTTAATTCTGCTAAAATTAAGGCTGGCATTATAAAAGCATGCGAAAAACGACCAGTATCCATGCGAGATATTGATAAGCTCGTCAGTGACATTGAAAAAAAAGTTTATAACAGTTTGGACGAAGAAATTTCTACAAATAAAATTGGTGAATATGTTATGGAAGGGCTTAAGAACTTGGACGAAGTTAGCTATGTTAGGTTTGCTTCTGTCTATAAGCAATTCAAAGACATCTCAACATTCTTTGAGTTTATCAACGACTTTGAAGAGATTATTAAAAACAATAGTAAAAAATAGGCCAAATGGTCTATTTTTTTTGTGCAAAAAATATTATGTATTATGAGATTAATTGATTGTGAGCTTGGAAACAAAATAATTAGAAAAGTTAATGCAAGCCAAAAACTTGCTGTGCGCCTAAAAGAAATAGGCATAGAACCAAATACAAAAATTGAAGTGTTAAAAAAATCTAAACTTTCTGGCTGCATACTTGTTGGTGTGCTTGGAAGTGTTTTTATTTTAGACCGTGACGCAGCAAGTGAGGTGGACTGTTATGAATAGAATTGTTTTAGCTGGAAATCCAAACACAGGAAAGACAACGCTTTTTAACAACTTGACTGGTAGCCACGAAAAAGTGGGTAATTGGCATGGTGTAACTGTCGACAAAATAATAAAGAGTAGTAAGCTTTTGAATTGTGACATTGTAGATTTGCCGGGCGTATATTCGCTCGAAGGGAACACGCAAGAAGAAAAGGTTGCGGCTAACTTTTTGTCTTACCTTGACGAAAGTGATATTGTTATTAATGTTCTAGATTCTTCATGTTTAGAGCGTGGGGTAAGACTGACAAAATTATTGATAGAAAAAAACATAAATACCATTATTTTTATTAATAAAACTGGTACTATGTCAGATAGAATATCCGATAAAATCGAACAATTAACGGGGTGTAAAGTTTTTGTACTCGATGCTAGAAACAAAAGACAAGTTGAAAAAATTGCCGCTAAAATTTGTAAAAACAAGGAACAATATAAACCAAAACTACAAAAAAATATAGACTGGGAAAGCTTATGCAAGGCAACAATTTCGGTGCCAAAACTTTCGAAAATGGACAAAATTTTTATGTCAGATTTGTTTGCAGTTCCAATATTTTTGCTGATAATTGGTTTTGTATTTTTTGTAACTTTCGGATTTATCGGTAGTTTTATATCTAGCATTTTTACTTTTGTGATAGACAAGTTATTTGGCTTTATTATAACAATTACTAAGGCTAAGTTTGGCACTGGTTGGTTTATTTACTTTTTACAAGACGGGCTTTTTGCAGGAATTAGTAGTGTACTTGGATTTTTGCCGCAACTAACAATTATGTATATTGCATTTGGTATTCTAGAACATTCTGGCTATATGGCACGCATTTCTTTTGTGTTCGATAGGTTACTAAAAAAAGTGGGACTAACAGGTAAGGCGATATTCGCGTTGTTGCTTGGCTTTGGTTGCACAACAACAGCGGTCAGTTTAACAAAGGGGCTAGAAAACAAAAATGTTCAGCGCCGTGCTATTTGTGGGCTTGGGGTAATGACTTGCAACGCAAAGTTGCCGGTATTATTGCTCATACTGTCGCTATTTTTTGAAAAATACAAAGCTTTGTGGCTTTTTGTAATCTATTGCTTCAGTTTTGCCTTGGCACTTTTAATAACTTTTATTTTGAGTAAAAAAGACAAAGAAAAAGAGTGCCTAATTTTGGAAGTTCCAAGATTGTGTTTGCCAAAATTCAAAACACTTTGGCAAACGACTTTCTTTGCAATAAAAGAGTTTGTTGCTAGAATTTTTACAACAGTTGTGTCTTTTAGTATTTTACTTTTTGTTGTCGAAAATTTCAGTTTTGGGTTTGCCTATGTGGGCGCAAATATCGAAGAAAGCATATTATACAAAATCTCGCAGCCTCTAACAGTATTGTTTAGACCGCTTGGGTTTAGCGTGGGAATTGTTGTTGCTTTGCTTAGCGGAATAATTGCAAAAGAACTTGTGATAACAACATTTGCTGTTGTCAATGGTGTGAGTTTGACTGGGCTAGCTGGCAGTCTAATTGACCCTACAAGCAATATATTTTTCACAAAAGAAACGGCAATAGCATTTATGATATTCATTTTGGTCTACACGCCATGTGTCGCAGCATTAAAGAACATCAAGATGCAGGTGGGAGCAAAACAAATGCTAAAAATGCTAGTTTATCAATTTTTGCTGGCATATTTGCTCGCATATGCTATTCAATGCTTTGCAAAATGCATTTTTTCTAAAAACTATTTGCTTTGCTGTGGAATTATTATTTTAATTGCAAGCGTGTGTTTTGTTGTGGTAATATTAGTTAAACTAAAATCGCAAGGGGGCAAAAATGTTGCAACTGGAATACAAAGGCAAGGGCGAAAAGCTTTCTAAATTTTTGACAAGCGCGCAGTGTGGGCTCAGCTATTCATCTGTTCAAAAGTTGTTTAGGAAAAAAGACATAAAAATAAATGGTGAAAGGGAAAATCGTGACGTCATATTGTCTTTTGGCGACAAGTTGCAAGTGTACACGACGCCCGAAATGCTTTCTTGCAAAGATCTAGAAATTGTTTACGATGACGACAATATTGTGGTGGTTAACAAACCTTCTGGCATGGAAGTTCAGTCTGATGCAGCAAAAAACGTTAAAGCAGTTTTAGAAAAACAATTGCAAAAACAAGTTTTCGCTTGCCACAGAATAGACAGAAACACAAAAGGACTTGTGATTTTTGCAAAAAATGAAAACACATATAACGAGTTATATAAAGCTTTCAAAAACCGCACCTTAGAGAAACATTACCTTGCAAATGTTGTTGGCAAGCCGCAAAAAAAGGCGGATTTAAAAGCGTTTTTGTTTAAGGATAACAAAAAATCTCAAGTATATATAAGTGATAAAAAATTGCCAGGGTACGAACCTATTGAAACAAAATATACACTTGTTTCGCAAAACGGAGAAACAGCTATTCTCGATGTGGAGCTAGTTACTGGAAAAACGCATCAAATACGAGCGCATTTGGCCTTTGTTAACTTGCCAATTGTTGGCGATGGGAAGTATGGTAAAAACGAATATAACAAAAAGTTCAAAAAGACAAAGCAAGATTTAGTCGCATATAAAGTTATTTTCCATTTTGACGCGAACAGCTGCCTTAGATACCTTGACGGTAAAACAATAGAACTAAAAAATGTTCAATTTTAGTAATAATGAATATTTACCTCCATTTTACGCAAACTACAATAAAATGGAGGTTTTTTATGTCTACAAGTTTATTAATTGTAACAATTTTAATCATGCTGATTATGTTTGGTGCTGGGCAAAGAATACTTGACCAAATGCGACTTACAGACAAGCAAGCGCTTTTGATTATGCTTGTTATTGCAATAGGGTTAATTATTCCGCCGATTTATGTAACGCAATATTTTTGTTTTTCAATTGGCGGTTTTTTGGTGCCACTATGCATATGTATTTATCTTTTGATTTCGGTTGGTTTTAGCAGAGATTTGCTTAGAGCAATAATTGGCACAATACTGGTTGCGGGCATTATTTATGGCTTGGAATGGCTTATGCCAGCTAGCCCAGAAACATTGATTGTTGACCCATTTATTGTGTATGGTATTGTTTCGGGCTTGGTTGCATATATTCTTGGCAGAAGTCGAAGAAATGCATTCATTTGTGCTATTCTTGGTGTAACTTTGGCACAAACTGTGCAATTCATTGTCAACCATGCAACTGGTATAAATTCGGTGCTTGGACTTGGTGTTGGCGGCGCTTTTGGTACAATGATTATAAGCATTATCGTTTCGGTAGCAACAAGCGAATTTTTGGGAAGAGCCTTTGAAGCCGCTAAAAAAGACGAAGGTAAAAAAGAGTTTAATTACGAAACTCATACATACGATTCCGAGAAGAATGGCAAACTAAAACCAAAGAGTAAAAAGAAAGCTACAAAGGAGGCAAAGTAATGAAGAAATTTAGTTTATATTGTTTGCTGCTAATTTTAGCAATATGTTTAATTTTACCAGCTAAAAGTAATATAAAAGAAATAACCGAGGTGCATGCGAAAGATGTCAGCGAAAAGTATTACACGGTTTATGATGCGGATAACCCAACAAAAGTGGTGTTTGTTAAAGGTGAATCAATAGATAATGGCGACGAATATATCAGCGGCGATAACAAGCTTTATGAAGTGGTCGAAGTGAACAAAGACGACTTTACAGGCAGGGCAAAATATAAAGAAGATGTGAAGTTGCCAGTTGTTAACGTAAGGCGTAGTGCAGGAACAAAACAAGTGGCATCGGCTGCAAATAAAAAGGTGGGGATTTATCACACTCACAATGATGAATGCTACATAACGCCAGACGGTACAGATAGTATTTATGGTAAAGGTGGTATTCACGATGTTGGTAAAAGACTAAAAAGTCAGTTCGAAAAAATTGGCATAGAAGTTGCGTATAGTGAAAATTTGCACTTGCCACATAATTCTGGTGCATACACAAGAAGTCAAACGACAGCAGCAACGCTTTTGAAAGACAATAATCTTTCGGGATTGTTTGATATTCACCGTGACTCTACACCAAAAAAAGAATATGAAACAAAAGTCAATGGCGAAAGCATGAGTAAGATTAGAATGGTTGTTGGTGCTGCAAACCAAAACTCAGCAGAAAACAAAAAGTTTGCAAAAACAATAAAAGCTTATGCCGATGAAGTGTACCCAGGACTTATTAAAGATATTTATATTGGAAAAGGGAACTATAACCAACAATTAACTCCAAGAGCAATGCTTTTTGAGTTCGGTTGCGAAAAGATAGAAAAAGAAAAAGCATTAAAGTCCACTGTACCACTTTCAAAAACACTCGATATGGTTTTGTTTGGTTCAGATAGCGCAAGTGCTGCAACACTTCAAGATGTCGACCTAACAAACCTAGCGGGGGAAAGTGTTAGCGTAAGTGCACTCGAAGCAAAAGGTGATCCCAGTATAAGTTTTGTTTATATTTTGCTTGGCGGTATTGGTTTTTATGCGTTAGTGCTTGGCATTGTGTGCATATTTTCTAAGACTGCAAGATATAAAACTGGCAGATTTTTCAGCGAATTATTTGCAGGTTTGTTTGGAAGAAAGAAACGAAAAATTCAATAGTCATACAATTGTATGACTTTTTTTATTGCAAAAAAATTAAAATTGTTTTATAATAAACAAATAAAGGAGGACGTATGGCAAAATTTCCATTGGTTGCTATTGTTGGTAGACCAAATGTTGGTAAATCAACATTATTTAATAAGCTTGCTGGTAAACGTATAGCAATTGTCGAAGATTTACCAGGCGTCACACGCGACAGAATTTATGCTGATTGCGAATGGTGTGGTAACAAATTCACTTTGGTAGACACTGGGGGAATTGATACCGATGCTAAAGACGAAATTTCTCAAAACATAGTAAAACAAGCAGATATTGCGGTTGCTATGTCTGACATAATACTATATATGGTAGATGGTAAACAGGGTTTAGTTCCATCAGACAAAGTTATTGCGGATAGACTTAGAAGGGCAAAGAAAAAGGTTATACTTGTTGTTAACAAACTTGATGACTATAAAATTGAAAACGTTTACGACTTTTATTCTCTTGGGCTTGGCGAACCAATTGGTATTTCCGCTGGGCAAGAACGTAATCTTGGTGATTTGCTTGATGCCATTGTATCGCACTTTCCAAAGGGTGCTGGTCAAGGCGACAAAGAAGAAGCGCTAAAAATTGCCATTGTTGGTAAACCAAATGCTGGCAAGTCAAGCATTATAAACAGGCTTGTTGGTGAAGAAAGGGTTATTGTTTCGTCAATCGCGGGGACAACTCGTGATGCTGTTGATATTCCTTTCACAGTTAATAAAAAGAAATATGTGCTTGTAGACACAGCTGGTATGCGTCGCAAAAGATCGGTAGAAGACGAAACAATCGAAAGATATTCGATTTTCCGTACGCTTGATGCGGTTAGAACGTGCGACGTGGCTGTTTTGGTTATTGATAGTAGCACGCCAATAACCGACCAAGACCTAAAGATTTCGATGTTCATTAATTCCGAGCAAAAGCCTTGCGTTATTGTTATGAACAAGTGGGATCTAGTTGAAAAAGACCCAGAATCTATCCGTAAGTTCAAGGAAAAGATGGATCGTGAGTTTGCGTTTATGTCTTATTACAAGGCAATATTTGTTTCGGCATTGACTGGTAAAAAAATGGAAAAGCTTATCGAAACAGTTGAACTTGTCTATGCAAATGCAAACAGAAAAGTTAAAACTGGTGAGTTTAATGATTTGTTGCAAGAAGCTTTCACTTTGTCTAGTCCGCCAACAAAAGGTGGCAAAAAGCTTAAGATTTATTATGCTACACAGACGGGTGTGTGCCCACCAACATTCACACTTTTTGTTAACGATACAAAGTGTGTTAACGATAATTATTTAAGGTACCTTGAAAATAGTATTCGAAAGGCGATAGATTTTAGTGGTACACCAATAAAAATTGAACTTAAAGCAAGAAAAGAGGAGGATATTTAATGACCTGGTGGCAAATTGTTATTGTTGCAGTTGTTTCGTACCTTTGTGGTAATGTTTCGGTCGCTCGAATTATCAGTAATTCTAAGCATAAAGACGTTACAAAACTTGGCAGTGGTAACCCAGGTACAACAAATATCTTAAGAAATTTTGGTTTTAAACTTGGTCTACTAAACTTAATTTTGGATATACTTAAAGGTGCAATACCAACTTTTGTTGCAACACTTATCTTTGGTAAAACTACTGAACTTTGGTACTTGTCGTTATATATCGCTGGTTTTTCGGCAATTCTTGGGCATGTTTATCCAGTTGTATATGGCTTTAAGGGTGGCAAGGGTATTGCGTGTATGCTTGGCGTCTTCTTTGTCGCAAACCCATGGTGGACACTTGCCGTTATTGCAATAGCTGCTGTATCTTGGCTTTGCTTTAAGTATGGCTCGGTCGCTTCCTTCCTTTGCGTTACACTTTTAACTGTTGTCGAAGGATTAAAAATCAAGGGATATATCGGTGGAACGGCACTTGCTTATCCATATAATTTGATTGTAAGCTTGCTACTATTTGCAATCTTTGCACTTACTTGGTTTGCTCACAGAAAAAACATTAAGCGTTTGCTTGTCGGCAGGGAAAGTAAGGTTGATTTGCTCAAGTCTACAAAAAAGAAAATGAAACACAACGATATATAAGGAGAAAATATGAAAAACTCATCATCTGTTTGGTTTAATTTGACATCAATACTTTGTTACATTGTAGGCGTTTTATATTGCTTTACATTAATTGGAATTCCAATTGGCATCTATTGCTTTATTGCAGCAAGAAAAAATAATGAATATGCAGATCTTACAGATGCTCAGCTTGTGCCACTTAAAAAAGAAATTGGAAATTGGGCAATATTTGTTTCTATAGTTATGTGTCCAATTGGTTTAATCTCTATTATTCCATACATCACTATTGGTGACAATGGCATTCATGTTTCAACAGTAGACGAAACAAAAGAACAAGACAAAGAACAAAAAACAGAGCCAGCTCCGGCAAAAGAAAAACCAAAAGCTTCTTCGCAAGAATCGGTAGAAATGGACAATAGTGAGATTGATGAAAAAATCAAAAAACTCACAGATTTCAAGAATGACGGAATTATTGGCGAAGAAGAATATAAAAAAGCTGTTGACGAATTAAACTCTAGAAGAAAATAACTAATCACCACTCTCGCTAATGGGGGTGGTTTTTCTTTGCAAAAAAATGTAATAATTGTTCTCTTATTTGCATAAAGTGTAGCAGTCGAACTTGTTGGAGGTAAATATGGAACAGTTTGAAATTTATGAAGACATTAACACCCGTACTGGTGGAGATATATATCTTGGTGTTGTTGGACCAGTGCGTACAGGTAAGTCTACGTTTATTCACAAGTTTATGGAAAAACTTGTTTTACCAGAGATAAAAAACAAAAATGAAAAATCACGTATGGTCGATGAATTGCCACAATCAGCTGCAGGTAAAACAATAATGACAACCGAACCAAAGTTTGTGCCAAACGAAGCAGTCCGCATTATGCTTAATAACAAAATTGATGCAAAATTTAGATTAATCGATTGCGTAGGATATTTGGTTGACGGGGCAAATGGTGCAATGGAAGAAGATGCTCCACGCCTTGTTAAGACACCTTGGAACACAGAGCCTATTCCTTTTGAAGAAGCTGCTGAAATTGGTACGAAAAAGGTTATTTGTGAGCATTCAACAATTGCAGTTATGATTACAACCGATGGCACAATCTCTGGCATTGATAGGGCAAACTATGAAGTAGCCGAAGAAAAAGTAGTTGCAGAGTTAAAAGAAACTGGCAAACCTTTTATTATTGTGCTTAACACAACAAATCCACAATCAAACGAAGCAAAAGAACTTGCAGAAATGCTTAGTGAAAAATACAATGCAACAGTTATGCCAATCGATGTATTAAACCTTGACGAAAACAATATTGCAGACATCTTACAAGGTATTTTATACGAATTTCCGATAACAAAAATCAACTTTAATCTTCCAAAGTGGGTACAAGCACTAGACTTTGATAACTCGCTTATCGAAAAGATTATTAATGAACTTAAAACAGTAACCGAAAACTGCTACAAGATGCGTGACCTTTTATTGATTTCTTCAGCTTTTGCTGATAACGATTATATTGCCAGCCCAGCACTTGCAAACGTAAGTTTAGCTACAGGTACTGTCAGTTATACAATTGATGTATCTAACGATATCTTCTACAAGATTTTAAGCGAACAATGCGGCATGGAAATTGAAGATGAATTTTGCTTAATGAGTTGCATAAAAGATTTAGCATACGCCAAAAAAGAATACGATAAGTTTGCAGCAGCACTTGATACCGCTAAAAATAACGGTTATGGTATTGTTTTACCAGCAAGCGAAGAACTTACGCTCGAACAACCACAAATGGTTAAAAAGGGTGGTAACTCTGGACTAAAACTCAAAGCTACAGCTCCAAGTTACCACATTATGCGTGTTGATGTAGAAACAGAAGTATCTCCAGCTGTTGGCGGCGGCGAACAAAGTGACGCATTCAACAAATACTTGTCTACAGAAATAGAAAACAACCCACAAGCAATTTGGAACACAAATATGTTTGGCAGACCACTTTCTAGCTTCGTTCAAGACGGCATTATGACAAAACTTAGTAACATTCCAGAAGAAGCACAAGTAAAAATGCGTAAAACAATGACAAAGATTGTCAACGAAGGTAAAGGCGGCATCATCTGCATACTTTTATAAATATAAAATAAAAAGGGAGCTTTTAGCTCTCTTTTTTGCTAGGCTGTAAAACGTTTTAGTTCTTTTATAAACTCGAACTTATTATTAATACCACTGTTGGTTTCAAGTTTAGCATCGCGGTTAATCGACCAATAAGAAACCATGCCATAATTGTTTTCAATTGCGTGGTCAACGACTGTTTTTGTCATATTTGTTGTAAAGGTCGGGTACAAGTAACTTTCGTAACCAATATCTACAGTGCTTCCAAGCATTAAATATGCCTCATCTGTAGATAAGTTGCGGTTATAGTCCCTATAAAGAGTTGTCAATTGGTCTTTTGCATTTTTCATTGCGCGCACACTTGCAGTGCCATAATCTTCGCCATCAAGTAATCCGCCGCCATAACACATCGTCATGCAATTGATTAGTTTCACATTCACATCTTGACCAATGTATGCGTGCAAAATTTTTAGTTGTTTATCGTGCCAACCGTCTGGCATAATCGGTATTGTTAGTGTGAGTTCGATATTTGTGGCATCTTGAACTTCTTTTATTGCTTGCGCGTTTATAATGTTTTGATATTGGTCTTGATTAGATTCTTCTATGTCTAAATCTAAGCGTTTAAGATCATAAGTTTTTATTATGTCAAGATACATGTTTTTAAGTTTATCTTTATTTTGGCTCACTACCCAAGGTGCTTTGCCGAGCTGACCGCCAATAGATATGCATACATCGCCCCCGCGAGAACGTACACCAGAGATTGCTTGTTTTATGCCTTCGTACTGGAACCCGTCGTTCGATTTTTCTGAAAGTTCTTCATATCCGCCCCAACACCAATTGATAGAACCGTCACTGTTAAATGGTCTGTTTGTGCCAGGGTTAATAAAGCCTAGGTTAAAGTATTTTAGATTAGTATCGTCCATAATGTCGCCAAGACTTGCTACGCCATTATAGCTATATTCATTTGTAAGTGGTACCCAAGACGAAAGGTCGACATATGGTGCAACCACTTGCACTGGCCAGCCGCTTTCGCTTGTTTCATCTTTGTGGGTAATGTGTTTTTGTTCTGGTATTACGCAAATCAGCACAACCGAAAGGACAAATGCTCCAAGAAGAGAAAATATAATGGGGTAATATCGTTTTTTCCACGAACGGTTGATATTATTAAAAAAGATTTTAACTTTTGAAAAAAATCTGTTCATAACGCTAGTTTTAGCTTTTTAGATTTCTTTTATGCATTGACGAACAATTGGACGTGTGATATAATAAACAAAAGAGGTTATCATGGAAGGGAAATTGCCAATTAGAATTAATTATGATCAAAGGTCAGGCGGGTTGCTAGAATATCGCGGACTTAGAAAAATGATTGACGAAAACGATAGGCTTAGAAATAAAATAATGGACGAAATTGCAAGCAAACCTATTTCTGTTGTCGAAAAACTAACTGAGATGCAAAATTATTTCTTAGAGAATTTTCAATACAGTTATGACTTGGTTTTTGATTGTTCACCTAAGTATTATGAGTTTTATTTAGATGGCGAAAATTATGAAGCTATTGCAATGCCTTCGCACGTGATGGAAATGCATGGGCTTTCACCTAATGTTTATGTTGTAAAAACAGGGCAATGCACAACTTTTGCTGAAGAGATGAAATATTTTGCAACACAAAAACTTGGGCTTCAAGCAATTGTTGTAAAATCGCAAGCTCCATGCTACGACAAACAAAATAGCAGGGAAGTTATGACTGGACATGTCTATAACAAAATAAAAATAGATGGAAACATATATGAACTTGATATTGCACGTGCAATTATGGAACGTGACAAGTGCCACGAAAACGCAGATGCACTTAAGCGTGACATAAGCGAGTTTTTATTGCACCCAATAGAACAACAAATGTGAAAATATCCACCAACATAGTGAAAATTCATGTTTTAATTGGTGCAGATGGAGAGATTTGAACTCTCATAAGGTTGCCCTTACACGGACCTGAACCGTGCGTGTCTACCGTTTCACCACATCTGCATGCAATTATAATAACATCAATATAAAATTATATCAATTGATTTTCAAAAAATTAACAAAATTCATTGACAACGGTCAAATATCGTGTTATTATTTTTAAGCATGTTGCAGAAAACATTTTTTTGTAATGTGCATAGCTGAATATAACAAAGAAAGTAACAAAGGCTGCAATTTTGTGCGGGTGTAGTTCAATGGTAGAATTCCAGCCTTCCAAGCTGGCCGCGTGGGTCCGATTCCCATCACCCGCTCCAGAATGTTTTTGGGGACAAACTTCCGTTTTTATGTGTCTGTAGCTCAGCTGGATAGAGCATCGCCCTTCTAAGGCGAGGGTCGGGGGTTCGAATCCCTTCAGACACACCATATGGTGGGTATAGCTCAGCAGGTAGAGCGCCAGATTGTGGCTCTGGAGGTCTAGGGTTCGAAACCCTATACTCACCCCATAACTTTTCTTTGGGGTGTCGCCAAGCGGTAAGGCACGAGACTTTGACTCTCGCATTCGTTGGTTCAAATCCAGCCACCCCAGCCAAAACTTAATATGAGAATGATTTGAATAGCCCAGAACATTGGGGTGTCGCCAAGTGGTAAGGCATGGGACTCTGACTCCCACATTCGAGGGTTCAAATCCTTCCACCCCAGCCAGTATGGTTCACTAGCTCAGTCGGTAGAGCACTTGACTTTTAATCAAGGGGTCCCGGGTTCGAATCCCGGGTGAGCCACCAATAAAAAACCACCAGTAATCTGGTGGCTTTTTTATTGCAAGCGAGCAGTGGGATTCGAACCCAGTAATAAGGGCTCCCAAAAGTTTTTTATTAAATTGTGGCTTTTCGTTTTGTTATTTGTTATAATGCAAGTGGGGTAGTTGTTATGAATGATGAAAAAGCAGAACAATTTTTGAAAAGTGGAGCTTTGAGCGAACCGTTTTTAGATGTAAAGATAATTGAGCAAAAAGTTATGTCAGATTATAATGCAAAAGTAAAGAGTGGACAAGCGGCAAGCAAAGTGGCAAGCCTAATTAGTTTTATTAAGCATAATCTAAAACCAGCTGGTAGCGGCGATGATATTGCAAACAAAAAGTTTAGTCGCACCGCAAAAGAAGTTTGGGAAAGTTGTAAAGCAACAGGTTGCACCGACTATTGTTTAGTGTTTGCTGTCTTTGCAAGGCAGCTAGGTGTGCCATGTATTATGGCAGACACAGTATCCGAAAAATGGGCACAAAACCACAATAATGGCATAAAACAAGATGTGCTTAATGGTCACACTTTTTGTGAATGCATGCATAATGGCAAGTGGTTTGTTGTTGATGTTATAAATGAAAAATGGTTCGAAAAGCTAAGTGAAGATGTGATTAGCCTTGATTATAAAGTTAATGGTGAAGATAAGGTTTTTGTTGTGGAACGCGGCATAGATTTTGGGAAAAGGCAAACAAGCAAAGAACACTATGAAAAAATAGAAAAATATTGCAAAAGTTTAATAAAAGACATGTAAAATCTTGCAAGTCAGCAAATTTTAGTATATAATACACATGTCTTGTGCGGATGTGGTGAAATTGGTAGACACGCTAGACTTAGGATCTAGTGGGCGACCATGGGGGTTCGAGTCCCTTCATCCGCACCAAAAAAGAGCTAAATCGAAACCGATTTGGCTCTTTTTGTTTGTAAGGGTGGCGGGACTCGAACCATGAGAGGGCGGAAGCCGAAAAGCAAACTCCCCGGTGGTGAGTTTGCCGGCTGACGAGCGAGAGCTTAACGCTCGAAGCTGGCGAAATTTACATATCTGATATAATGTGGTTCGATATTGAATTAGTACTTTTTACAATTATATGTAAATATTACTTGTTGTTGATTGTTTGTGTTGTTATAATGTTTTTAAGGTATGACTATGAAAAATAATAATTTGCTGGCAAATTTTCCAGATCTAGTAAGAAAATATTGGGATTTTGATAAAAATATAGATGATCCAAAAAATATTAATTTAAATTCATCTGTTAAGTACTTTTGGAAAGATGAAACAGGTTCATTTCGACTATCACCAATCGAACTAGTAAAGAAAAATGCAGGAACTTCTTTTAATGAGCAATCAATTTGTTTTTATTGCAGAAAGATATTTGAAAATGTGTTTAATAGATATAAATATAAAACACAAGAAAAGAATATTGAAATTGATATTTTTATCCCAGAAATAAATTTAGCCATAGAATATGATGGTGTATTTTGGCATAAAAATAAAATTAAAAATGATTTGCAGAAAGATAAAATTTTGTTAAAAGAAAACATTACTTTGTTGAGAATACGAGAAAATGATCTTCCTTTAATTAATGAAGAAAATACATATTCGATAACATATGATTTAAAAAATGATAAATTTGATAAAGTTATAAATGAGATATTTAAGTTTATAAAAAACTATATTAAAAATAATAACATAGTAATTGATAATAATAAACTTACACATCTTTTTAATTTTAATTTGTCAAGTGATGAATTTGAAAATGATAAAATAGAGATATTAAATCAATATAGAACGACATATATAGAAAATAATATCACAAAAACATGTTTGATTAAATATTGGGACTACGAAAAAAATAAAAATATTTTGCCACAAAAAATTTCGCCATCTGATAATATAAAAATATGGTTTAGATGTGAATATGGCTTTAGTAAACAGGTAAGTGTTTCTTCCATTCAATCATCACATATTATTCATTGTGTTAAACGTAGTGGTAAAATATGTAAAAATTGTAATAATTTTTACTGCCCATTTGTTAATTATTGTATAGGCGATATAAATAATAAAAATAGAAATTTTAATCTAAGCATCTGCAAAAAACTAATAAAATATTACTTTACACAAATATTGGATGATAGTGTTGATATAAATGCGATAAAAAACAGTTATAATGATGCTTGTATTAATAATGAACAAATTATAGATGATTGCAGTGATAATGTTTATGAATTTTATAAAGCGAACAAAAAACAATTGTTAGAATCGCAGGTGGCTTTAGCAAAGCTGAAATATACTTTCTATTTTATTAATCTCACCCCTAAATATTTTAATGATCTAAATACTCTAGATGAATTTTTAAAAGATACAAACTTATATGTTCATAAAATTAACTATATAGATTTTGATAATAATGAAATAAATATAAAATGGTTAATTGAATATTTAAGAAATGAAGTTGAAAATAATAAAAGGTATGATTTGTTGGAAATATCTATAAAAGAACAAAACTTGATATCAAAAAGTTTTGTTTTAACATTGAAAACGCTAGTAAAAGAACTGCAAAAACAACATAAATATTCTATTTATAAGGAATTACTAAAACAGTATGAAACCTTATTAAATTAGTATTGTTTGATGAGTAATTGAGCAAAGGAGAAATGATATGGATGTTGTAGGAAAATTTAAAAACGGAACTGTTGTTGTTTCAAATTTGAAAACCGAAGAGGGCGAACACAAATGTCATTTTAATTTTGACATTAGTTTTGATATGGACTGTTTTTCATACACATATCATTTTGGCGAAACAGTGTACTTTAGTATGTATGATTTCATAGACGGAAAACAAGAAAAGTTGCAAGACGAAAACTCTATGGATAATTACTTGGAACTAACTAAAGATTATTTCGGCATAACTGTAAATCAAAAAGGTTGCAATTTGAATATTAAAGTGCTTTTTGATTTGTGGGACGACAAAGAAAAATTGGATGATTTCTTAATAGAACTTAAAGCCTGTTGCGACATTATTTTAGAGCAAAAATAGAAAAATTTATAGCACTTAAAACTTAATTTAAGTGCTTTTTTGTATATAGTAGAAAAAATATTGAAAAAAATGGAGGCGTATTAGAAAACGAGGTTCTAGATAATGGAGTTCCAGTACTTCGTTATTGGATTAAATTGTGTTGAACTTGAAGTTCGATAACTTTTCAGACAGAAAATTTAGCTAATCTATTATAATAAAAAATTTTCTAACGGGATATTTTTTGTAAAAATATTTTAAAAATTAGAAATAATAGATATCGTTAATGAGTTTTGATTTTGCAAAATCAAACATCAGAAGATCAAAATAAATCAAAAAGTGTAAAGCATTCAAAAAATTAAAACACCCAAAGTTGGGTGTTTTTTATATAAGATTAAACATAATTATAACCATTTGCTGAAAAGTTAAGAGTGTGATATAATAAGCTTGTTAGGAGATTTTATGATTCATTCAATGGCGGGCGGAATGCTTGGGAAAGTGGAATATTCAGATTACGCAAAAGTTGAAATTTTGGAAGGCGAAATGCAGGGTAATAGTCTTTGGTACAAAACGAGCCTAGTGCTATTAAAGGTGGGCGACAAAGTGCTTGTACCTGTTGGCGCGGGAGATACGCCTATGTGCGGCGTTGTTTTGCGT
>CAKVLG010000007.1 GCA_934756675.1 uncultured Clostridia bacterium | reverse complement strand
ATATTTACCGTCGTAAATAACTGTTACTTTTGTTGGGTTAACTTCACCACCGTTAGGGTCAAGTGTAACTTCAACTTTGTTAGCTGTCCAATGAGCATAAAGTGTATGGTTTGTAGAAATTGTAACCTTATCGCCTTCGCGAATTTCAACACCATTTTCACTTTCTGTGAACCAGCCAGCGAATGAGTAACCTGTTCTTGTTTTTGTTACAGCATCTAATCCAACATACTGTGAATCGAATAAGAACTTAAGTTCTGTCTTAGACAATGTACCACCGTTACCGTTTAATGTAACTATTATTTCTTTTGCTTCCCAACCAGCAAATACCTTTGAAATGTTTGGAACTTCAATGCCATCAACAAGTGTAACACTTACTTTTGTAGATGTTGTTATTTGTGATGTCATGTCGGCATCTAAGAACCAACCAACAAATGTATAACCAGCTCTAGAAGCAGTTGCTGTTAATTTGTCGAGCATTGTATAGTCACCAGCAAAGGTAATACCTTCTGTAATTGTATATTCTTCTGAGTGACCATCAACTGTACCCTTATTAGGGTTAATAATGATATCGTATTTATTTGCTGTCCAATGAGCATAGAGATTTATATATGGATCAGCAGTAACTGTTGTTGCATTTGTAACAACTGTGTTACCGTCGATTGATGTGTACCAACCTGCAAATGTATAACCAAGTCTTGATGCCTTGATTGTATCAATTGCTGTTGTAGCATCGCCATATGTTTTACCAAATGTTACTGTGATAGTATCTACATCTGATGTACCACCGTTACCGTTTAATGTAACTTCGTATGTATTAACTGTGAATACAGCATAAAGTGTAACAATTGTACCTTCTTTATCTGCTAAGTTTTCTACTTCTGCACCATTTGTGTAAACAACTTTTGTCTTGTCTGCAGCAAGTGCCCAACCAGCGAATGTATGACCTTCAACAGTACCTGTCATTGTTGTCAATGTTTGTTTTGCATCATACGTAAATGTTTGGTTGGCTGGAACTGTTGTGCTCCAAGTGTTTGCATCAAACTTAACAGTGTAAGTAATTGCTGTCCAATCTGCTTTAACTGTATGAACTTCAGTTTTCTTAACAACTGTGTTATCTTCAATCTTCTTGCCATCTAATAACCAACCAGCGAATAAGTAACCTTTTCTTGTTGGTGTTACAGCAAGTACGTTTGTATATTTACCGTCGTAAATAACTGTTACTTTTGTTGGGTTAACTTCACCACCGTTAGGGTCAAGTGTAACTTCAACTTCGTTAGCTGTCCAATGAGCATAGATTGTGTGGTCATGAGCAGTTGTAACCTTTGTTACACCTTCTGTAACTTTGTCGCCACCTTCAGCCAATGTGTACCAACCAGCGAACGAGTAACCTGTTCTTGTCTTCGTTACACCAGCAAAGTTATAAACTTCATCGAAATCGAATTCGAAATCTGTTTTACTTAATGTTCCACCATTTCCATCAAGTGTAACATTGATCTTGCTTGCTTCCCAGTAAACATAAACTTTTGTGATGTTTGGAACTTCAATGTCATTTTCAAGTGTAACACTTACTTTTGTAGCTGTGTTTACAAGTGTATTTTTATCGTTTTTAACAAGTGTCCAACCAACGAACTTATAACCTGTTCTTGAAGCTTTTGCTTTTAAGCTATCGAGCATTGTATAGTCGCCAGCAAATGTAATACCTTCTGTGATTGTATATTCTTCTGAGTGACCGTCGACTGTACCATTATTAGGGTTAATAGTGATATTGTATTTGTTTGCATTCCAGTGAGCATAGAGAGTTAAGTATGGAGTAGCAGTAACTGCTGTTGCGTTTGTAACTGCAATGCCTTCTTCATCATCTGTGTACCAACCTACAAATGTGTAACCAAGTCTTGATGCCTTGATTGTATCAATTGCTGTTGTTGCATCGCCATATGTTTCACCAAATGTTACTGTGATAGTATCTACATTTGATGTACCACCGTTACCATTTAATGTAACTTCGTATGTGTTAACTGTGAATACAGCATAAAGTGTAACAGTTGCACCATCTAAAGTTGTTAAGTTTTTAACTTTTATGCCATTTTCATAAGCAACTTTTGTCTTGTCTGAACCTACTGCCCAACCAGCGAATGTATGACCTTCAACTGTACCTGTCATTAATGACAATGCTTGTTCTTCACCATATGTAAATGCTTGAGATTGTGGAACTGTTGTATTCCAACTGTTCTTATCAAATGCTACTGTGTATGTATGAGCTCTCCAACCAGCGAATATTTCGTGGTCATTAGCTGTTTTAACTTGAGTTACATTTATAATTTGTGTTTTTAATCCAGCATCTAAGTACCAACCAATAAAGCTATAACCAGCTCTAACAGGTGTGATACCAGTTAATGAATCAAGATATTTGCTATCGTAATTCATATTAACAAATGTTGGATCTACCGAGGCACCTTCGCCATTAGGGTTAAGTGTAACTTTGTATGAGTTAGATTTCCAAATAGCTGTGATTGTGTGTGCTTCAGCAATAGAAACTTTTGTTTCTGCTGTGATTGTGTTACCGTCTTTGTCAATAAATTTGTCAAATGTGTAACCAACTCTTGTTTTTGCATAGCCAGTAAGAGCTGAATATGCATCATCGAATGTAACTTCGATTGTGAAATTTTCTGTCTTACCATCAATTGAACCGCCATTAGGATCGATTGTAACTTCAATCTTATTAGCTTCCCAACCAGCGTATACTTTTGCAACGTTTGGAACTTCAACGCCGTCAACAACTTTAACTGTAACAATTGTTGCGAGGTCGAATGCTGTGCCCATGTCAGCGTCTAAGAACCAACCAAGGAATGTATAACCTTTTCTTGCTTTTACAAGACTATTAAGCATTGTATAGTCGCTATCAAATGTAATACCATTTTTGATTACATATTCAACGTCATTACCATCTATTGTACCTTTGTTTGGATTGATTGTAATGTCGTATGTGTTAGCTTCCCAGTGAGCATAGAGTGTTGTGTATGGGTTAGCTGTAACTTTTGTTTCATTTGTAACTTGAATGCCACCATTTTCGAGTGTGAACCAACCAACAAGGTGGTAACCAAGTTTTGTAGCAGTGATTGCATCAACTGCTGTCGTTGCATCACCATATGTTTGGTTGAATGTAACTGTAATCTTACCTACACTTGCAGTACCGCCAACAGCATTGATTGTTACTTCGTATGTGTTAACTGTGAATACAGCATAAAGTGTTATTGATTCGTCACCTACAACGCCTGTTGCTAAATTTTGAACCAATGCACCGTCAGCATAAACGATTTCATCACTGCCAGCAAGCTTTGCCCAACCAGCAAATGTATAACCAACAACAGTGCCTGTCATTGTTCTTAATGCAGCAGAGTCTGCATCGTATGTTAATGTTTGATCAGCTGGAACTGTAACATCATTACCATTTACATCTTTCCAACCATTTGCATTATATTTAATTGTATATTTATTTGCTTCCCAAACAGCTGTTACAGTTTCATTTTTATCAGATTCAACTTTCATATCAGCTGTTAAGATAACGTCATCAAGCATCCAGCCCTTGAATGTCCAACCTTTTTTAACTGGAGTAACATTTACAACTGGAGCATATGTTGCATCGAATGTAACTTCAACAGTCTTTGGATCTACCGTAGCACCTTCGCCAGCATTAAATGTAACTGTATACTTGTTAGCTGTCCAATGAGCGTATAATGTATGTTCGCTAACATTAGTAACTTTTGTAGCGTTTGTAACTTTGTCGCCACCTTCAACTTGTGTATACCAACCAGCAAATGTGTAACCTTTTCTTGTTGGAATGATAGATTCAAGAGCGGTAACTACGCTATTTACATAAGCATCAGCGTATGTGCTATCGAAGAATACTCTGATGATAGCTGAATCTACAGAACCACCGTTTGCATCAAGGTTAACTCTTATTTCGTTTGCTTTCCAATGAGCATAGAAGTTAAGGATTGCAGCAACTTCGTTGTTTTCGCTATCAACAACGATGTCAACTTTTGTTGAAAGGTCAATTACACTGCCGTCTTTAGCTTCTGTGTACCAACCAGCAAAACCATAACCTACTTTACTCTTTGCAAGTTCATCAATTTTTGAATAGTCACCATCGAATGTAACTTCAAATTTAAAGGCTTCTGTTTTACCATTAATTTCACCACCGTTTGGATATACATTAACATTATAAGTTTTTGCAGTCCAATGAGCGTAAAGGTTTAAGTTTGGATCAGCTGGAACTTTTGTTTCAGCATCAATTTTTGTTCCATTTGTTGAACTTGTGAACCAACCGTCAAACTTGTAACCTTTTCTAACTGGTACAACGTTAAGAACTGCTGTGTAATATTCATCAAATGTAACTTCTACACTTTCTGGAGTGACTGTTCCGTTAGGATAGTTAGCGTTGAGTTTAATCGTATAAACTTTAGCTTCGAATACCGCATAAAGTGTAACAGTTGCGCCTTGTGCTGTAGCTAAGTTAGTAACTTCTGCGCCGTCACCATAAGCAACTGCTGTTTTGTCTGTAACAAGTGCCCAACCAATAAAGTTGCGGCCAGCAACTGTACCTGTCATTGTAGGTAAGTTGTATTTTTCATTATATGTATATGTTTGGCTACCAGGAACTGTTGTAGCATAACCATTAGCATCGAATACAACTGTATATTCATTAGCTTTATATCCAGCTTCAACGCTGTGATTTTCAGCTGTTTCAACAACTGTAGATTCGTTAATCTTTGTACCGTTTAAGAACCAACCAGTGAATGTGTAACCAGTCTTTTCTGGTTTATATGCAAGCACTGCACTATAATCACCATCAAATGTAACTTTAACAGTTTTATCTTTTGTGTCGCCACTAATGTTACCACCGTTTAAAACGAGTGTTACATCATATTGTAATGCAGTCCAGTTAGCTTTTAATGTATGGTTACCAGCAATTGCTACTTTTGTTACACCTGTAACATAACCATGATAGTTATCGTTTGTGAAACCAGCAAATTCATAACCTGTTCTATTTGCAGTGTTAATGATTGCTGTAAGAGCATCACCGTATGTACTATCGAATACTACATCGATAGATGTTTTGTTTAAGTTACCATTGTTTGGATCAAGAGTAACTGTGTATGTAAGTGGAGAGTAATGAGCGTAGAAGTCAACAATCTTTAATGTTTCATTAAGATCTTCATCAACGTTAACGTCAACGATTGTTGTTAAGTCAATTACTGTTCCATCAACAGCAGCTGTGAACCAACCGTCAAACTTGTAACCAACTTTTGTAGCTGTATAGCCGTTTAAGATTGTGTAGTTTTGACCGTATTCAACAGCATCTTCAATTGTGAACTTTTGAGTATTACCTGTTCCTTCACCCTTCTTTGTAACAGTACCACCGTTTGGATAAACGTTGATAGCGTACTTTTTAACTGTATAGTGAGCATATAATACTTGATTTTTTGCAAGTGTTGTTACGCGTGTATTTTCGTCAACCTTTTCGCCATCAGAAATACCCGTGTACCAACCATCGAAAATGTGACCTTTGAGTGTAGCTTTTAGTCCAGCGATTGGATAGAACTCGCCATAAACAGCTTTAACTTTTTGTTCATCTGGAACACCACCGTTACCTTTGAGTACAACTTCGTATTCTTGAACTTTGAATACAGCATAAAGTGTTATTGATTTGTCACCTTCAGCGCCTGTTACTAAATTTTTAACTTCTGCGCCGTTAGCGTAAACAACTGTTGTTTTGTCTGCAGCAAGTGCCCAACCCATGAAGTCGTAACCTTCGAGAACACCTTGCATTGCATGCAATTGTTGAGCTTCGTCATATGTAAATTCTTGATCAGCTGGAACTTCGTTAGTTTCAAAGCTGTTCTTATCGAATTTAACTGTATATTTATTAGCTGTATATCTTGCAACGAGTGTATGGTTTTCAGCTGTTGCAACTTTTGTAATATCTGTTACTTGGTCTTCACCTAAGAACCAACCAACAAATGTGTAGCCCTTTTTTGTAGCTGTAACAGTACTAATTTTAACTGTACCTTCACCATATGTTTGGTCATATGTAACAGTTGTCTTATCTGTTGATGCTACGCCACCATCAGCATTAAATGTTACTTCGTATGTGTTAACTGTCCAATATGCATAAACCCAGTGTTCGCTATCTTCTGTATTGAAGTTTGTATCGTTAACGATTGTTGTGTTTTCAACTTTCTTAGCTGCGTCTACAACTGCGTTTGCTTCATATTTTTCAGTGTACCAACCACCGAATGTGTAACCTTTTCTTGTTGCGGTTGCAAGTTTACCATATGCATAACCAAACACAATGTTCATTTGAGCCTTATCAATAAAGTCACTACCGTTACCATCAAATTGAAGAGTGTATCCTTCTGATGTGTAGTAAGCGTAAAGAACATAGTTGTTGTCTTTGATTGTGCTTAATGTATTACCGTCAACTTGAACAGCATCTTCTTCTTTTAAGTTTGGTCCGTATGCTTTTGTGAACCAACCAACAAAGTTATAACCACTGTGGGTAGCAACTTTGTCGCTAATAGCTGTGAAGTTTTGTTTATAATAAACTTCAATTGTTTGAGATTCTGGCAAACCGCCATTACCATTAAGTGTTACTGTGAATTTATTTGAATTCCAGTGAGCGTAAAGTGTTGTACCTGCTGTGATTTTTACTTTATCTGTAGATTCTACTTTTGTGCCACCTTCACTAGCTGTATACCAACCAGCAAATGCGTAACCAGCACCTCTAGTTATTTCAATATTAGCAAGTTCCGCATATGTAGCATCATAAGTAACTGTGATTGTAGTTGCAGCTAATGTAGCTCTGTCGTCTGCATCATCATTTGGAGCAAGTGTTACTTCGTATTGTTTTGCTGTCCAATATGCGTAAAGAACGTGATCGCCAACCTTTGTAACATCTGTATCAACATCAACTACTGTGCTAATATTATCTTTTTCAAGTGTCCAACCACCAAATGTGTAACCTGTTCTTGTAACAGTTGCAAGTTCACCATATTTACCAGCAAACACAATATCTTTTGTTGCAGGTGTTGGAGTATTGCCACCGTTAGCATCAAATGTAACTTTGTATGTATTAGCTGTATATTTTGCTACGAGTGTGTGGTCTTCTGCTGATGTAACTTTTGTACCAGCTTCAATAACTGTTTCACCTAAATACCAACCAGCAAATGTATAACCAGCTTTTGTAGGTACAATATCTTCTAGGCTAATAGCTGTGTTATCTTTGCCATATGTTGCGTTGCTATAGTTACTATCGAAGATAACAATAATTTCTGATGGGTTTACTTTGCCGCCATCAGCATTAAGTGTAACTTTATATGAATTTGCTTTCCATGTTGCTGTTAATGTGTGATTTGTTGTGATTACAACATCACTAGCACTTGTAATAACGTTGCCGTTTGCATCAACAAAGTTAACAAATGAATAACCTTTTCTTTCAGCTGTATTTCCGATTTCGTCAAGACCAACATATTTGTTAGCAAAAACAACTTCAAGTGTGTTTTGGCTAAGTGTACCACCTCCACCAGCTAAGGTTACAGTGATTGTGTTAGCTTTAAATCTTGCATAGATGTTTGGATAATTAACTGAATCATCTGCATTTACATCTACTTTTGTTGAAGCTGTGATTTCAACACCAGCTGTTTCGTCTGAATACCAACCAGCAAATGTGTAACCAGCTTTTTCAACTTTATAACCACCTATTGTGGTGAAATATGTATCATTATATGTAACAGTGATTTCAAATTCAGATGTATGATCTGTATTTTCAGTATCTGTAATTGTACCACCGTTTGGCCATACCTTAACTTTATATGTGCTATTTTTGTATTGAGCATAAAGTACTGTGTATGGGTTTGCAGTAACTTTGACTGTTTCGTCAATCTTTGTGCCGTTTGTTGCGCTTGTATACCAACCAACAAAGTCATAACCTGTCTTCTTCGCTGTGATACCTGTAAGCTTTTCATCGTATGTAGCACCAAATGTTACAGTGATTGCTTCAGCTGTTGGAACACCACCGTTACCATCAAGTGTAATTTTGTATGTGTTTATTTCAAAGATGGCATACAATGTGATTTCTTTGTTGTCGGCAGCACCAGTTGCTAAGTTAATAACACTTGCACTGTTACCTAAACCTTCATCAACAGTTGTTGCACCTTTAGTTTTTGACCAACCTTTAAATGTGTAACCTTCTTTTACATTCACATCAAGATATGTCAAACTTTGAGCTACGTCATATGTAAATGTTTGAGAAGATGGCATTTTGTCAGCAACATCATCATTACCATTTGCATTAAATATAACTGTATATTTGTTTGCATTCCAATGAGCATAGAGTGTATGTTCTTCTGCATCACCATCAAAGTTTGTTGTATTATTTACGGTCATTTCTTCTGTGATTTTCATACCACCGACTTTAAGTGTCCACCAACCATCAAAAGTATAACCTATTCTTTCTACTGTTTTACCAGCGATTTGTGTGTATTTTTCACCATATGTTACATTAATTGTTTGAGATGAAGGAGAACCTTCGTTACCATCAAGTGTAACTGAATATGTTTTTGCAGTCCAACGAGCAACGAGTGTATGGTTGCTAGATGTTGAAACTACTGTATCGTTTTTAACTAATGTTTCTGTATCTTTGATATACCAGCCAGCAAACTCGTAACCAGTTCTTGTCGCTACTGCTAATATATCATTATGATTATATGCATAGTTAAATGTTACTTCAATAGATTTTTTGTTTGCTACACCACCATTAGCGTCAAATGTAACAGTGAATGTACCAGATGTCCAATATGCATAAAGCACTTTTGTATTATCTGTAACATTAACAATTGTGCTACTAGAAACTGATGTGATTCCAGCAGGTTTTTCGTTTGGTTCATACTTTGTTTCGAACCAACCAGCAAATTTATAACCAGCTCTTGTTGGTTTTAAATCTTCATTTTCAATACCAATACCATATGGTTGACCATATGTAACTTTATATGTTTGAGATTCTGGTTTGCCACCGTTAGCATTGAGTGTAACTGTAAACTCGTCAGCAGTCCAAATAACATAGATATTAACACCTTCCGCATTAAGTGATGTCATTTCTGTTTCTTCTGTAACACGAACACCACCTGTTGCTTGTGTGTAATACATTATCTCAGCTTTATAACCAGCGCGAGCATTAACTTGTGGTAATGTACCATAAGCTGTTTGATATCTAACTAATTTAGTTGCAACTGTAGCGTCTTCGTTAAGTTCCCAACCTTCTGTTGCTTTAAATGTACCACCATTTGCATTTACAATAAGTTTTATTTCGTTTGCAGAAAATTTAGCAACCAATGTGTGATCGCCAGCAATAGTTACAGGAGTATCTTGTGTAATACGTGTGTTTGTACCTTCAACATACCAACCAACAAATAAATATCCAAGTTTGCTTGTATTTGGAAGGCTACCATATGTTTGGCCAAATATTACTTTCTTTTCACTAGTTGCAAGTGTACCTTCTGAACTGAAAGAAACAGTGTATGTATTAGCTGTATATTTTGCTTTAATTTCATAAGCTTTATCGTTTGTAACTTTAGAGTTAACTTCAATCTTAATGTCACCATAATACCAAGCGTCAAATGTGTGTCCTTCTTTTGTTGGAACTGGAAGTTCACCATAACTTGCATCAAATTTTCTTATGATTGACGTTACAGAATCTGGAAGTGTACCACCATCAGCATTAAGAGTAATTTGAATATCGATTGCTTCCCAAACGTCGTTAAGTTCAATATTTTTAGCAGGCATTTGTGATGGAGCAGATGTTTCACCAATAACTACATAACCTTTGGCAATATAACCAGTTCTTGTGAGTGTTGGATAAGTAATTGTTGCACCATATTTAATGTTTTTAATAGTAATATCACCGACAACTACTTCATCATCACTAAAGATTTGAGAAGAACCATTGTTAGAGTTTGTGTGAATTGTTAAAGTATAGAGTTCTCTTTGATATTTAACTGTTAAAACTGTAGAACCATCGCCTTTAACATTTTTAATTTCTTCTTGAGAATAGAGTTTGAATCCTTCTGGAACATCTGTTAAAACTTCAGCAGTAACACTTAAGTTTGTTCTTGTTGTTCTTTTAACTGTATAGTGTTCATTTATAGTGAATCCATTATCATTAATGTTCTCAAATGCGTATTTTATTGTATATTCAACATTGTTAGCTTCCCAAACAGCCCATAAATCGCAATTTTTAGCAATGTTGTATGTATTTTCGCTAGAAATAACATCAGAAGATTCAGCTGTACGCCAACCTACAAATGTATAACCAGGACGTGTAACAATAGGAAGAATTGTTGAGCCGCTAAACATCCAAGCGTATGTTTCACCATATTTAACAGCAACATATGTTTTGCTTTCTATTGTTTTAAGTCTTGCATCAAGACCAATGTAGTTGATAGTAGATGGAATGTTTGTATTATCTGAATCAGTACTATCAAGTGCGTTAAACGAAATTAAATATTCCGCTCTCTTATAATATATAGAAATAACAAGTTCGTCAGAAGTCTTTGTTGGGTCAAGTTCAATAGATATAATATTACTTGCATTATCTTTATCAAATACAAAACCTACAATTTCTGGAACGCTATATTTAATTATTTCGCCAGCACTACCAGATTTAATTTCTGTAGTTTTTTCATACGTGTTGTCAAGATTTTCCATGTATGTTTCTACAGTATATTCTACTTGACCAGCTTTGAATAAACCATAGATTGTGAGTGTTGCAGTTTTATCTGTTTTACCAGCTGCAAAAAGGTTTGTTTCGTTAACTTGACCTTCACTGCCATCATTTTCAGCAAGAGTAAATGTGTTAACTTTTACTCCATTAACTAGTGCATTGTACCAACCTTCAAAATTGTATTTATCAAAAACAGTACCAACAGAACTCAAAGCTTCTTCGATTGTTTGACCAAAGCAAACTTCAATTTGCATATCATCAGCACCAACAATTTCTTTACCAGCGGTTGATAATCTCTTTACATTAACAATTACACCACCAAGTGTTCTTTTTCCATTATATGATGCACGTTTATAATATTTACCGTTAGGTGTGTTGAAAATTTTGAATACATCGTTTTTATATGAATCAGGACCAGAAACAACTATATCTCCAATTTGGTCATCTGTGAAGATGTCACCAGTATTGAATGAACCCATTTGAGAATCAAAATTTAATTGTGTGATTTCGTACTTTTCACTTGTAAATGGATTGTTTGTAAATTGAAGAATTGATTTATCAATATTAAGTTTATAAATTCTTGCAGCATCGTCGTTTAAAATATCAAAAATGTTTGCAAAAGATTCGGTAATGGCATTACCAAGATTTTCTGCAGACTTAAATCCAATTTCATAAAACTTAATTTCACCAGAAGTTTTTGTGTTAGTTGTAGCTTTTAAGAATACTTTCTTTCCAGTTAAGTTTTCTGAGTTTAACATTCTGATATCAAAAACTGTGTTATCGAAAGCTACAATACTTTCAATCTTTTCGAGATCAACAAAGGCTCCAGCATCAATAACACCAATACGTTCATCAGCAATATTAACATTCTTAATATTTTTACAATTACTAAACTTTCTCATAAAGTCAGCTGTGAGTGTGTCTTTATAATAAAGAATATTAAGAGTTTCAATTGATGATAATTGTTCTTCTGTACCATTAACTTGAAGTTCATCGAAGTTATAAACTGTAAGAGTTTTAACACCATCAGCAACGAAACCGTTAAGTCCATTAACGCCTTCACCGATTATAATGTTCAAGTTGTTGTTATCAGAACCAAGGTTACCAAGGTCACCAAGAGAAGTCTTGTTACCATTTTCATCATAAGAACCTAAGATTTCAATACTAGACAAACTAGAAGCACCCATAAGAGCGTTTTCACCAAATGTGAAACCATAAGCATTTCCTATGTAAAGTTTTTCAAGACCTGTACAATTTCTGAATGCATAAGCACCAACACTCTTTACAGATGTTGGCAATGTCATTTCAGTAATTCTTGAGCAACCTTCAAACGCATTGTTACCAATTGCAGAAATCATACTACCTTCTTCAAATTCGATAGATGTAATATTCTTCATATTTGAGTTTGCGTTTGCATTGAATGCGTTAGCTAAGATGTAATTAACTTGAATGCCATCAATTTTAGCTGGGATAGTTACCTTTCCATCTTTTCCTTCACCAAGATAACGCACAATGTCATAGGTCTTAGGCGTAGCATTCGCATTATACCTAAGCAACCAATCCCCCGCATTTTCTTCCACATAGTTTGGCTTCTTTTTAGCAGTCAAAACTATGATAGGTGTAACAATAGCTGCAACCAAGAAGAGAATACTGAGAACCAAAAGTACGATAGTTCTAGTTTTATGTTTCTTCTTTGCTGGAGTTATTGCTCCACCCGCTAAATTTTGTTCTTTTAGTGTTTCTTTCATAAGTACCACCTTTTTTTAGTTTTTTCTGTCCGTTTTGTAATTATTTATTTTTGAAAGTGCGAAGATTAGTATTTTTTGTCACCACAAATGGTGAAAAAATATCTAAAAAACGCATTTCTGCAATACAAAAAGTGAAAAACCACCCTTTTTTATATGTTTTTTTCACTTATTTTTGTATTGATTTGTAAGGGGTTTTTCTTAACCCTTTACATGCATAAATAATACCATTTTTTAGTATAAATTGTCAAACAAAATAAGGTGGTTTAAAAAAAATAATTTATACCCTATAGGGTATAAATTAAATTTAAAAATAGTTATTTGTTTATATTAATTTTCTTCTCGAAAATAGACCACCTGATTTATTGGTTTATAGATACTTTTTCGCTCTCGTCGCGTCACAATTAAAGTTCCATCCTCGTCATACTCATCAATAAAACCTTCCGCTATAAGCCCACGCTTTGGATATATTATTATATCGCCATTTTTATACTCGTCGTGTTTACCAACTTTTTGTGGATCGTCACACATCACAACGCTAGGTTCAATTTCTTTCACAATATTACTTCTAGTCACAATGGTCTTATTATTTTTCTCACCATACACACGTATCAAACATTTATCACCAGCATCGCAGCAAGTTAAGATAATATCGCTACCTGTATTATTTTTAAATCTAAAATCACTTGAACCCATATTAACCATTGCATCAAAACACGGTGAAACATAACCAACAGCTAAACTATGTGAATTTACTTCAACTATTTCGAGCCCAGCGTGCAAGCATGCATTGTATAACGTTGTGCTAACCTGACAAACACCACCACCTAAACTTTCTTCATAATTACCTTTCTTTATAATATTTGCTTTTTTGTAACCATTTTTCTCGCTACGTTCACCCGTTGTTTGATTGAAACTAAAAATCTCATTAGGTTTTACTATAATACCATCTATCGCTTGCATTGCTTTTTTTATATTATGTTTTCGTGATGATGAACTATATGTATATGTAGTCGCAAATTCACTGCGACATAGTACTTTTTCTTTTAATTGTTTCTCTTTTATTTGCGGAAGCAACTCTATGTATGTTGGTTTTAATTCTTTTTCATTTTTTATACTTAAATTGTAGATTATTTGACGGTAAAGTTTATTTTTATCCACTTTTCTACCATTTTTTGAAAAATTAATTCTTACTTTTGCTTGGTTTTTTACAGCTTCTATAGTTGCATTTTGCGGTAAAATATATTCTTTGTTACTAAAATCTTCAATTTCATTATATTTTTCTGCAAACATATATTTTATTATCTGCTGAAGACTAAATCCCATTTGATTTAACTTATTATATAGCTTTAATTGTTCTTGTTTAGATTTATTTGTTTTTGTATTTATTTGACTGTTTTTACTATTGTCTATTATCTCGCTATGCGAGTATGTATTATTATTTATATAGAAAAAACTACAAAAACACGAGTTTACAGTAATACAAAACAACAAAATTATACATAAACAGATAAAAATTGATAATTTTTTCATATTCTTATTATGTGCTAAAAAAAATGATTTATGAAAAAAGAGAGTTTTCACTCTCTTATCAATTTTAAATATTTATCACTTGCACTATAATATTTCATTTGTATTTTTTCTTGACTGAAATATTTTTCGAGAAATACCACAATCGAGAAAACTATGAATATTATTGCTATCATTATGCCTCCAAATAAAATTCTCTGTCTTTCATTATATATTTTTTTGCATAAACTAGCAATGTCGCTTTTTTGTTTATATTATCATTTTTTAGACATAAATCAAATAGTTTGTTTAATATTATTCCTATTTTATCAACTCTTATATCTATAAAATTACTAATTATATCGTCACCATTTATATCTAGATCAGATAATTTCATCGGAACGTTATTTTTTACCATACTATCGTAATTTTTACGTAATTTTTTTGCGACTCTACTTTTCTTTTTTAGGTTTGTTTCAACAAGTTTTCTATTGTCCATTAGTTCTGTAATTTCATTAAAAATATCAATATTATCAACAATAAAGCGGCGGACATTATATCTGTTTTCAAGCAAATATTTATCAAAATTTTGGGCGGTAATTACTCTAAAAATTCGGTTGATATGTGATTTATTATATCCTAGCCCCTTTTCGTCACCAAGGTTAATTTCGAGATAATATTTCAAATACTCTTCGTTTGCCCAAAAGTTTTTGTATTTAAGTTTAGAATAAAATTTACCAACATCATGAAACAATGTCGAAAGTCTAATGTTTGGCGAAGAAATATAATAAGCTTGCATAATATGGCTATATAATTTCATGCCACCATCTTTTATTTCACTGTTACGAATTTGTTCTAAGCTTGGAAAAATAAAACTTAGCGCACCCATATTTCCAAGCAATTCCATAGCTCTACCATGCGCATTATTTGTGTATTTTAGTGTTGGATAAAAGGTATCGCAAACTAGGATTTTATTTACTTCTTCTCTTATTCTATTTTTTGAAATATATTTAAGTTTTTCTATATTGTTTTGTGCATAAAGAACAGTTTTTATATCGATATCCAAGCCTAAACTACAAGCAATTCTAACCATTCTAAGTATTCTTAACGCATCATTATTAAACACATATTCTGGCGTTTCGATAGCTTTTAAAACGCCGTTTTCTAGATCATTTAATCCATCATAAATATCGATATATTTATCTTCAATAATATCATAATAAATACTGTTAACGGTAAAGTCGCGACGTTTTACATCTTCTTCAATAGTTTTTACATATTCAATAGATTCTGGTCTGTGTTCACCCGCTACTTTATATGTTTCTTTTCTAAATGTTGTATATTCGTATTTTTGTTCACCATAAATATTAACATTTCCATACACGTCTTTTATTTCTGCGCGGAATTTTTTACCTACTATCTTTTCAACATCTTCTGGTTTTGCAGCAGAACAAATATCAATATCGGTATTCAAAACATGTGGAACTCCCATAAGTTCGTTACGCACATAACCACCGACAATATATAGTTTTTCACCAGCTTTTTTAAACAATTTTGCTAAACTTTTTAATTCTTCAGATATAATCATAAGTATCTCCTAATTTGAAAAATAAAAGCGCCATCTTCTTGTAGATTCTATAATATAAAAAATTGATTTGTAATTATTTCTATCAGTAAGAGTAAGTTTACTTGGGCAATTTACAGTTACTTGCATATCTTTATTATATCCTATAAATGCATTTTCTGACAACTTAATTGAAGCGTAGTAACCAATTTTTAAAGTTACCAATTTTTCACAACCAGAAATAACAGAGTTACCGATACTTTGTATATATCCTTTCATTTCAATTTCTGTAAGATTACTACAGTTTGTAAATGTATTATCGTCAATATTAATAATCTGTTTTCCAAGCACAATTTTTTCTAATTTTTTTAATCCATAAAACATACCAATAGGCAACGTATTTATTCCATTTATCTCAACGCTAACAAGTGTTTCTGGTACAAACTTATCGTTTTCGATATAGTTAGAAGCACCAAACATTTGCCCCAAAAATGCGTTATTCTTTGTTACATTTAAAATAGTTAATGATTTTAGTTTTGCAAGTCCATTAAGTCCACCAGAAAGAATTGTAACACTACTATCAAGCGTTATGTTTGTAATTAACTCGTTATATATAAATGCATTTTTATTAATAACACAATTTTGCAAATTAATACTACTTATCACTGGATATAAAACAAGTAAATTTCCGTTATATATTGCGCCGTTTTTGGTAGTAAAAACGTCACTGTTGGAGCTAAAACTTGTGATATTAGTTGCATATAAAAATGCAGTGTCTAATATCTCTGTAACGCTAGATAAAATAGAGAAGTTATTGTTTATCTTCTTGTAACTATATTGTAGAATTTTAGACATTGATTTATTATATAATACATTATCTTGTGAAGAATAATATAAATTTGAAGAATCTACTATTATATTTTTTAAATTTTTATTATTACTAAAAATACCGTCAGCGATTTGTTCAACGCTTGCACCAATATCAATTGTTATTAAATTTTTGCAATCCCAAAACGCATTGTTTTTAATTTGTTTTGCGTTGATTGAAATATTAATAAGTCCCGTGCAACCAGCAAAAGTTTCTTCTGGAATAACATCTACATTTTCTATTGTTAAAGTTGTTAAATTTTTACAATTTTTAAAACTAGCTTCTCCAAAAACTGTTACACTAGATAAATCAATATTTTGTAATTTTTCACAGTTTGCAAAAGCGTGATTATTAACCTTGTTTAGTTTTGTTTTTAATTTTAATGTTTCAAGATTGTTGCAACCAAAAAATGTATATTCACGTGCTTCAACATAGTCACATTTAAACTCAATTTGTTTTATATTTTTACAATTATAAAATACGTAGCTACCAACTTGTTCAACATCACTTGGAATAATTATTGATTGTAACATTGAACAATTTTTAAATATACCGTTACCAATACTGTTTAAATTTTTAATACCAGGTGCTGTTGTTGAAGTAAAAGATATTTGTTTTATTTGTTTACAATTTTCAAAACAATAATCTCCAATACTATTTAACCCGGATGAAAAATTTATACTTATTAACCCAAAACAATTTTTAAATGCGTAACTATTAATTTGGAGATTAACAGTGTTATTAAAAATAATATTATTAAGATTGTTGCAATTATAAAAAGCGTAGCTACCAACTGTATAAATTTTATCGTATTCCATCATACGATTAAAATTAATTGATTTTATATTTTGATTATTATAAAAAGCATAATCGTTTATTTTATATAAACTGGTTGGAAGTGTAACTTCATCAATCTCACCATAAGAAAGTAATAATTGTGTTTTATCTTTATTATAAATAATATTATTTTCTATTATTAAGTTTAGATTTTCATTGTTGATTTTTATTTCATTAAGTGAATTATTTTCAATAAAAACACCTTTACCAAGCGTGCTACAATTTTTACCTATATAAACGTTTTTTAAGTTATTTTTAGCAAATGCAAAATCACCAACACTAACAACTGATTCTGGAAGCGAGATAGTGTTAAGTTTTGCGTTATAAAAAGCTTCACTGCCAATTGTTTCTACACTCGAACCAAAATTTATATATGAAATATTTTTATTTTTAAAAGCTAATTCATCTATTATTTTTAATGAATTTGGAAGATAAATATTTTTACAATTTAATAATTTTGTTTCATCTTGAGTTATTTTATTTTGATAAAAATTACAATCTGAAAAATCGACTTTTGTTAGGTTTAAAGCTAAAATTTCTTGCAATATATCGCTCTGAAGTTCGCCGCTATAGACGAATTTATAACTATTTGTCACGCTGCTAGTTGGAATTTTTCCGCTACTTAAATCAATAATCTTTGTCCAACCACTTTTTAGTGTTACAGATTGATAAAATTTTGAATCTTTATTTATTTTATTTTGCGTATCTTCACCATAAAACCAACCGTCAAATATATATCCATCAACCTTTGGTTCTGGTAACTCTTGCCCCAAAGAGTCGCCTTTTTTTATTGTTATGGTTGTTATGGATCCATCTAATGAATTATATAAATTAACCTTAACTCCGCTATTTTTTTCAACTACAAAAAAGCCAATCAAAACACCGGTTACAAATAACATTACAATACTTAACGCAATAAGTAATTTTTTCATATTTTAATTATATTTTTTTTAATTATATTTTGTCAAGTTTTATGTATATTATATGGTTTTTATTGATAAAATTAATATATGAAAAAAATATTGAGTTTTGTTTTTATTTTTTCTTTTATTTTTCTTTTTACTGGGTGTAATAACAATCAAACAGCGTCTGGGAAAAACCTTTTATCTGTATATAATGTAGATTCAAAGTCTATTGAAAAAATAGACATGGAAGAATATATCGAAGGTGTTGTCGCTGGTGAAATTTATAACAATTGGAATATCGAGGCAATAAAAGCTCAAGCTGTACTTGCTAGAACATTTGCCGTACATTTTATGAATAACAATAAAAGTAAATATAATAACGCAGATATTTCGACAGATATAAGTGAAGCTCAAGCATATAATAAGAGTTTAATTAATGATAAAATAAGGCAAGCTGTCCGCGAAACAAGTGGAATAGTTATTACTTACCAAAATAAGACAATTTACCCTTATTTTCACTCAAATAGCGGCGGAATAACCGCTCTCGCTTCCACAGGACTATCTGTTAATAATCTTGGTTATATAAAATCTGTTTCTTCGCCAGAAACATCGTCTAATTCAAAAAATTATAGTTGGACAACAACGCTTTCTAAAAATGATATATTGTCCGCAATGAAAAAAATTAATTTATCACTAACAAACGTATCTTATATCCAAAAGGGCGAAGAGAGTAATAATCGTTTATTAACAATAATTGTTGGTGGTAAAAAAGTATCAGCTAATCTATTTAGAAAAGCCGTTGGAACAACAATTATTAAGTCTACATATATAACAAGTATAAAATATAGTGATAATCAATTTGTATTTTCTGGTAAAGGTTATGGTCACGGCGTTGGACTCAGTCAATGGGGTGCCCAGATTATGGCTAGTAATGGAAAAACTTATAAAGAAATCATATCTTATTACTTCAATGATATTAAATTTATTAACATTAACAATGCATGATAAAAACATCAAACAAAAGTTTGAATTTATAAAAATATTAAAACATATGTTTCACGAAAATCGGACTAATATTTAACTAATTTTTCAAACAAAGGTTTTAAGTATAAAAGTTATTAATTTTTATTAACTTCATTGTTTATAATTTTTACAAAATTTAACGAATTTTATCAACACTAAAAGACTTATAAATATAGGCTATTTTTGAGTTATTAACATATTAACAGTAACTACTAAATCTAATACTACAAATATTGTTAAATTATCTTATTGATAAGAGAATTATACTTTAACAAATTGACTATTATAAAGGTTGGCATAAAAACCATTCTTAGCCATTAATTCATCATGAGTACCTTTTTCAATAATGTTACCTTTATTCATAACAAGGATAACATCAGCATTTTTAATTGTAGATAAACGATGCGCAACAATAAAACTTGTACGTCCCTTCATAATTTCATCAAAAGCGTTTTGAATACTTTTTTCTGTGCGGGTATCTATATTACTTGTCGCTTCATCAAGTATTAACATTGGTGGTTTTAGTAAAAATATTCTTGCGATACACAAAAGTTGTTTTTCACCTTGCGAGATATTAGAGCCGCCTTCATCGAGAACGGTATCGTATCCTTTTGGTAATTTCATAATATAATCATGAAGACCAGCGAGTTTAGAAGCTTCAATTATATCTTCTATCGGCGCGTTTGGATTACCATAGGCAATATTTTCACGAATAGTAGCATTAAATACCCATGTTTCTTGAAGAACCATACCATACTTACTACGCAAACTACTTCTTGTTATTTCACGAATATTTGAACCGCTAACAGATATTGAACCATTATTAACATCATAAAATCTCATTAATAAATTTATAAGAGTAGATTTACCGCAACCCGTTGGGCCAACAATAGCAATTTTTTGTCCTTGCTTAACTTCCAAGTTGAAATTTTGAATAAGTTTTGTTTTTGGAGTATAAGAGAAGTCGACATTTTTAATGGAAATTTCACCATTACATTCAAGTAAGTCTGGTAAGTTAGCGTCGCTTATTTCGTTGCTTTGATCAAGAATATTAAATACTCTATTTGCAGCAGCAAAAGCAGATTGAATAATAGAAATATTACTACTAATATCATTAAATGGTTTACCAAACGAATTAGCATATGATAAAAAGCTCGAGATAACACCGATTGTAATTTCACCGCTTAGGGCTAAAATTGAACCAAACATACCAACCGCACCATAAGTTAAACCATTAATAAATCTTGTGGTTGGGTGTGGAATGTTACCATAATATTCAGATTTTACAGATGTGTTATAATAATCTTGGTTAATATGTTTAAATGAGTCTGTATTTTCGTGCTCGTAACTAAAAGCTTTTATAACTCTTTGACCGCCGATATATTCTTCAATATAACCAGAAAGGTTACCTTTTTTACGTACTTCTTCTGTTACGTATTTTCTAGATTTTTTCAAAATAAATGCTGTAATAAAAATACTAAGTGGAGTCATTATAACAATAACAAGTGCAAGTTTAATGTTTAAAATAAACATCGCAACTATTGTTCCGATTATACTTGTTATACCAGAAAGAACGGTTGTAAAACTTTCCAAAAAACCGTCGGTCATTGTATCGGTATCATTAACCATACGCGACAAAAGGTCACCGTGGCTAGAAGAATCGATAAACGATATAGGAAGTTTGTTTAATTTTTCAAACAACAATGCTCTAATTCTATATGTAGTTTTAAGGTTAAAAGCAGTGATAGTTAAGTTACCAAAATAATTAAAAAGCGCAGCTATAACAACAGATAAAGCTAAATAAAGAACATAAGTTGTCATCATATTAAAATCTACCATACCAGCACCTATTGCGCAATTAATAGCTTTACCTATAAAAATAGGAATAAATAATTCAGCAATAGAGTTAATTAAGTCAAATAAAATAGTTAAATAAAAGAAGTGTATATAAGGTTTTGCATAGACGAAAACTTTTTTACCAATAGAAATAAAGTTTTTACTTTTATTGATAGACTTTTTAACATTATTAGACTCTACATCTTTGAGCTGAGATAAGGAATATCTATTATAATTTCCAGCCATTATTAACCTCCTCTCTTATTTTGTGAATCATAAATTTCTTTATAAATTACGCAATTTTTAAGTAAATTTTCATGAGTATCAATAGCGACAATATCACCAGCATCTATAACAATAATTTTATCAGCATCTTTAATAGAGTTTGTTCTTTGAGATACGATAAATGTTGTGGTGTTATTCATCATTGTTTTTATTGATTTACGAAGTTTTGCATCTGTCGCAAAATCAAGAGCACTTGCACTATCATCTAAAATTACAATTGGTGGTTTTCCAACAAGTGCACGTGCAATAGTTAATCTTTGTTTTTGACCACCAGAAAAGTTAGTGCCGCCACGTAACACTTTGTGATCCAAAAAGTCTGGATATTCTTTTACAAAATCATAAGCTTGAGCAATTTTAAGTGCATAAATAATATCGTCATCAGTGGCATTTATATTTCGCCAAATAAGATTGCTTCGAATTGTACCTTCGAATAATAATGGGTTTTGTTGGCAAATACCAATAAGATTCCTAAGTTCTTCTACTTTATATTTTTTAACATTATTTCCAGCGACCAAAACTTCGCCACTTGTTGCATCATAAAAACGTGGAATAAGGTTTGTTATACTACTTTTACCGCTACCCGTACAACCAATAATACCAATAGTTTCACCAGTTTTAACTTTTAAATTTAAATGATTGACAACATTTTTAACATTATTAAACGAAAAACAAACATCGCGGAATTCTACATTGCCGATATTTTTAGAGTTATAATTAATTTCAACTGGTTTTTTAGGGTCAGTGATACTATTTTTAACAATAAATAAATCATTAATACGTTTTTCAGCTGCACGCATACGAGTAAGCATTGTTATAATTCTTGCAAATAAAACAAGAGCAGAAGAAATTTGTGTAAAGTAGCTAATAAATGAAATAAGGTCACCTTGTTTAATAGAACCAATATTTATTTGAACGCCACCCCAATAAATAAGGATAACAACTGCACTATAAACAATCAATTGAATAAGTGGCATCAATATTGATGAGATATACCAATATTTAAGGTCGTTATCATTAAGACTAAGGTTACTTTGTGTAAACTTGTTAATTTCGTAATCTTGTTTATTAAACGCACGGACAACACGAACACCACTCAAATTTTCACGCATTATATTTGTTGTGCGGTCGAGCCTAACTTTACTTTCTAAAAGCAATGGTTCCATTTTTTTCATTATTGTAAACACAGCAATAAGTAAAAGTGGGGTTACAAATAGAAAAATTAAACTTAGTTGCATATTAATAAGCATAGTCATAATAATTGAACCAAAAATTAAGAATGGTAAACGCATAACTTGACGGAGTAATAAACTTATACCAACATGAATCTGTGATACATCATTAATAGCTCTGTTTAAAATTGTTGTTGTACTAAATTTATCTAACTCAGCATGAGAATATGTGTTAACATGGGTAAAAATATCATTTCTAATATCTTTTGCTACACCTTGTGACACAACAGCGGCACATTTTGTGCCAATAACAGAAATAAACATACCAACAATATTTAAAATAATAATAATGATACCATATTTCAAAATATAGTTAAGGTCATTATTTGCGATACCAATATTAATAATTTGAGCAAGTAAAAAAGGTACAATAACATCAGAAAGAGCCTCTAACGCTTTCATTAGAGGACCAATAATAACTGGAGCCTTATAATTTTTCATATAAGACGTGTATTTAAATTCTTGGTTTTTCTTTTTCATTTGCCACCTAAACTGTTATATATATATATTACACAAAAAGACCACATCAAACAAATAAAAAAACGTGGTTTTTTAAAAAATCATATAAATTTTATAACAATTTTAGTAATTTTGCGTTTTTTAAATTATATTCCAAAACATTTTAAACTACCAATTACAATAAAAATTAAACTGCTTAGCCACGATAGATTGATGTAAGAGTCTTTCGAAAATTTTAAACCAATTATATTTGTTAGATAAAGTGAACAAAATGTGAATAAAAAATATATTAATATTGCGCTTATTATATATGTAACACTGTAACCATTTAATAAAGCTGTAAAAATTGCATCTAGTGAAATCGGAAAAGTGGATAAAATGCAGATTTTTAAACGTAATGGTATTATTTTATTATTTTTATCTTCAATTTTATAGTTTTTAGATTTAATAAAATCATACATATAATATAAACCCAGTAGTATCAAAATTATTCCATTAATAATGTTACAAACTTGTTCATTAAAATATTTAAAAACAAACTGAGATAAATATAATGGAACTGTGAAAAGAAAAGTAGAAATAGCACTCATTATTAAACAATTAACTAAAGTTAATTTATATTTTTTAAACCCTTGAGCAAATCCGAAAGAAAAAGCATCTAAACTCAAAGCTAAAATTAATAATATAATTGTTAACATATTGTATTATATTCTTCTATTTTTATAATTGTTTATAAAAAAAATTGCAAAAAAATGCAAAGAGTGTGAAAAATGCTAGTCAAATAGTATCGTTTTGTTATATATTATAGATAGAGGTAAATTATGGGAAAAATTATAGCATTTTCAAATCAAAAAGGCGGCGTTGGTAAAACAACAACTTGCGTTAACATGTCTGCGTATATGGCACTTATGGGTAAAAAAGTATTACTTATTGATATTGATCCACAAGGTAATGCTACAAGTGGTCTTGGTGTAAGAAAAACCAAAGACGTAAAATCTATTTATCAAGTTATTTCTGGTCAATGTACAATTAACGAAGCTATAGAAAAAACAGAAATTCAAGGGCTTGATATTGTACCTGCAAATATTGATTTAGCTGGCGTTGAAGTGGAACTTGTTTATATGGAATCACGCGAAAATGTAATCAAGAAAATTTTATATAGTATTAAAAATGATTATGATTACATTACAATCGATTGTCCACCTTCATTAGGATTATTAACTGTTAATGCATTAACTAGTGCAGAAGGTGTAATCATTCCAATTCAATGCGAATTTTTTGCACTCGAAGGTTTAAGTCAACTTATGAATACTATAAGGCTTGTAAAAAAACGCTTAAATCCAACCCTAGAAATTGATGGTGTAGTATTAACAATGCGTGATAATAGAAGTAATCTTGGAAGACAAGTTTCTGAAGAAATTGGTAAATTTTTTGGTAGTACAGTTTTTAATGTTTCGATACCAAGAAACATAAGACTTGCAGAATCACCAAGTTATGGAAAACCTATATATCTATATGATAAAAATTGTATGGGTTCGGTTGCTTATATGAAACTTACAGAAGAATATTTCAATAAAAACAATATAAAATATAAAAAATTATCTAAGAAAAAATAAGGAGTATATATGGAAAAGAAAGGTTTAGGAAGAGGATTAAGTTCATTATTTGGTGATTTTAATGATGAAGATGATGTTAAAGATAAGAAACAACCAGAATCAAAACCAAGCGATGCAACAGATAATGTAAGGGAAATATCTATTGGTTTAATTGATAGAAACGAAGAACAACCACGTACAAATTTCGACCCTAAAGCGTTAGACGAATTAGCTGCATCTATTAAAGTACATGGTATTATTCAACCAATATTATTAAATGAAAAAGATGGTAGATATGTAATTGTTGCTGGTGAAAGACGTTGGAGAGCAGCAAGAATGGCTGGTTTAAAAACAGTTCCAGCTATTGTAAAGAATTTTACAAGTAAAGAAATTAGCGAAATTGCAATTATTGAAAATTTACAAAGAGAAGACTTAAACCCAATAGAATCAGCACGTGCTATTCAAAAATTGATAAATAAATTCGATTTAACACAAGAAAATGTAGCAGAAAGAATTGGTAAAAGCCGTTCTGCTGTAACAAACACACTTAGATTATTATCTTTACCAAACGAAGTGATTAAATATATAGAAGACGGAAAATTGTCTGCAGGTCATGCAAGAACATTACTTTCTATTGAAGATAAAGATAAATTACTAGAAATTGCAAGGTTTTGTGTAGAAAAAAAATTAAGTGTACGAGAACTTGAAAAACTTGTAAAAGACATATTAAAACCAAGCAAAAACAAAGAAAAGAAACCACAAAGCTTAGAATTGAAAGACTTTGCAGAAAAAATGAAAACTAAGTTTGCTACAAAAGTTGGTATACTTGGTAACGAAAATAAAGGTCGCATATATATTGATTATTACACAAAAGAAGATTTACAACGTATATATGATATAGTATTAAAATAGAGGGTAACCTCTATTTTTTATTTATATTAATTATTAACCACCTTATTAGTGGTTTTTTTTATTGATTATTTTTATTGTTTTCTTATTAAAAATGTTTCACGTGAAACATTTTTATGATAAAAATACGCCATAATTTTAATTTTTACTATTTATTATTATACTTTTTAGTTTAAATTTATGTTTCACGTGAAACATTTAAAAAACCGCAAAATATGGGTAAAAATACCATATTTTGTGTGTAGCTTTATTTTTTACCATAAATGTAGTGTTTTTTATTAATAAAAATAAACAACTTGCTATAAATATAAGATTAATTAAAGTGTTTGATATGTTTCACGTGAAACATATGATTATATATAATAAGAACCTTACTATATAGGTTTTAACTGTGATAATATAATTGTTATATGTGTTATAGATAAATAATATAAAAATGTTTCACGTGAAACATTAAGTATTAATAGATTTGTTTATTTGTATAGTATATATGGCTTTTTATTATATAAAAGATTAAAATAAATAACTTATGGTAATATATACAATTAAAAACAATAAAAAAAGATGTTTCACGTGAAACATCTTGAATTAAATATTAACCTTTAAATAATGATTTTATCGAATTCCATATCTGCGGGATATTAAAGTATGTATCCATTATATTGTTTACATAATTGTATAGAGGAGCTCCAATCTTGGAAGCTTTTATATAATTAAATAGTGAAGCAAGTAATCCAGTTTCTGAGAAAAAAGATAGGAAAGCGAATATAGAACAAACACAAAGTAAACCTTTTATTACACCAAATATAAAACCAAATACTCTGTCGGCAGTTTTTATTCCACCGTCACTACTTTGAACCTTTTTACCAATTAAACTAATTATCCAAAGTATTAAATAAATTAAAGCGAAACATATAACAAAACTAATAATTGTTGTAAAGAACTTACCAAGAGAAGTAGAAAGTATAGAATTAATTGATACAAACTCTTTGCCGGCGATTTGTTCTGGTGTAATTTTTAATACACTTTTATATAGCCACTTAGAAAAGTTTGATAGAGAACTTCCGTTGATTGTATCTGCCACAGTAGCTGTAATTGATTCTTGTGATAAACCAACAAGGTTGGCATCAAACCCAGAACTTAAAGCTGTGAACTTGGCAGTGTATGAATTAGATATCGCTCCTTGTATTCCAGTAATCGAATTAAACAACTTCGAAAATGGTCCACAAATGAGCGTTGCTAGGAAAAAGTTAATTGTGCCGCTAAATACCGATACGAACGAAAATATAAAACCTTTATATGTGCCCATTACAATAAATATAAGCATTATAACTAGAATAATGATATCAACAACATTCAAAGTTGGGTTCCTCCATTTTCGAACATATGTTCGATTATTTTTATTTTACAAAATTTACATAAATATTTATAAAATTGACATATTTTTGTAGTTTTTATTATACATATTTTTTTATTTATAGTAAAGTAATTTTAATAAATGGTAATCATTTATATATGAGTATATGTAACTTTTCTTTAGATTTGCTTGTTAAAATTGAAAATATATTAAAAAATGTTAAAAACAACATTGTTTTTATTTGTATGGGCAACTATAAGGTTAATTTTGATAGTTTTGCGCCACTTGTTGCAGAACGACTAAAAGAATATAATGTAAATGCATATGTGTATGGTGGTAAAAATTATCCGCTTTATGGTAAGACGCTCGAAGAGTTAAAGTTGTTTTTAGAAAAAGTGCATAAATATGATACAAAAGTGTTTATAGACGTGGTAAAAACGCAAAAAAGCGAACTTAATCAAACTATTTGTGTTTCAAATAAAAAATTTCAAGTGGCAAACTCTAGCGTTGTGATTGATTATGATTATTCCATTTGTTTTTATATAAAAATGGACGAACTTGAAAATACTTATTTTCATCAACAAAAGTCGGCAGAAAAAGTATCTACATTTATAGCAAATTATTGTTAATTTTTGTATTTTAATTGATATAATTACGTGTTTATGCTAATATATATCTATTACTAATCAGGAGGATAGAATGGAAAATAATAACAATCAAAATACAAACAAACCACTTCCAAATGATCCAAGAAGTAGAATGATTCGTAGCATAATAATTATATCTATGTTATTAATTGCAGGATTACTTCTCATTTGGTTGTTTAGTGATACCGCAACGGGAAAACAATTAAGTTATGATCAATTTCAATCATACGTTCAAAGTGGAGCTGTTGAAGAAGTTGATTTTAACGCAAAAACCATTAATGTAAAGCTTAAAAATGGTGAATATTATTGGTTATATACATCAAATGATAGAGAAAATGCTGTTCGTGAATATATTGATTCATACAACGCGAGTGCTACTCAAAAAATTACAGTTCAATTTGGTACAACAACAACTTTTGACATAATGTCAATTTTATATCCAATATTAATGCTTGTTTGCTTCTTTGTTTTATTCATGATAATAATGAAACAATTAAGGGGCGCAAGCAATAAATCATTTGAATTTGTAAAAAATAGAGCACGAATTTATCCAAGCAAAACAAAATTTAGTGATGTTGCTGGTGCAGACGAAGAAAAAGCTGAACTTGAAGAAATTATTGAATTTTTGAAAGACCCAGATAAATTTACAAAGCTCGGTGCAAAAATTCCTAAAGGCGTACTTTTAATTGGTCAACCAGGTACTGGTAAAACATTGCTTGCAAAAGCTGTTGCTGGTGAAGCAAACGTACCTTTCTTTACAATTAGTGGTTCTGACTTTATGGAGCTATTTGTTGGTGTTGGTGCTTCACGCGTGCGTGACCTTTTCGAAAACGCAAAGAAAGCGAAACCTTGCATTATATTTATTGATGAAATTGATGCAATTGGTAGACAACGTGGTGCTGGCCTTGGTGGTGGTAACGATGAACGCGAACAAACCCTTAACCAATTACTTGTTCAAATGGACGGTTTTGAAGAAAACGAAGGCATTATAGTTATGGCTGCAACAAACCGTGCAGATATTTTGGATCCAGCACTTATGCGTCCAGGTAGATTTGATAGACAAATTTATATTCACACACCAGACGTTAAAGGGCGTGAAGAAATTCTAAAAGTCCATGCAAAAGGTAAAACATTTGCCGGCGATGTTGACTTTAAGACTGTTGCAAGAGTTACAAGCGGATTTACAGGTGCAGACATTGCAAACCTTTTAAATGAAGCTGCATTGCTTGCTGCAAGAAAAAATGAAACTTGCATTTCAATGGAAGACATTAATAACGCAATTGTAAAAGTTACAATTGGTCCACAAAAACGTAGCAGAATTATTAGTGAAAAAGACCGTAATATAACAGCATATCACGAATCTGGTCATGCCGTTATCGAAAAACTACTCAACACTGGCGACACAGTTCACGAAGTATCTATCATTCCTCGTGGCAACGCTGGCGGCTACACTTTATCTAGACCAGAAACAGATGATGAGTATCATTCAAAAACAAAACTTATTGATAGAATTGTTGTGTTGCTTGGTGGTAGAACAAGTGAATCATTGTTTTTAGATGATATTACAACTGGTGCGTCTAACGATATTCAAGTTGCAAGCCAAATTGCAAGAAAAATGGTTACCGAATGGGGTATGAGTGAAGGCGTTGGTTTGGTTCAACTTGGTAGCGCTTCTGAAATTTTTGTTGGTAGAGATTATCAAACAAAAGTTAACTACAGTGAAAAACAAGCTGCAATAATTGATGAAGAAGTTGCTAAGATTATAAAAAAATGTCAAGCTCAAGCAAACGAAATTTTGAACAAAAATAAAAACATTGTTAAAACAATGGTAGAAGTATTGCTTGAAAAAGAAACAATATATAGTGACGAAATCGACCTTATTATTGCCGGAAAATCTAAGGATGAAGTTATAAAGTTTATTGATAAAAAAGTAAAAAAAGAAAAGAAAGAAGAAGCAAAAGCAGAAGAAGAGAAAGTTAATTTAGAACAAGTTAAAGTTCAGCCAAAAGAAACTGATTTTGCAGACGAACTTTTAAAGCAAGCCGAAGAAAAGAAAAAACAATTATACGAGCAAAATAAAACTAGTGAACAAAATAAAGAAGAAACTCAAAAAGAAGATGCTCAAAAAAATAGTGTAAAAAAAGATGTGCAAATAAAAACTAAACCTAAAAAGGCTACAAATACAACTGCAAAAACAACAAAAAAACCAACTCAGAAGAAAAAACAATAGGAAGTAAAAATAATGAAACTTAAAACTTTTAGTATAATCAGCAGTATATTTATTGGTGTAATTATTATTCTTTCAATTGTTTTAGTTTGTGTTAAAACAACAACAGCATTTACTTGCAGTGCTCCAAGCACAATTAATGTATATAATCACAAAACCGTGTCAACATCTTACACAAAAACAGATACGCCAGCAAACTATGAAAAATTGTGGGCAGAGATAAAAAATATTGGTAAGCTTTCGATTTTAGACAGAGTTTTTAATAAGTATGAAATTGACGATAAAATCAGTCAAGACATTCAAGGCGAAAACGGTAAGTGGGACTCTGAAGCAGATACAAACAATAAAAAAAATAATGTTGTTATCGAACTTGAATTCGAAGAAAAACAATCTCAAATTATTTATGTTGATGGCGATAGCAAACTTATCGAATATAAAAAATTAATATTTGTTGCTCCAGAAGATGGCAAAAGCACACAGTTAGTTGTTTACTTTATGATTTCAGATGGTTCAGCTTATAGCACAAACCCATTCTTAATTCATGGCAATTGCAAAAATTTAATAAAAGTGATTAATAAGCTATAAAACAAATACAAAAAGTGGAACAAGGTCTCCGATAATTGAAACTAGTGAAAAAAATAAAAGACACAATCAAAATGATTGTGTCTTTTTATACTTCAATATGTTCTCTTTCTACCTTTTTGACCAAATCAAGTGTTGGCCCCCACATACCAAGTTCTTCAAGTTCTTTTGATGTGCACCATTTAACTGTTGTGTCTTTATCAAACTCACCTTCTAGACCCTGTGCACTATAATCACCTTTTTCGACTTCACAAAGATATGTATATTCCACTCGTTTATTTGGAAATGTTATTCCTTCAAACTCCCAATCAACAGAGTAATATTCTCTTGCAAGATATTTAAGCTTTGTAACCTTTGCGCCAGTTTCTTCTAAAACTTCTCTGATAATGGCTTGTCTAGTGGTTTCACCTTCGTCAACACTACCACCGGCAAACATTGGTCTTTTACCAGCTCTAAGAATTGTAAGGTATTTGTCTCCGTCTTTGACAATGCTTCCTACTTTCTTTGTAAGTTTCTTTGCTTTGTATTTTTCATAATACATTTTCGACTTTTGATAGAAATAATCACCCATATATTAACTCCTTATTTCAAAGTAAAACCACCGTCAACAGTTAAAATATGCCCTATTATAAATGTTGCTTTATCGCTTAGTAAAAATTCAACAGCGTCTGCAATTTCTTCTGGCTTGCCGACTCTTTTAATGATTGAGAAATTGGTAGTCCAACTTGGGTTATTGCCAAGACTTTCTGTTAATGGTGTATCAATAAGTCCCGGGGCCACTGCATTTACTCTAATATTATCGCCAAGTTTTCTAGCAAAAGACTTAGTTAAAGATATAATCCCTGCTTTTGTTGCTGAATAGATAACTGTAAATGGCTCACCAATTATTCCGTCAACACTTGTTAGATTTACGATACTTCCATTCTTGGATGTTTCTTTGATAAGATTGCCAAATATTCTAAGACATCTAAAAGTACCTTTTAGGTTAACATCAATTGTTTTATCAATGTTTTCATCAGTTATATCATCAATTCCGCATGGTATGGGAATAATGCCTGCATTACAAACTAAACAATCTAATCTTCCATAAGTTTAACTTTTAGCAAATCTTTTTATTTTGTAATATTTGCTTTTAATGCTACGATTTTATCATTGTTTGGTGTAATTGTTTATTGGTCTAGCACAACTACTTGATTACCTGCACTTGCTAATTTTTGGCTAACTGCAAAACCAATTCCTTTCTTTGCCCCTGTAACTAAACAAACTTTATTCATAATTAATCCTCAAAACAACTTTTATCAATTTCAAATCCAATCGGTGAACAACTTGGCACCCAAGGGAATGGCATATTCTCACTAACAGGGATTCTATACGCTAGTCCTATAAACGCCGTTATATTCACCCCACTTGTTACACATATTACTGTATCATTATCATCATATTTAAATACGATGTCTTTTATTGCTTCCCTTATTCTGTTTTGACATTCCGACCAAGTTTCTTTTTTGGTTATACTTTGACCACCTTGTATCACTTCAAAAACTTTATTAAACTCATTAAATCGTGCGTCTTCATAAATAGGAAGATTTATGTGTTTATTGATAATTTCAGATGTTTTAGCACATCTATAATAAGGCGACGTATAAATTGCCTTAAATATTGATTTTGACTTATCAGACATCATTTTTAATAGTTCAGCTGTCGTTTCTGCATCTTGTATTCCTAATGGCTGAATTTTATCATCTTGACTAGGTGGATTACCTACTTGTCTTAAAGCATGATGAACATAAATTATTTTCATATTAACCCTTTTTGACCTTGCAAATATTTTCTTATATTCATCATTATAGCATATCATATTTATTTTTGTATCAAAATTTTTAAAAATATAAAAAAATGGCACTTAGACGTGAGCTTGTCTTGATACAAGTCGGTGTCGCTTCGCTCCACCGAAGACAAGCACACACTTATAAACTAAATTAAAGCAGACAAAAAGCGAAAGTGTTGGTAAACATAACACACTTTCGCTTTTTGCTGTTATTTTTTCTTCTCTTTATTATTAAAGTAAACAAATATTCTTTGTTGTCAAGGTTAAAATGTATGTCGCTATTTGCGACAATCCTTGACAAAGTCAGTAATATTTGTTTCTTTTTCAGTTAAGAGAAAGTAAAAAAACAACTTAAACATAGTTGATTAAAGTGTTTATTTTGCTAGTTTCAAAAAGCATTGACTAAGAGTTCCACTTTTTTGTTTATATTTATTATATTAAACGTTAAATCTAAACAAGATTACATCGCCGTCTTGAACAACATAATCTTTACCTTCACTACGCACTTTACCGCATTCTTTTGCTTTGGTGTATCCGCCACAAGCAACCATATTTTCGTAACTAACAACTTCGGCACGAATGAAACCTTTTTCGAAATCACTATGAATTTTGCCAGCAGCTTGTGGTGCTTTTGTACCTTTGGTTATTGTCCATGCACGCACTTCTTTTTCGCCAGCGGTTAAAAATGAAATTTGACCAAGCAAACGATAACCTACTTTAATAATTCTATCAAGTCCGCTAGAAGTTAACCCAAGCTCTTCCAAAAATAATTGTTTTTCGTCATCGTCTAATTCAGAAAGTTCTTGTTCAATTTTAGCACAAATTACTAAAACTTCCGAACCTTCTTTTTCGGCTAATGCTTTTACTTTTCGAATGTTTTCGAAATTATCTTCTGGGCAAGCGAGCATTGGTTCAGAGATATTACAAGCGTAAATAACTGGTTTTGTTGTAATCAAAAATAGTGAGTTAACAAAAGATAATTCATCATCTTTAAAATTGATAGATTTTGCAAGTTTACCACTATTCAAACAATCACGCAAACGATATAAAATTTCAATTTCCCACTTAGCGTCTTTATCGCCCTGTTTGGCTTTTTTCTCTGTTTTTTCTATTCTAGAATTAAGACTTTCAAGGTCAGACAAAATAAGCTCGGTATTTATTGTGTCTATATCTCGTATTGGGTCAATAGAACCATCGACGTGAATAATGTTTGGATCTTCGAAACAACGAACAACATGTACAATAGCTTCACATTCGCGAATTGATGCCAAGAATTGGTTGCCAAGACCTTCGCCTTTGCTGGCACCTTTAACAAGACCAGCAATATCCACAAACTTCAAAAGAGCAGGAGTGATTTTTTGAGTGTTATACATTTCGCCAAGAACTTTTAATCTTTCGTCTGGTACGGCAACAACACCCACATTTGGTTCAATTGTGCAAAATGGATAGTTTGCAACATTTGCCCCCGCCTTTGTAATCGCATTAAATAATGTGCTTTTACCAACATTTGGTAATCCAACAACGCCTAGTTCCATAATTTACTTCCTTTATGAGTTAATTATACACAATTGCATATAAAAAATAAAGCAATAATTTAATCTTTTTGATGGGCGGTGCATAACATTTAAAGAGGTTAAATTATGAAAATTTTAAAAGCTATAATACTTGGACTTATTCAAGGTATAACAGAATTTTTGCCAATATCAAGCTCTGGGCATTTAATTATTGCAGAGCGAATTATGGGGCTTTCGAATGATTTGGTTTTTAGTCTATTTTTACATTTAGCAACATTGCTTGCTGTTATTATGCATTATTACGAAGACATTATTTTTATAATAAAAAATCCCCGAAGCAAGCTTGCCAAAAGTTTTTATGCTTCATTTTTACCAACAATGATTTTGGCATTTTTATTTAAAAATATTATAGAAGAAAATGTGCTCGTTAATTATATTGGTTTCTTTTTTGTGCTAACTAGTATAATCATATTTTTACCAAGAATTACAAACAGGCGAGCGAATTTTGGTCTTGGTGTGAAAACGGGGATTATTACAGGCATTGCACAAGGCTTGGCGTGTTTCCCTGGAATTTCTAGGTCTGGCGCAACTGTGACAACAGCTGTTATGTGCGGCGCAGAAAGAAAAGATGCGGTTAAACTTAGTTTTCTTTGTAGCATACCAATTATAATTGGTGGGGCACTTTATGAATTGTTGTTTTCATCAAGAATGGCAATAGCTAGTATTTTTGGTTTACCTATGATACTTGGGTTTATCGCTGCTTTTGTAAGTGGGATTGTAGCTATAAAAATTGTAGAAAAATTGGTAGTTAATAAAAAGTTCCATTATTTTAGTTATTACTTGTTTGTTGTTGGCGTAATATTAATTATCAATAGTTTTGTGTGTTTTATGTAATAAAAAAAGAGAGCTAATGCTCTCTTTTTACTTGTTGCAATCTTTTTCATCAATTTTAGATTGACCAGAACAATCTTTAATCTTTTTGTTCTTTTTGTTTTCTTTACTCATGATTTTCTCCTTTTTTAGTATTAATTATAGTATGGGCATATTATCAATTTTTATACATCAACTTTTCCATTTTTAATAGGATAAATTTTATCTGCAAGGTGGTCTAATTCGCTGCTGGCGGTGAATAATATAATCGTTCTTGTACGGCTAAGTTTTCTTAAGATATTTTTTAGTTTTACTAACTGTTTTGGTTGCATGCCAACTGGAAGCTCGTAGATAAGAATTACTTTGCTTTTTGTTAACTTTGCACGTGCAAGCCCAAGCAAGAACAAATCAAACGAAGAAATTTTTTCGCTTGCTGCTAAAAAGTTTGTGTTTAGACCGCTTTGTAATTTAGATAAATTATCAAAAATTTCAAAACGTTTTAGCGTAGCAAAAATTTCACGCTTGGTGCTTCCGCTAAGCTTTAGATTATCATAAATCGACATATCGAAAAAATATGGGTTTTTCGTGGTATATGATATGTGATGTTTGTATGTTTGGACGCTAAAGTCATAAATGTTTATAGTGTCGATAGTAATTGTTCCCGCAAGTGGCTTTTCTTCGCGGCGGAGCATATTAAAAATATGCCTTTTGCCACAATCTTTTATGCCTTTAAAAATTACAAAGTCGCCCTTTTTAATTTGGCACGAAAATGGTTCAAGCGAAAAATTGCTATTTTCATAGGACACATTTGTAAGCGTGACACTGCCACTTATGTTTGAGTAGATGTTCGAGCCAAAGACTATTAAGTCTTTTTCGGGCATGTCGTAAATGGTTTTTATTCGATATGCGGCGATGTTTGCAAACTCTAGATTATAATAGTCGTCAAACACGGTTATAAACTTTTCGATAGATTCACTTAGGTATGGAATTATCACAAGAAAAAGCGTTAGAGATATAAAATTGTATTTAACTTGATAGATAAAATAAAGTGTTGAAAGCGCAACCAGTCCGCACCAAAAAATCTTTAGGTAATTATTTTTTATTGTGTTTAAAAAATTTTGTTTTCTGTAAATATTTGCTATCTCTTTGGTTTTTAACATATATTTTTGCTCTAAGCCTGGCTCGATTGACAGGTTATTTATTTCATCTCTACCGCTATAGATGTCTGAAAACACTTCGCAAATTTCATCTTGTTTTGTGTTTAAGTGGTATGCGTTTTTAGAAATGTAATTGTTAACAATTTTTAAAATTACATAAATAATTATTGTCGCACCGAGAACAATTAAACCAACAAGAATAGACGAAATAAAAACTATAACAAGTGTCGCAACCGCACCAACAAAGCAAGCAATTTGTTTTGCAAAAGTGTTAGAATATTCTGCCATCGTGTAAAGATTGTTAGAAATTATGTTTAAAAGTTTTTCTTTGCTTGCGCCACTGTTTGTTTTTATGTTAATGATTTTGTCATAAATTTTTTGCTGTGCTTGCAAGTAAATATGTTTTAGTTGCATAGAATAAAAAAAATTATTAAACACCCAAGAAATGTTGATAGCTAAGATTATTAAGAACTCATATAACAAAAAATTCATGGCACCCGAATAATCAAAAATAGAAAGACACGTGATAATTTTAGCTGTCGGGTAGGCAAGGATAATGGTTAAAAGATATGGAAAAAGCGCAGTTAAAAATTCAGCCACAAAAATCTTTGTGCTTGGGCGAGTGACAGAGAACCAGTTTTTAATTTTTGTTGAATATAAAAAATCTTTCATAATAATTGAATTTTTGTTTTTTTGTTGATATACTTATGTTATGCAAAAGTTTAAGTTTTTATAAAAGGAAAAAAATATGGAAAAGAAAACATTAAAAAAAGACCCAAAAGAGAAAATTTGGGACGAAAGATTTATGGAAATCGCAAAGAACGTTGGTAAGTGGTCTAGCTGTTTGCGTAGAAGCGTTGGCGCAATTATTGTAAAAGATCACAGAATATTAACAACGGGATACAATGGCGCACCACAAGGCGTGAAAAATTGTAAGGAACGCGGGGAATGTTTACGTAACAAACTTGGGATTGAAAGCGGAACAAGACAAGAAATTTGTTATGCTATTCATGCTGAGCAAAATGCTGTTGTTCAAGCTGCAAAAACAAATGTAAGCATTGACGGCGCAACAATTTATGTAACACATCAACCTTGCTCGCTTTGTACAAGAATTTTGATTAATAGTGGAATTAAAAGAATTGTTTATAGCGAAGGTTATCCAGACGACTTTTCACTTCAACTTTTAAAAGAAGCAAATATCGAAATAGAAAAAATGGATTAAAAAAAGATGATTAGTCAATGCTGTTTGAAACTAGCAAAATATAAGAACTTTAATATACAAAAGATTACGGTGATTTTTACTCTCTCTTAACTAAAAGTGAAAACTTAAACATTTTAGATTTATGAGGTTCTTATGAAAAATATAGTTAACGAGGAAACAAACAATTTAATAGTAGATATTTGCGAAAGAAATAATATCAAATGTAAAAGTATTAAAAAAGCAGATTCCGGTTTTACTAATATTGTGCATGTCGTAAATGATGAGTATATTATCAAAATTATCAATACTTTTACCAAGCCTGAGAAATTACAAAAAGAGATTTCTTTTTATAAAAATGTTAAGATTGATTCTATACCCCAATATGTTGCTAGTGGGAAAATTGATGACAAAGATTATCTTATTATTAAAAAACTGAATGGTAAGAGTTTATACACTATTTGGCACACTTTAAATGAGAAAAAGAGAAAAGAAGCCATTATACAAATTGCTAATATTTTAAATACATTTCACAAACAAAAAGGCGATTTTTTGGCTGAAAAGTTTATCCAAACTGATTTGGTGACTAAATGGCAAAAAAGTTTTGACCTGAATATTAAGATACTTAAAAACAAAGGCTATGACACCTCATTTTTAGAAGACTTTAAAAATACAAGACTAACTAAAATTTTTAAAGAAAACAAGCCTTGTCTTGTGCACAACGATGCGCACTTCGACAATTTTTTGTATGATGATGGTAAGATATACATTATAGATTTTGATAGGGTTTTATATTGCTCATTAGACTACGAGCTTATGGTAATATCTATGATGGTCGATAATCCAAAGAAATTCGCTAGCGAGATAACCGAAAAATTTGTGGTAAATGACGAATATGGTTCTATATTAGACGAATTAAAAGCACATGCTACAGAAATGTTTAACTTTAAATATATAGATGATAGAGTGTTTATATATAAATTTATTTACTATTTGGGTCAAGGCTATGAAACTCACGACGATAGTTGGATAACTACACAACTTAAAAATTTTAGAAACCATTTTGGTTATTATGATAAAACAGAAGATTTCGTTAAAGTTTAAAACTAATAAAAATAGGAACGATGTAAATTAAATACATCGTTCCTATTTTTTATTTTGCTAGTTTCAAAATGTCTAGCCGTTTCATCTCTTTTTTTAACCTATAACAAATAATGGTCGTACTCTTAATTTTTGTCTATCCATACGGAAGCCCGAAACGCTGCCGTCCGCCGAAACTTTTATGCTAATGCCATAGTTTGAAAGTGTTTTTGCTGCGGCAAGTCTACCACCGCCAGAGCTACCAGCTTCAATTTTAATAATCGCACCAGCGGCAATTATGTTACCTTCGTAATCAATGATTGTTGCACCATCTATCGCAAGCAATTCTTGGCGAAGTTTGCGGTCTAGGTCTTGAAATTTCTGCCCGCCAATAATCTTGATTAAGTTAGCGGTTTTTATGCATTCTGGCTCGCGGATAAATTGTTCAAACGATTCGACATTTTCTGGCTCTTCTTTAAGTTCATAGAAGAACGAGTGATTGATACTTTCTTGCTTCATGTAATCGTAACAATCTTTATATAAAACATCGGCGATATTTAAGTGTTTTAACACATTATATTTATCGGTATTATTTACGTGAACAATGCAACCGCCGTTACGCGCAAAGCTCGTGTCGATAGCGGATAAATATATCGAACGGCGAACTTCTTCTACTTCGCCAGAGCGTTCTGCAAGCTTACCAATAATTTCATCATGACTAAAGCTTATCCATTTGCCGTTTCGTTTTGCAAACAAAAGCGATTGGTCTTTGAAAAGTAAGATATCACCTTCGGTTAACAAACATATACCAATACGTTTACCTTTGCAGATAGAAGCAAACCTGAGTTGGTGATATGGTACAAGCAAATTTTGGTCATACACTTTTGGCAGGGTGATATAGTTTAACAAATATCCGTCAGAAGATATTTCGAGTCCAGTGTTTTCACCATCAGAAAGCAAAGCAGAGAAGTCGCTTTTCATAATTTTATTTATGTGTAAGTTTGGATTAGAAGACTTGCCAGAACGTTTACTACAAAGGATAAAACCAAATTGTGTTTTGCGACCTTCATATGTACGGTTTGCCCAATCGCTGATTTCTGAAATCAGGGTTTGGAGCGTTGTGTAGTGCTCGGTAAGGGCGCGGCAAATAGCTTTTTCTACAACAAAATTTTCGATATTCTTAATAAACTCAAAAGGAACATCTGGATTATATACTTTTTTAATCTCTTCGATAATAGAACGGACAAGGGAAACTTCAAAAACTTTAAATGGTTGAACACGCTTGATAATTAAACGATAGTTGTCACTATGTTTAAACTTTACAAGTATTGTTCCGGCAGAGCCTTGAGCAACACATGCATCACGAGAACTAGATTCTTCTTCGCCAGCAATTTCGGAACCAGTAAACAAAGATAAGATATTGTCTTGCACGAAATTCAAAAATAGTTCTTTTTTCATGTTTTTCCCCCTTTAAAGTATATTATCGTTTATATTTTTTAATTAACTTAAAATATAAATTCTTGAATTTTTTTACATCAATATTATTACAAACAAGACAGTTTGGTGTTTTTTCGAAATCTAAGACGCCAATACCTGTGTCGACATCGTCATAAAATTTAATTTCGATATAAGCTGGTTTAACTTCGTACATTGATGGGTCAATGAGATAGCATAGAGCTGTTGAATCATACATTGCAATGCCATCTTTAATTTGTCTGTCTTTATAATATCTAAAAATATTCTCGAGCATGGCACCAACATAGTTGACGTTTTTTGTTTTATAAACTTCTTGCCAGTCAAGGTAACAAGTCTTGCCGAGTTCTGTTGGAATAATAACAAGCGGAACTCTAGACTTAACAACAATATGTGCGGCTTCTGGGTCTTTACCGATGTTGAAACCGACATATGGTGTTTTACCTTTTTTTTCACGCTCGGTAGATGCTGCCATAAAAATTATTTGCTCAATTTTTGGAACAACGTCCCCATGATTTTTTAAAAGTTTTGCAATATTTGTTATTGTGCCAATACAAGCAATGCTAATAGGTTCTGGACTTTCTTTCAGCGTTTTATATAAAAGAGTATCTGCATCTTCTTTTTCCAAACTTCTAGTATTTTTTGGAAATTTATAATCACCAATTCCACTTTTCCCATGAGCAACAAAAATATCTCTGTTTTTTACCAAAGCATCTTCGCTACCGACAGCAACGGGAATTTGTGGTGCTTTTATAAATTCTAGCACATCAAGAGTGTTTTGTGCCGAATTGAGAGCAGATGTGTTACCTGAAGAGCAAGTCATAAGTTTTATATCGAATTTTTCGCTTGCAACGGCCAAACAAATCGCTGTAGCGTCATCAATACCCGTGTCAAGGTCGATAATAATAGGTATTTTTTTATCCATAACATCACCTTAAATTACTTTATATAAATAAGATAACATAAAAGTTGTAAGTATGCATACACTTTTTAACACTTTTTTCTAAAAAAATGCAGTTTTTTAGCCAATAGTTTGCAGTCTTTCACAATTTTTAGTAAAATTAAAGCATGGATAAGAAAAAATACTATTGCGCAAGCTGTTTGCATGTTGCAAAAGAGAAAAAACTTAAAATTGAAAGTGCAGAAATAACACCCGAAACACCGCTCCCAGTTTTTTGTTCAAAGTGTGGTCAAGAGATTGTTGAAGCCGAAGATATGATGAACACGAACAATGAAGTTGAACTTGTTAAAAGTGCACTAATAAACAAAAAATTGGAAGTCGTTTGTTTTACCGCTCCGTCACTTAGGGCTAGCCTTGGTGAAGCTTTTGGTTTGACTGCTGATGTTCAAGGCAAAATGGTAACAGCACTAAGAATGCTTGGGTTTGACAAAGTGTATGATATGAACGTTGCGGCAGATTTTACGACAGTGGAAGAAGCTCACGAGTTTAAAAAACGCCTCGACGAAAATAAAGATTTACCTATGTTAACATCATGTTGCCCTGGTTGGGTGTCGTTTGTAGAAAAAATGTATCCAGAGTTTAAAAAGCATTTATCTTCAAGTAAAAGCCCACAACAAATGTTCGGCGCGCTAATTAATAATATATACACAAAAAGTGAAAATAAAAAATCGACAGATCTGTTTGTTGTGAGCATTGTTCCGTGCATGCTTAAAAAGCTCGAAAGAATACAAGAGGGAATAAACACCGCAAAAGGCTATGACGTGGACGCTTGCCTAACAACAAAAGAACTTGCAGGTTTAATAAAAGAACACAAAATCAACTTTTCAAAACTAAAAAATTCTGAGTTTGATGAGTTTTTTGGCGAAGCGACAGGTGCGGGTGTTATTTTTGGTAACACTGGCGGCGTTATGAATGCCGTGCTCGGCAGTATTGATTGTGAAAACCAAAACATGCAAATTCAAAAACTTAATACAGATTTGTCATCTGGTGTTGGTGGACTTAGAAGAGGCGAAATTATAATAGACAACAGACCTATTAAAATTGCAATTGTCAGTGGACTAAATAATGCAAAAACTGTGCTCGAAGAACTCAAAACAGATTTACATAAATACGATTTTGTCGAAGTCATGAGTTGTGTGGGCGGCTGCGTTGGTGGACCAGGGCAAATCGATATTTCAGTTGGCACAGATAGAATTATGGCGGTGAGCAAACGAGCAAATGTATTGCTGAGTGCTGCAAAACACAAAAAGATAAAAAGATCAATAGATAACCCAGCTCTTCAACATATTTACGACCAGTACCTTGGCGGTATTGGCGGCAAGGAAGCAAAAAGATTATTACACAGAAAGTTTAAATAAAAAAGCCCCACATTTGTGGGACTTTTTTTTGTTATTTATTTTAATAATTCGCGTAATTTGTTTAATTTTTCTTTGTCTTCTTTGTATTAAATTCTAGGTTTTACAAAATTTGAAGATCCGCGTTTTTCTTCTTTGTATCTTGGGATTAATTGTACGTGATAGTGATTGTTTGGGCCGTCGCACATTGAGCAAATATATACTCTTTCGCAACCATAAACTTCACAAATTATTTTCATTAATTTTTTAGCGTAACGAACAATCTTTTCGTTTAATTTATCAGGAGCTTCACTCATGTCGTGATAATGTGTTTTAGAAATAATAGCAACATGTCCTGCTGCCCTTGGATTTCCCACAAGTAAAACATCAATATCATCATCTTCATAAATTCTAAATTTAGAATCGTCGCCAAACAACGCGCCACCTGTTTCACGGTTTAAACATGTTGGACAAATACCCATATCCACAAGTTCGCCAATAGGTAATTTAATTAGTTCTTTTTTATCCATAATTATCTCCTATAAACAATGTAATATTGTGTAAAAAATTTGTCAAATAAAAAAATAAATAATTATTTTGAAAAGGTTACTATATCTATTTTTGGTGCATTATCATCTTTCCAAATGTTTCCGTTAACAAATTGAGTAAGCGCCATGGTGAATGCTTGTTTGTTTAAATCAATTCGAGTAATAACTTCGTGCGTAAGTAAACCAATGCCACCAGTAGAACTTCTTAAATCAGATTCGTGGAAAATATTATCCATAACAGTCCCAAGAGTTTTTTCTTTTATTTCGCTTACATATTTTTCTGGAACTGGAAAACTTGCACTTGTACCCGTACTAAAATTACCAAGCTTATCGCTAATAACAGCAATGTTTGTTATGTACCAGTGCTCAAAATTATTGACAAGACCTGATTCTATTGCCATAAATAAATCGGCATCAATATTCTTTTCGGCTGCATACTTCATAGTGTTTTTTACTCTGTTATATGCACCAAGATAAGTTTCCATATTTACGGGTTGGTCGCTTACCAAAGAAGGAGCGTTTACACCTTCGATTTCAAAACTTTCAAAATAATTTTCGAGCGCTTGTTTTGCTCCATTGATTTTTCCTGGATTTTTTGTTCCAATTAATACTTTCATATTTTTTCTCCTAAATTAATATTTGCTGTAAAAAAAATAACCTCCTTATAAACTAACAATAAAACACAGCAAAGAAATATTGTATGTGTTATTGCCATTCATAAGAAGATTTTTTCAAATTTTCCCACTAATATCAATCTGGAATGGACGTACGAGATTGCTTGTTAATAATACAAGATTTCTAAAGTTTTGTCAATAGTAAAAGTAAAAAGTTTAATAATTGTATGCTACAACTCAATAATAGTTGATAACAAATTAATTTAGCTTAACTTTGTCACAATATTTGGTTGATAATAAAAAGAAAGTCATAGACGCAAAGTTACATAAATAGAATTAGATGCTGCAAGAGAAAAAAAACAAAAGAAAGCAGCAAAAAGAGCGGAAGAAGAACGTGATCGTGAAATTAAAACAAGAATGAAAAAATATGGTTACTTAAGTCGCGAAAAATTTGATAGATCAATCTATGCTGTCGACTCAGTTGAACCAGGTAATGAATAACAAAAAGTCACCAGATGTACTGGTGACTTTTTTTATTGTTCGTGAAGTGGTTTTTTTGTTTTCTTTGGAGAGTAGTGGAGTGAACGCAAGCTGTTTAGAATTGCAAGAACTGTTACACCAACATCTGCAATAACGGCTGCAAGCATACCAGTGATGCCAAGAGCACCGAGCGTTAAGAAGGTAATCTTAACAATTGCGGCAAATAAAATATTTTGCCAAACTATTTTGCGAGTGAATTTGCTAACCAAGATTCCTTCTGGTATTTTGTTTAGGTTGTCGGTTGCTAGAACAACATCAGATGCTTCGATTGTCGCGCTACTACCACGAATACCCATGCTTATGCCAACGTCACTTAAAGTGAGTGATGGGGCATCGTTAATGCCATCACCAACATAGCCAACAACATTGTTTTTATTTGCCTTTAACGATTGAATGTATTCAAACTTATCACTTGGCAACAACTTTGCTTTTGCTTTGCTTATTCCAACTTTTTCGGCAACAACATTTGCAACGCCTTCGTTATCGCCAGTAAGCATAATAGTTTGTATACCCATGCGGTTAAGGTTATCTATTGCTAACCTAGATTGTTCTTTTATTTTGTCGCTTAACACAATTTCGCCAATAGGTTCGCCATTTTTTGTTAGCTCTACAAGTGTGCCGCTAGCGTTTTTATTGTGTCTGCCGACAAAATATTTAGCATCATTGTATTCAAAATATACACCCTTGCCAGCAACTTCTTTAACATTTGTCGCCTTAGGTAGTTTTTTGCCACAGCCATTTACAATAGCTTTTGCAAGTGGGTGGAGCGAGTATTGTTCGCCAATTGCAGATAAAAACAATACATTTTTTTCTTTTACTTTTTTATCTAAGCTTTTAACTTCAACAATCTCGAACTCACCAGTGGTGATTGTTCCGGTTTTGTCGAATGCGATAACATTTAATTTTGCAAGTGCATCAAGATAATTTGAACCTTTTATTAATATGCCTTTTTTTGATGCATTGCCGAGCCCCGAAAAGTATGCAAGTGGAACAGAGATTGCAAATGCACAAGGACAAGATACAACAAGGAATATAAGCCCGCGATAGAGAGCAGTGTTAAAGTTTTTAGTAACTGCAAACACAATTTCCCAAACGGCAACGGCAAGAATGATTACGCCAAGCGTGTACCATTTAGAAATCTTTGAAATTACAGTTTCTGTCTTACTCTTTTTATCGCTCGCTTGTTCAATTAGTTCCATGATTTTGGCGGCGGTACTTGTGCTTGCAAGGTTAGTTGCTCTTATGTATAGCACGCCGTCAATAACAATAGAACCAGACAAAACTTCGCTGCCAGTGCTAACATTTGTAGGCAAGCTTTCGCCAGTCAAACTTTGTGTGTCGAGCGATGCTTCGCCGCTTGTGACAACGCCATCAACGGCAATCTTTTCGCCAGGTCTAACAACAAGAATGTCGCCAATTTTTACACTAGATGGGTCGACTTTTGTTTCTTCTTCGCCATTTATAATAACAACATAGTCAGGCTTGAGATTAGTTAAATCTTCAATCGATTTTTTAGATTTGTTAAGGGCAATGCTTTCGAGTAGTTTGCCGACAGAGTAGAGAGCAATTACCATTAATGCATCCAGGTTTTCGCCAACAGCTGCCGCGCCAATTACCGACAAGGTTACCAAAAAATTTTCGTTAATTGTGCCTTTAAAAAGCAGAACCAGTGCCTTGTAATATGTTTTGTAACCAAGCAAAAGTGCGCTTATAACAAAACTTATCCAATATAATGCGGCTGGCATTTTAATTGTGAGTGTAACAATAGAAAGTGCTAGGCCTAAAACCAGAAATAACAAATCTAGCGAAAACTTTTTGCTACGAATATTTTGCTTTTTATATTCAATTACAACATCTGGTTCCAAAATGCTTGCAAGGTTAATAACCTTTGGCATGGTGACTTCTTCGTCTTCACATTCTATGGTTAGAACGCCTTTTAAAAAGTCGATAGATGCTTGTTTGACACAATCAAGCTCGTTAATTTTTTTCTCTAAGTTTTTTGTACAAATGGGACAGTCTAGCCCTTTGATTTTATATTTTTTAGTCATCTTTTTCTTCCATTATATGATTTAAACTAATATCGAACACATCGCTGACATGACTGTCTGCCAAGGTGTACCACACTTCTTTGCCAACCTTATGGCATTTTACCAAGTTCATTTCACGCAAGTATTTAAGCTGATGCGAAACGGCAGATTTTGTCATGTTTAAGCAGTATGAAATGTCGCAAACGCAAAGCTCACTTTTCTCGAGCAAATTGATAATTTTTATGCGTGTGTTATCTGAAAGTGCTTGATAGAAATCGGCAATAGACATAAGTGTGTCGTCGTCTAACATTTTACTTTTCGCCTTAGCAACCAAATCTTCGTGCAACTGGTCACAATCGCACCTAAGATAACTATTTGTCAGTTTCTTCATATTATCTCCAATAGTTGAATAAATAATCAACTGTTTGTATTATAGTTGAATAATTGTTCAATTGTCAATTGTATTTTATGATAATTTTGCAATTTTTGACAGTGATAGTTGCTTGCACTTTTTTATTTATGCTATAATCGAACGAGAAAAGGGGATTTATGGCTTTTATATACGATATAGATAACAAAAACAAAGATACGCTATCATCTAAATTTTTATTTATTTGTCACTTTCTTGGCACTGTTGGTAGTGTTTTTATTTCTACGTTTTTTATCGCGCATATTTATACAATTAGTAGTGATACATATAATTACATTTTTAATGTTGGTTTATATTATGCAATTACGTACATTACGTTTTTAATCGTCTATTATTTAAGTAGTTTTATTGTCGACAGAACAAACCGCGTGTGGGTATATAGAGTCGCAACACTAATTAGATGTGCCGTTGTTATTATTATGATATTCTTTGGCGAAAACCTGGCAACAATTATTCCGCTTGCGGGATTTATGTATGGTCTTGGCGAAAGTATGTATTACGCCAGTTATAATGTAATAAAGCAAGAGATGGTTGGTCGTAACATAATGAGCCGTTATGCAACAGGTGCAATGATTGCAAGTAAAATTTTCGAGATTATAACTCCAATTACCCTTGGTACAATTATTAATTCAACAAGCTTTAAAAAGAGTGCGATTATTGTTTCGGTTGTAAGCTTCATAATATTTGTAATGACATTTTTTATTCATTCAAAAAGACCAGAAAATAGCCATTATAGTATGACGGAATATTTCAAAATGTTAAAAGAAAAAGATGATGACGCAATTTTGAGCATAAAATTTTTATATATAATTAGTTTTATTTATGGTTTTTCAACAGTTGTTGGCGCGCTTACAAATATTTGTATAATGTTGCAATTTAATTCTTCGCTGTCACTTGGTAAAATAACAAGTGCAATCAACTTTATTGCAATGATAGAATTAATTTTACTAAGCCGCTTTACAAAGCCTGGACAACGAAATTGGGCATATTATACATGTATGGCATTTCCAGTTATTGGTGTAACGTTATTCACGGTTATGCCATCAATGGCGACAATTGTTATCTATAACTTCTGCATGGCAGTATCTGCAATATTCTTCAAAACAACATTTGATATTTTTCGTAACGGTGTGCTCAAAGAAGCTGGGCTATATGACGAGATATCTGAACACCACACAATTGTCGAAAGTTTGCTTTGCATCGCAAGAGTGCTTTCGTTCTCGCTGATGATTGGTATATCGTTTATAAAATCAGACATTATTGTTTATGTGCTTTTGATTTTATTTTCGCTTGCTTACCCAACAATGTTATTATTAATGGCAAATTACGAAAAAAGATATGTAAAAAAGTCAGTATAGCTACTGACTTTTTTTATGTATCAATTTTATAGTGCGCGGTTAATTGTTCGAGCGGGAAGGCTATTGCGTTATTAAACTTGAGCGATTTTAAAGAGGACAAGTATAAATCTTTAACAAGTCCATGTTCTTGAAAACTATACACGCCGTCGTCGCCAACAATTAAGTGGTCAATCACCATAAGTTTGTTAAATATTCCACTCTCAATTATCTTTTTTGTATAATTAAGGTCGTTTGCCGATGGGTGAGAACTAGAATGGTTGTGATTATGGATAAGCATAATATTTGAGCAATGACAACTTAATGCAAATGCTGTTATCTTGCGAATTGGCACTGGCACCGAGCAACTTTGGTCAATGACAAAACTTTTATAATTAATACAATCGTTCTTTTGTGAAAGAGCTATAACTGTTAGTTCTTCGTTGACCTTACCGCGATAAAGATTTTTTGCGAAACTTTTAGAAGAACTTGTTTTATTAAGATGATGATCGAGTTGACACTTGCCATATTCAGAAATAAAAGCAAAGACAGTTGCAATAAGTAGTGCTGTGTGCTCGCCAACGCCTTTGACATTCTTAAGTGCGTGGATAGGCGCACGCAAAACATTGTCTAGTGTTTTAAACTCGTCAAGAAGTGCGTGACTTATTGGATTGACATCTTTTTGAGGGATAGCAAAATACAATAAAAATTCTAGTTTTTCAATTGTACTAAAATTAGCTAGACCTTCTTTTATAAAAATGTCTTTCATTCGTTTTCTGTGACCGATGTGTAAGTTTTCTTCTTTCATAATTTTACTCGCTTAAATAAAATGTACATGTGGAAATTTTCTTTCTTTTTAATTTATATTGCTTGCCACTTGGCATGCCAACCATGTAGCCATGTTGGTATTTACAATTGTTACAAGTGCTGCCCGCAAATTGTTTTAGTGGGCAATGGCGAAGTGTCATAACGGGAAGTGTTATTTTTGAGCCAAAGTCTTGTTCCGCCGTTAAAAATGGTAAGCCTATAACCGCAGCCGATATAGGATTATAGATGTTTAAAAATGCACCAGCAATTAGCTCTGTTTTATATAATAATTGCCCATAATTGTTTGCAACGCATGCAATGTGTGTGTTCAAAATAATTTGGCCTAGTATTTGGTTATCTTTGTGCGTGCAAAAGTTTGGTAAGTCGAGTACAGGTTTTTTGTTTTGTTTTTCGCATGCCGCAATAAACTTTTTTATGTCCACTTCGTCATATGTTTCTGGCGAATAGATAATTATTTTTGCATTTGGCAAAGTTTGGTAATCTTCAATAATTGCAAAATCTGTCAATGGGTTAAGATTTTTGTTTGTGTCGATTTTAACAGTTGCAAGAATGTCGTGATTTGTTTTTGTGAGCGCTGCAATTAGATTATCATAGCACATTCTTCTAAAACTGTTGAGCTTAGATTTTGCTACAAATACATCTTGCAACTCGACTGTAATAATAGGGGTAAAGTATTCGTTTTTTGCAAAGCATTCTTCTATTTCAGATTTGGTTAAACAGCTGTTTTTTGCTTTTTCTAAATTGTCGCCAGTTACACTTATTTTTGTGTTTCCGCAAGTGAGCGTGGCAGATAGTGGGCTGTTAACTTTTGCACTTATTTCTATTTGCACTTGTACTTTTCTGGTTTTTGCAAGCCAAGATTGTTCGAGCGAGTCATCAATTATTAAGTTTAGATTTAATCCAGACTTAATGTTTTGCGTTGTGGTGGTTTTGTATAAATTTTTACCAACTTTTGTTAAGCTATAGGCGGTAAATGCACCAACCTCTGTGCCATTATCAAAAAGTTTGAATGTTGATTTTTCGCTAAGTTCGCGGTTAGAAGAAAAGGTGATTTCATTAAATTTTTTGCCAAGTTTAACGTCAATAATTTTACCAACTGGCACGCCAATATGTGCGGGGTAAAGCGAAATTATGTTTCCGTTGCCGTCAAAGTAACCGTTTGTGTATCCACGAGTAAAAGCTAGACTTAAAATACTTGTGTCCACTTTTTTGCCACTCACTAAATTTTTGTAAACAGAAGTTGCGGCGGCGACATAAAATGGTCTACGAGCGCGGCCTTCAATTTTTATTGCATCTACACCGGCAGTTTCGAGTTTATCAAGTGACTTAGATAAATTAAAATCTTTTGCACTAAGTAAGAAGCCCGATGTAATCTTTTTACCATTTAAAGAAAGGGTATAAGGTAATCTGCAAAATTGTTTACATTTGCCACGGTTGCCGCTAGCACCTGCAAGGTAACTAGACATATAACAATTGCCCGAAAAACAAACACAAAGTGCGCCTTGAACAAAATATTCGATTTCGAGCCCAGTTTGTTGTTTTATCCTTGCAATTTCGTCAAGTGGCGTTTCGCGCGATAAAACCAATCTGCGAAAGCTAAAGTTCGCAAGATATTTTGCACACTCACAGTTATGAATACCCATTTGTGTGCTGGCATGCATTTCTATTTGTGGATAAAATGCATGCACAAGGTAAGCGAGCCCAAGGTCTTGAATAATAAATGCGTCAACACCGATATTATAGGCGTTAACAATCAAATCTAACGCTTGTTGCAATTCTTCTGCGTTAAATAAAATATTAACGGCAAGGTGAACTTTTACGCCATAGATATGCGCGAAGTTAACAGCGCTTTTTAATTCTTCTAGCGAAAACCCTTCGATATTATTTCTCGCATTAAAACCATTGGTGCCAAGATATACTTCGTCCGCACCATCAATAACTGCCATTTTTAAACATTGATAATTTCCCGCTGGGGATAAAACTTTCATCACGATTTTTATTATATCACACAAAACCTAAAAATACAAATTTAAAAAAAGTCTTTATGTAGCTTTACCAAATAAAAATTAGGTCTTGAAAAATAGGAAATTGCATGATATAATATCAATATAGGGAGAAAAGTTATGGAATTTTATGTAAAAAAACTTTTTGACGAAGATACAATTTTTGCATCAAGACGTGCCTTTGCGATTAATAGTATTCGCAAACAAGAGAATAATAAAGACAATGATATAACAGTTGTTATTGATGATATTGCATATAATGATTGCAATTATGCTGGCAGATATACAATGTTTATCTTTGCTGGTAAAAATGCAGATAAAAACATTGTTGATATGGCTCTTGTTAATGCAAGAGACCTTGATAAAATTTGGTTTAATCCAAAACAAATACGCAACGAAGAAAAGAGATATTATTTTGTTCAGCTTGGGAATAAAAAAGATTTTTCAGAAGCTAAGGAAAAAGGCAATGTAGATGCCGAGCTTGATATAAACGAAGTTTTGAATAATGATTATATGTACAGCGTCTACAAAAGATTTCAAGATTATCTTCCAGACGTTCAAGAAATGTAAAACAATCACGCATACGTGCGTGATTTTTAATTGACAAAAATTTTTCTTATATATAGACTTTATATAGGAGTTGTTTATGGAATTATTTTATATTTTTGCAGCCATTACGCTTGTTTGTGTTATTGCGTTTTTGGTTGTACGTATTAAAAAAGGTGGCATAATTGCAATGCTACTAAAAACTTTGGCATCTGTTATGTTCATTGCAACTGGACTTATTGGTGCAAGCAAATATGGAATGGGAACAGAAACAATATTCATTATGCTGGGGTTACTTTTCGGTTTAATAGGTGACATATTACTCGATCTTAAGTATTGTCACGCAGAAGACGAATACACATACACCAATGCTGGCATGCTTTCGTTTGGGCTTGGGCATATTATGTATTTTGTCGCAACTGTTTTGATCTTAAGGTTATACACAGACCTTTCGTGGCTGTTTGTGTTGGCATCTGCTGGCGGGGCAGCGTTGATTACCGTTTTAATTATGATGATATCTAAAAAAATGCTCAATTTTGGCAGATATTTTTATCAGTCGGTTGCATACACTTTTGTTTTATCGTTCATGGTTTGTTTAACAATAATCACGACTATATATTACCCAGAGTTCTGGCGAATGATGACAGGCATTGTTCTTATTTTCCTTTCGGACTTGGTGCTTTCGTTTATCTATTTTGGTGGCAAGGAAAACAGCGGGCTATTTATCTCGGTCAATCACATTGTGTATTATGCCGGGCAATTAATGATTGCAATGTTCTTATTTGTTTAATAAGTAAAATAAAACAGACCCACATGCGGGGTCTGTTTTTTAGTTGTTATAAAAATTTAAAATGTCGTTATAAACTTCTTCTTTGTTAATTTCGTTTATCAGTTCGTGCCTTGCTTGTGGGTAAATTTTTAAGCTGGCATTAAGCCCTTTCTTTTTGTATTTTTTATAGAGCCTAGTTACTTGTTTTGAATATTCGCCAACTGGGTCATCGCTACCACAAATAAACATTATTGTTTTATTTTTGTCTAGTTTTTTTATGCCGCGGTTAACTTTGTTTAGGTTTTTAAGCATGCTGTAATAAAAATCAAGTGGGAAGGGAACGCCACAAAGCTCGTCCTTTTTATATTCTTCCCAAACTTTAGTATCCCGCGTGAGCCAGTTTTTGTCTTCAAACTTTTTACCATAAGAGTCTAAACTTACTTTTTGAACCAAACTGTTGTGGTTGTTTTTTTGACCAATACCCATAAGAAAACCAGCTAATATTTTTCCAAAAAATATTTTTGCACTGCTACCATTTGTTGTTCCACAAATAACTGCCTTTTTTATGTTTGGGTAAACTTGAATAAGTTTTTGTGAAACAAAAGAACCAAATGAGTGCCCAAACAAATATAGTGGCAAATTATATTGATTTTTAAGGTAATCGCAAAGAATTTTTTGGTCTTCGATAATTTCTGCAAAAATATCGTCACCTTGACCTTTGCCAAAATCTTCTTTAGAAGTTGCGGTAAACCCATGCCCGCGAAGGTCAGAAAGCAACACAACAAATCCATTATTTTGCAAAAACTCGGCGAAATCAAAGTATCTTTTTGCGTGCTCTTGCATGCCATGAACAACAATTATGCTTGCCCTTGGATTTTTGACTTCATCAAACAAATAGACGTTTAGCGGAAGATTGTTATATCCATTGATTTTTATATTTTTCATTACTTATCCTCACAAGATTTTTTAACGGCGTTTTGCCAACCGGAATATAGTTTGTTGCGGGTTTCATCAGACATGTGCGGTTTAAAACTGTCGCCCATTTGAATAACCTTTGGCAAATCTGAAACTTTTATTACCTTTTTACATATGCCGGCAAGATAAATACACCCAAGCACCGTCGCTTCGCTAGTGGCGAGCCTTTTTACTTCAAGATCTAGCATGTCTGCTTGAAATTGCATCAAAAAGTTGTTTTTGCAAGCCCCTCCGTCCACGCGAAGTGAAGAAATTTTTATTCCAGCACTAGACATTTCGTCTATAATCGCTTTTGTATTATAACAAATACTTTCGAGCACGGCACGCACAATGTGACGTCTGTCGCTATCAAAGGTCAAACCGCAAATAATTGCTCTTGCGTTTGGTTGCCAGTACGGTGCACCAAGCCCCGTGAAAGCGGGAACAAAATACACACCTTGGTTGCTTGGCAAATCAAACGACATGTTTTCGGTATCGTTAACAGATTGAAAAAGTCTAAGTGAGTGACCGAGCCAGTTTATTGCGCTGCTAACAGAAAATATGCTACCTTCTAGTGCATATGTTGTTTTGCCATCAAGGGTAAGGGCAACGGTCGAAAGCAGATTTTTACATTCGGAAACGGGAGAAGTGCCCGTGTTCATCAAAATAAACCCGCCAGTGCCATATGTATTTTTCGCCATGCCAGCTTTGGTGCAACCCTGACCAAACAAACTCGATTGTTGGTCACCAATAATACTACAAAGCTCAACATTGCCAAGGAAATTGATTTTTCCTATAACGCTAGCAGACTCTGCGATTTTTGGCAACATTACGCGTGATACGCCAAAGAACTTTAAAAGCTCGTCATCATAGTCAAGCGTGTGAATATTAAAGAGCATTGTACGGCTTGCATTTGTTGTGTCGGTAACAAAGTTGCCAGTAAGTTTATATGCAAGGTAAGCATCAATTGTTCCAATTCTAAGCTTGCCAAGTTTAGCAAGTTCCTTTGCTTTTGGAACGTTTTCGAGTATCCATTTCATCTTGCTTGCAGAAAAGTATGCATCTGGTATAAGACCAGTTTTTTCGCGTATTGCGGTTTTTGTTTTTGCTGGCAAACTCGCAATATAATCTGCCGTGCGTCTACATTGCCAAACGATGGCGTTATATACCGGTTCACCAGTTTCAATATCGAACGCAACAATTGTTTCGCGTTGGTTTGTGAGTCCCACGCCGGCAAGTTCATTAGAACCGACATCAAATTCACGCAATACTTCACGCATGCAAAGTGTCACTGTGCTATATATTTGTGTAGCATCTTGTTCCACCCAACCATTTTGTGGATAGAATTGTTTTATTAAATGCCTAGAACTGCCAATAATTTTATGTGAATTTAAATCATAAAGTACAGCTCTGGCACTTGTTGTACCTTCGTCTAACCCGAGCAAATATTTTTTCATAATTCACCTCTACGTATATTTTAGCATAACTTGAGTGTAAATAAAAACTAAAAATGTGAGTAAAAATAAATTGACTAAAATTTTTATTTTTCTTAGAATATATTTAGGAGAAAAACTATGCAAACAAAAATATATGATTTTGCAATTATTGGTGCGGGTGTCGTTGGTGCATCGGTGTTTAATGACCTAACTCTTTGCGGCTATAAAACTATAATTATCGACAAAGCAAGTGATGTTGCAACGGGTTGCAGCAAGGCAAACAGTGGGCTTGTGCATGCGGGGTTTGACCCAGAGCCTGGTTCATTAAAAGCAATACTCAACCGCGAAGGTAACAAACTCTATCCATCAATTTGCAAAAGACTCGGTGTGCCACTTAAAAAGACGGGTGCGCTTGTTGTTGGCTCGCACAAAGACGTAATCGAAAAACTATATAAAAATGGGATTGAAAATAAAATAAACAACCTAACAATTTTAAATAGAGATGAAATAAAAAAGATTGTGCCAAATATTGCAGATAATGTTACAGTGGCTCTTTATGCAAAAGACGCATACATTGTTAGTCCATATCTCTATACCATTTGTTTAACAGAAGAGGCAATTATTAACGGTGGTGACGTTGCACTTGAATATAACACAAGAAAAATTAAATATCTTGGCGGCGTATATGTTATTAGTGATGGCAAAACAGAGATTTTTGCAAAATCAATAATCAACTGTGCTGGTGCGGGGTATAATACAATCGCAAAACTTATTGGTAGCGAGCAATACCCGATTATATTTAAACGCGGCGAGTATTATGTGCTTGATTCTAGTGAAAAGAATTTGGTTAACCTTACCGTTTTCCCAGAACCAACAGCGGGCTCAAAAGGCGTGCTTGTTACACCAACAATTGACGGCAATATTTTAGTTGGTCCAACAAGTTACGAAAGTGATGCGGTAACGCGTACAACAAAAGAAGGCTTGGCAGACATTAAGGCTAAAGCTGATATGTGCGTGCAAGGCATTAACTTTAAAAAGACGATAAGAATTTTCTCTGGCGTGAGAAATATTGTTGGGCATGACTTTGTGATTGAACTTAGCAAAACAAAACCGGGTGTTGTTAACGTTGCGGGCATTTGTTCGCCAGGGCTTTCGAGTGCACCAGCAATATCTAGATATATCTTAAGTTTGCTCGGTATTGAATATAACATTGTTTACAATAAGAAAATAAAACCATATGTTTTATTGCGTGATTTACCAGTAAGCAAAAGAAACGAACTGATTAAGCAAAACACGAGCTATGGCAAAATTGTTTGTAAGTGCGAAAACATTTCAGAAGGTGAAATTATTGACGCATTAAAACGACCTTTACGTATACGTTCGATAGATGGCGTAAAACGCCGCGTACGTGCGGGAATGGGAAGATGTCAAGGCGGGTTCTGTGGTGATAGGGTGGCACTTCTAATTGCGAAAACAGATAAAATTCCACTTGAACAAGTTTTAAAAGAAAATGTCGGCAGTTATTTTGTTACCGGAAATATAAGGGAGAAAAAATAATGGTAGATGTTGTAGTTATTGGTGGCGGGCCAGCAGGTATGGCGGCGGCAATCGAAAGTGCAAAGACTGGTGCAAAAACCTTGCTTTTAGAGCGTAACAACAAGCTTGGCGGTATATTGTCGCAATGTATTCACAATGGCTTTGGTCTGCATTATTTTAAAGAAGAACTTACGGGTCCAGAGTTTGCTTACAAGTTTAAGCAACTTGTTAAAAAAGAAAAAAATATCACAGTTCTTACAGATACTTTTGTTAGTGCTGTTAAGCCTGGCGAAGTAATATTTACAAACCGCGATGGAGTGCAAACGGTTAAGTGTAAATCAATAGTGCTAGCGCAAGGTTGCAGAGAGCGAACTGCTGCAAATATCTTACTCACAGGGACAAGACCTGCGGGAATATACACGGCGGGGCAAGCGCAAAAGCTAGTTAATATTGATGGTAAACTTCCTGGTAAAGAAGTTGTTATTCTTGGTAGCGGCGACATTGGACTTATAATGGCAAGAAGATTGACGCTAGAAGGAGCTAAGGTAAAAGCGATACTCGAAGTTAACAAAACGACAAGCGGGTTAAAAAGAAATATTTTGCAATGCGTAACAGACTTCAATATTCCGCTTTTGTTCTCGCATACTATTTTTAGTATTGAAGGTGAAAATAGAGTCGAAGGTGTCGTTATGTGCGAAGTAGACGATAAATATAATCCAATCGAAAGTAGCAAAAAGTTTATTAAGTGCGACACGGTAATTTTGTCTGTTGGCTTAATTCCAGAAATGGACTTATTGCCACAATTGCCACTAGTTAAGGCAACAAATGGCACAATTGTCGATGAGTATTTTCAAACACAAATTCCTGGTATATTTGCTTGTGGTAATGTTTTACATGTGCATGACCTTGTCGATAATGTAACGCTTGAATCTTTGGTTGCTGGCAAGTTTGCGGGGCTAAATGCAAAAGGTGAACTTGATACAAGTAATCCTATCCGCGTGGAAGCTGGCAATGGATTAACTTATGTTGTTCCAAGCATGTGCTATGGCAATCAAGGTAAGTTTGATGCTAAGTTTAGGTTAAAACAACGTATAGAAAGATCGTTTATTGTTGCTAAAAGCGGCGATGAAATTATTGGCAAAAAATATGTTTTAGCTGGTGTACCTGGCGAAATGCAAACTTTGGAAGTAGACAAGACAAAGGCGAAAGATACTATCATTGTGGAGGTGCAAAATGGTTAATTTAACATGCATTATGTGCCCAATGGGTTGCAATTTAACTATTACAAAAGATAAGCAAGGGAAATTGGTTGTAACTGGCAACAATTGTGTGCGCGGTGAACAATTTGCAAAAGAAGAGTTGACTCTTCCAAAACGTGTGGTGACAACTCTTGTAAAAACAGACAGCGGTGTGGTTAGTGTTAAAACAACATTACCTGTGCCAAAAACAAAAATTAAACAAGTGGTAGAAGAAGTTGAAAAAATTAGACCAGCAAAAGTAAAAATGCACGAAGTTTTAATAAAAAATGTTTTAAACACAGGTGCAGATATAATAGTAACAGGTAATTAAAAAAAGATGCGAAAGCATCTTTTATTTTTGCACCATTTTCACAAAAACATCACGCGCAGGGTTAAAGTATTTTTTTGCAGGAAGAGCAAGGACTATTGAACGAGTATCTATTTCGAAATTCGAAGGCAGTTTATATATTTCTTTGCTGGCAAGTTCTTTTTCAAAATATTCAATATTAACAATTCCAATGCCAAGTCCTTGGCGTATCAAGTCAAAAATAAGTTGATAATTTTCGAGTTCAAATTTTGGTTTGAGCGTGATGTTATATTTTGCAAAAAATGCGTCAAAGTTTTGCCTACTGGTTTTTGCCTTGTTAACAAGCACCAAGTTTTCGTTTGCAAAACTGGAAATATCAATAGGCGATTTCTTGTATTTTTTGTAATAGTCAAGATTGCCAATAATTGTGTAAGTGACTTCAAAAGTTCTAACAATTTCAAGGTTTGGTGCTAAGTATTCGCTGTCTAGAACAATTAGGTCGAGCTCGTTTTCGTTGAGTTTGGTAATTAAGTTAACTTCGCTGTCGCGGATAACTTTTATTTCAATATCTGGATAATTTTTAATAAACTCTGTTATGGTTTTGTTTAGGTATTGATTGATGTTAGAAGTGCTTGTGCCAATTCTAAGTATGCCTTTGTTTATTGATTTTACGTTATCGAAATAAGAATAAATACTCTCAATTTTATCTAGCGACTTTTTGACCGTGTCATAAATAACTTTGCCTTCGTTTGTAAGTTCCACGCCCTTGTTTTTACGAATAAAAAGTTCACCACCAAGTTCGTCTTCTAGATTCTTTATACTACTACTTATTGCTGGCTGAGAAATGTATAGTTTTTCGGCAGCTTTTGTTAAATTTTTTTCTTCTGCAACTGTTATAAATATGTTAAGTAAGTTTAAGTTTGCCATAAGTTCTCCTTATATCAACCATTAAATTTATGTATTTTACATTATAACAAAGCTGTATTATAATTGCAAGCATAAGGAGAGAAAAATAAATGAATGCGAATTTACCAAACAGTACAATATTAACAATAATGTTCAAAAGATTACGTAAAGAAGAAGGAGTTGACGGCGGTAAATTATTCTCGATGGTAGACCCAACTCTTGCGTATGCAATTTTATTAAACGCAAGGTGTAAACAAGAAAAACAGCAAGCACTTACAAACCTAGAAGAAGAGTTGCGCCGCGAAGCGGGCAATTATATACGCATGTATGTTGCCGAAAAGTGGGAAAAAGTGAAAATGGAACAAGGGGCAGCGTTGCCGTTCCCAGAACTTGCGACAAAAACAATTTCAGATGTAATGCAAGCTAAAAAGTTTGCGTAAAAAAATAGTGGCTCTGCCATTATTTTTATTTGCCATAATTTTATTTTTTTGTATAATGAAACTAGAGGAAATGTTTATGCAAAATGAAATAAAAGAAAAAGGCAACTTGCTTGATTGGTTTGGTAATCTTTATGAAGCGGGGTATTCGAAAAAAATTATCCGCGATTATTATAAAGAAGATGTGAAAGTAAGTAAAATCAAACTTAAAGAGTGGGATTATTATCTTGTTTATAACGATGATTTTGGCGTTGCCTTAACCGTTGCAGACAATGGTTACATGGGTATGCTTTCGGCATCGGTCATTAGGTTTAAAGATAAAACAGAAATAACAAAAAGTAAAATTTCGTGGTTTACTCTTGGCAAGTTTAAAATGCCAACAACATCTGTTACGGGCGATGTAGAAGTTAAGGCAAAAGGTTGCAAAGCTAAATTTTTGCACACTGATGGCGGCAGACATTTGGAGTTCTTTATGCCAAACTTTGACGGCAAAAAAGATTTGTCGGTAAGTTTTGAGTTAACTGACGAGCCAGAAGAAAGTATGGTAATTTATACGCCATTTGAAAAGAAAAAACATTTCTATTACAATCAAAAAATCGTTGGATTCAAAGCGAGTGGCAAAGTAAGAATTGGTGACGAAGAAATTAACTTTAACCAAGATGATACAAATGCACTTCTCGATTGGGGACGTGGCGTGTGGACATATAAAAACACTTGGTATTGGGGCGCAGCAATGGGGTATGTTGGTGGCAAAAAAGTTGGCTTTAATATTGGCTATGGCTTTGGTGATACTTCAAAGGCTACCGAAAATATGTTATTTTACGATGGAAAAGCACATAAAATTCAAAATGTAAGATTCTTAATACCAAAAAAGAATGGCAAAGATGACTTTATGTCTAAGTGGCGTTTTACAAGTGATGACGGTAGGTTTGAAATGGAGTTCGAACCAATTATCAACCGCCACGCAAGAATAAATGCTTTGGTACTAGAGAGCAACCAAAACCAAGTTTTTGGTAAGTTTAGTGGACAGATTATTCTCGACAGCAGCGAGCGTATTCAAATTGACAATATGTTAGGCTTTGCTGAAAAAGTATTCAACAGGTGGTAAAATGGAAAAAATTATTGCAGCACAGCACGAGTTTTTTCTTCAGGGGAAAACTCTTGATGTAAATTATAGAATTAATCAATTAAAAATATTAAAAAACAGCATTGATAATAATTATCAAGAGCTTATAGATGCGTTTAAAAAAGACTTCAATAAATGTGAGTTCGATGTTGTCACAACAGAGCTTTCGCTCGTTATGCGTGAACTTGACTTTTTTATAAAAAAGATAAAAAAACTTGCAAAACCAAAAAAGATTAAAACAAGCATAATAAACTTTCCAAGCAAAGGATATATCCATTCAGAACCATATGGAACGGTTTTGGTTGTTGCACCTTGGAACTATCCTTTTCAGCTCGCAATGATACCAGTTATTGGCGCAATGGCAGCTGGCAACACGGTTATTTTAAAAGTTTCTGACAATACTAAAAATGTTAGTAAAGTTATAAAAGATATTTTAAGTGTATTTAACAAAAACTACGTGTATGTAACGTTTAACAATAAAGAAGAACGCGATGTTTTGTTTAAACAACGCTATGACTATTGTTTTTATACTGGTTCTGCAAATGTCGCAAGAATTTTAATGCAAGAACAATCTAAGTTTCTAACGCCAGCAACACTTGAGCTTGGCGGTAAAAGCCCATGCATTGTAGATAGCGATGCCGATCTAAAAATTGCAGCAAAAAGAATTGTTTGGGGCAAGTTTTTAAACGCTGGGCAAACTTGCGTTGCACCAGACTATTGCTTGGTTCAAGAAGACAAGATTGATGAGTTTTTGGTGCTTTGCAAAAAACAAATTGAAAAGTTTTATTACGAAAATGGCAAGCTGACAGAAAACTTCCCATACTTAATTACCGAAGAAAAGGCAATTGAGCTTGAAAACGAAGTGAAAAATTACGAAATTATCACTGGTGGCACAAGGTCTGGCAGACTCCTTGAACCAACAATTGTTAAGGGCGTGAAAAAAGATGACAAAATCATGCAAGAAGAGATTTTTGGACCAGTTTTACCAGTTTTAAGTTACAAAAATATTGACGAAGTGATTGGTTTTATAAAATCGCGCGAAAAGCCGCTAGCCCTATATTTCTTTGGCAAAACAAACGAACAAGAAGTTATGAAAAAGTGTTCGTTTGGTGGTGGCGATGTAAATGAAACTGTTATGCACCTAACCGAAGAAAAATTGCCATTTGGTGGTGTTGGCAACAGTGGTATGGGTAATTATCATGGCAAGCAAACTTTTGTCACATTCTCTCACTTCAAAAGTGTTGTTAAAAAGTCAGACAAGTTTGAAATTAACCTTAAATATCCGCCATATAACAAAAAGAAATTGAAGATTGTTAAAAATATGTTTAAAATTAGACATTAAAATTTCAACAAAAAAGACCTAGAATTTATTTTCTAGGTCATTTTTTTAATTTTAGCCCGTTTTATCGAGAACGTTTATATAAACCCAAGGCATATGGTAGTACAACTTTTTTGTAACTTCTTTAAAACTTAGGGTAAATATATAAAGGTTAACAGGAGAAGCATTGTTTATCCAAATAATAATTACTTTTCCAAGATGTTTCAGGTTATCGTTTTCTACATATAGCGTTCCAACAAGGTCAAGATTATTGTAGTAGTTTGTGATATATTTGTTATATTTGCCTTGCTCGTTGTTGCTTTGTTTTTTTTGACTCCATTCTGGAATAGGGTGGTTTGCATAATAGCCAGTGCCAAGCACACCTTCGTCTAGCAGTTTATTATAAAACCCCGGAGCACCAAATGTGTAGCAATGAATGTTGTCTATCGAAAAATCGGAATAAAAGAAATCTGAATAATTGATATTTTGGTGATTTTCGTTGTTATAACTATCGACAATTTCAGAAGCTAGGAATGCCGAAAGGTAACCGCCAAGAGAGTGACCAGTGATAAACAATCTCGAAAGCTTTTCGCCCTTGCCACTTTTAATATTATTGTCTAGCATTGGAACAATATTTTTGCCAACTTCCAAAGTTTCTTTCATTTGAATTGGATATTCTTCGTCCATCATCATAGGAAAATATTGCGTTGTGTCTTTAATTTGGTCCGTGCCAGAAAGGGTAATGGTGTAAACTGATTTGTCGTACTCGTTAACCCAAAGTTTATATGAAAGCCCACTGTCTTTATTTTCTTTTTCAAGAAGATTCCAACCAGAAATGTGGTCTTCTTTGATTGGCATAAATTTTGAGTATATTGTTCTTAATAATCCGACCGAAACTTCGGCTGCAATGTTACACATCGCCTTTGGCGAAATACTATCGTTATATTTTGTATAGTTGAGTGTTTTTTGTTTTACATATATTGAGCCAACATTATATCTATTATTGATAGGGCTTTTATATACGGTGTTAACATTAAAAAACGAAACAACCAAAATGAACATAATGACGACGAAAGAGAAAAACCATTGTAAATCTTTTTTCATACTGTTCACCTATGAAAGTAATGATGGAAAGAATGAGAAAATGAAGATTGCTGCCCACACTACAAGGAATATGATTTTTAATAACAAGCTGCGATTTTTAATTGCTTCCATTGTCGTTATAATAACAAGTACCATTGGGCCATAGAGCATAGAGCACGAAAGAATAGTGTTAATAACTTCGCCAGCTGGCAAGTAATGGAAATAAGAATTAGAAATAAAAACCGCATAGATAAGTGTTAAGTAAATAGCAACGATTTTACCAAGTAAATCCCATAAATTTGTTTTGCTTTCATTTATCATTTTTTTTGTTTTTCCTTTTGTTTTATTATTTTTATTATACAAATAAGTATTTGTTTTAGCAAATGAAAAAAAAAGATAAACAATTGTGATTTGTTTATCTTTAATTATTTACATCATGTTTGATTCTGTTGGTTCTTCTGGTTTTACGCCTTTAATTTTTATTTTGCCACAAGCAATACCTTCGATAAATTGGTCAACGATTGATAAGTTTTGAACTGTTAAATAATCAATTTGTTGTGACGAGCGAGTATAATTTTTTGTTGACTTCATGCTAAAGAATTTATTAGCGATATCGTCATCAATATTATAATAAGAAACGTATCTTAGGTACCTATCTAGTTTATCGGCACAGATCATAAGTTGTGATTTGTGGCCAAGACCATAACCTTTATATAAATTTTCAACTTTCTTTACTTTTTTTAGTTGGTCTTTTGGTTGACCATTTTCGCAAGCGGCAATAGCATCTCTTGCTTTTTCTTCGTTTTCACTTTCCCTAGCTGCAAGCCTTGCTAGGTTTTGTTTGCCGTTTGTATTTAGGTCTTCATAATTTTTCTTAATCTCATTTAGTTCGCTTTTTTTGCGACATAAAATAAACGATAATGCTTCAAATGCGTCTTGGTAAGTAACATCGTTTTCATAAATGGATTCAGCATATCCATAGTCGATATTTCTACCAATCATCTCATATGTATAATACATATCATTGCGTGAGTAAAATCTGTCCATAAAATATACTACATTTTTGTAATAGTCTTTTCTGGCGAGTTGAATTCTGTAGTTTTGATATTCTTCACTATCTGCCTTGATTTGTTGCAAAACTTTTAGTGGTTCATAAAGCTGCGACACATGCTGGCGCATATGCACGGTGTCTTGAATAACACGAACTAGTGTATTGTTTAAATCGTAGTACTCTGGGTCAAATTCATTGTTCATAACAGGATACCTCACGAATCTTTCTACTTCTATTATATAGTATTATCTAATATATTTCAATACTAAAAAATAAAAAGAACAATTTTTTGACAAATATCGACACGTTTTTTTAAATAAAATATAATTGTTAGACGCAAAATAAAAAAATGTAAGCCCACCAATTGACGAAAGTTTGTTTTGCGATTATACTACACGCATGGAGGATATATGCTCGAAGTTGTTTTAGATGCACTCTTGGATTCGTTTTATGCTTTGCCAATTTTATTTTTGGTATATTTGCTAATCGAATTTTTGGAACATAAAGATGCAATAAAGTTCGAAAAATTTGTGTCATCAAGCAAAAAATTAGGTCCACTTTGGGGCACGGGGCTTGGGATAATTCCACAATGCGGGTTTTCGGCTGTGATGAGTGATTTATATTCAAAAAGAATGATTACAATTGGTACGCTTTTTGCAGTGTTTATTGCAACAAGTGATGAAGCGTTAGTCGTTTTAATTTCGCAACCAGGTAGCATTTTATCGTTATTATTGTTAGTTGGAATAAAAGCGGTTTTGGCGATTATTATTGGTTTTACTATTGATTTAATATTCAGAAAGCAATCGCTAGCTAGTGATAATTTTACGCATACAGAGCATATTGTTCACAGTCATAATAACAAAGAAAACACAACGAAACATGAAAACTGCAACCATGATGAAACTTGCGACAAACTTGCTGATTGTGCAAACTGTGAGCATAACGCATTGCACCACAAACACATAATAGATGGGGAAGAAAACAAGGCTAGCAAAAGTGTCATTGGTGAAATATTTTTCGAAGCTTTTAAGCATGCAGCAATAATTTTTGCTTGGCTTGCTGTTGCAAATATCTTAATTTCTGTAACAATAAATGTTGCTGGTGGCGAAGAATTTTTGTCTAACCTTGTTGGCAGCGGAAAGTGGTACGAGCCACTTGTGTGCGCGGCTATTGGACTTATCCCAAACTGTGCTAGTAGCGTTGTTTTAACAGAGATGTATCTTAAGGGCGTTATCTCGTTTGCATCTTGCCTTGGCGGGCTTGTAAGTGGTGCTGGCGTTGGTATGATAGTGCTTTTTAAGAACAATAAAAATGTAAAAAAGAACATTCTAATCATCTTATCGCTTCTTACTATTGGTATTGCGGTTGGATATTTATTTGGTTTGTTTTTACCATATCATATATAAAAAAGTGCTGCCAAACGGCAGCATTTTTTATAGTTGATTAAATGTAATAAATTCAAAATCAAAATTGCGAGCTATGATTTTGTCTTTTATGACTTGTGGTCTAAAATCGACATCTTCAAGTTTATCAATATCAAACCACTTAAAAGAAAGTTTAACATTTCCGTCATCAACCCCAGCAAAGTCCTTTGTTTGAAGTTCATGTTCATTTATTGGGGCAACGAGATAATAAAATGTTAGTTCATGAATTTTTTTGTTCCTACTTTTAAAAAAGTTTTCGATTACGCATAATTTTTTTTGAATTTTAACTTTAACGTTGACTTCTTCTTCAATTTCGCGAATACAAGCATCTTGCACCGATTCGTCAACTTTTACGTGGCCACCGGGAATGCAATAGAACCCGTTATCGTTCATTTGAACAAGCAAGATTTTGTTGCCGCTTGTTAGCAAGCCAACAGTCTTTACCTTAAAATTAAAATCATTGTCGTTAATTGATATATCCATGTTTATCCTTAATCTAATATTTTTAAAATGCTTTCTCTTGTGTCGTTTTCTTTAAAGTTTATGCCGTCATCGTTGATTGCACACCAATGAAGCATGCCACTTGCCGAAACCCTAAGGTGCATATTTTTGCACAAATCGCACTTGTTTTCGTAACACAAAGAATTGAAAAACGATGCAACTCTTTCGCCATTTTTAATGCCGCGATATTGGTCAAACTCTTCTTTATTTGTGATTAGCTCAATGTCGTGTTTGTGGGCAAGATAGTGCATAAAGTCCATAAATTCGTTGTGGTAAATTTCGTCTTTACTAAATATGTCTTCAAGAACTTTTATTTCTATTTTGTTTGCCAAACAAAACTCAAACATCTTTTCAATATCATCTCTGTTTTGCTTGTTATATACCATGTCGACAGCAACTTTAACTGGGTATTTTTTAAGCTTTAAAATGTTATGTTTAATCTCGCTAGAAGATTTACCTACAGGTGAGTTTTTAGATATTTTACCGTCAAAATAGTCAAGCCCAACAACAATTCTATCTACCAAATTTTTATCGAGCAATTCTTGCAATACATCAATTTTAATAAGGTTTGTGTTGATGCCAAGTTTAAGCCCGTATTTGTTTTTAATAAGCTCGCACATTTCTTTTATTTGAGGGACGATGAGCGGCTCGCCACCAGTCAATCGGACAGACGTGAGCCCAAGGTCATAAGAGTTTTTTAGGAGCAAATCAATATCATCAAGCGAGAGTGTTGCGAAGCTCGATTGACCTTCGTTGTGGCAATACACACATTTCATATTGCAACCAGTTGTTATTGAAATTCTATATTCACCGCGTGGAATTTTTTTCATACTATTTCCTCTCTAATAAAATATTTTCACTTGCAAAATCAAAGTCAAAGTCGCGCGTGCAATGGTTAAATAATTTGCGAATAGCTGTTACTTTAGCTTGCGGAGTTCGTTGCTCAACGCATGCTAAGAATAATGAGATAAACTCTTCATCTGGTATTGTTTTAAAAGTATTGACTTGCTCGGCATTGTTTAGATAAAAACGTTTGAGTTTATATTGCGAAATATCTGTGCTTAGACCTTTGTATTTTTCATAGACCTTTTTAATGTTATTCAAGAACATGAAATACATAAAATCAAAAACACTGTCGCCACTTTCGCTTAATTTTTCTAGGCGGTTGATGTTAAGGTAAATTTTATAGAAATCATATAACGCTTTTTGTTTAGAAATTAATGGCTTTGGCTCGTAGCCATGGTAGTATTTTTTTACTTTGTTTTGCAATTTTGTGAGCGTGCCATGTTTTTCGTATATGATTTTCCCATAGCCCAGCATCGAAAGAATGACTGTTTGGTTCGTAGATTTTTCGTACTTCATTTGCTCAATAATTTTTTTGTATGGGCGTTCAAAATATTCCATACGTACGCCGCCAAACATCATGTTACCGCGAACGTCATTTTTGCTTTTAACAATAATATGCATGTCAATGTCTGAACCATCTGTGTTTTTGCCATACAAAGAACTGCCATAAAAAAAGACACCAAGAACATCTTTTCTTGATTTATAATTTTTCATATCGATAAACTTTTCTATAAGTTCATTAATATTTTTTTGCGAGAGTTTCATACACCCAAGTATAACATATTTTTGCCAACTTGCAACCCTAAATATTACTAAAAATGTAAAAAATAAATGTTATTGCACAAAAATCAACATTGTGATATAATATCCGTATGGAAAAAGTAAAATTTAAAAAATATATATGCATGAAGAAAAACTTAAAAGATAGATTTTTGTCAGACAAAATATTTATCAGCAATGCCGAAAATGAAGTGGCGTATCATGGCAAAAACTACAAAATATTAAGCGAACTTTGGAAAGATAGCAAAACTGGCGAGTATTTTTCTATCCAAAATGTTGGCGGCATTGTGGAACTATATTTTATCCCAGAAAAGTCTAATATTTTTGTTAATAAAGACTTTTTAGATGTAACAAAAAATCTAATATACACGCAAGCAAACATTTTGTCTGGCTCGGTTATAAAGACTAATACATACATCGAAGGCGCGGACGGCACGGGCAAAACAACAGCTGTCAATGGCTTGGCTGCAAGCGGCATTTTAACAATCGATAGATGCGTGGAGTTTGTTACAAAAATTATGAATCAAAACGATAGAGGTTTGATTGTTAATTCTGTTGAATATTTTTTAAAAAATAATCCAAATGCCGATTTAATTTTTTTATATGTTAGTAATAAAGACGAGCATTACAAAAGAATATTCAATCGTGAAATTGTTTCCGATTACGATAAAACTGCTTTTGAACTTCAAGAAAAATACTTGTATACATATAATGCTCTAAAACAATATAAAAACTTGCACCTGGTCGACACGTTTAACAAATCAATGCAACAAGTTCAAGACGAATGCAAGGCAATTGCTCTTAATGGCAATATTGAAACTAGTGAAAACATATAATTGGGGGATTTATGAATAATATCGATGCGAGCAAATACGAAGATATTAAGATTGGCGACACAAATTTTCTTATCGGGAAAAGCACAAGATTGCACATTAAAATGACAGATGCTTGCAATGGTCAATGTCCATTTTGTGTTGCAAGGCTCGGAAAACTTAGGAAAGAACACATAATCGAAAACCTGCATCAAAAAATCGATATTGCCGTTAACAAACTAAATGTTAAAAATGTTGTTTTGCTTGGTGGCGAGCCTACGATCTCAAAAAACTTATTTCCAATTTTAAACGAACTTAGAAACTATACGAACAAACTTCAAGAGATAACTATAATAACAAATGGCGTAATGCTTCATGATATTAGTTTTGTGCAAAAGCTTGCAGAGTCGCCAATAACCGCTGTCAATATTTCTATTCATCACTTTGACACAAAAGTAAATGACGACCTAATGCGTATAAAAACTTTAAGTAGGGAAGAGCTAAAACAAATAAGAGATATTTTGCATAAAAATGGCAAACAATTGTGGCTTAGCGTCGTTTTGATGAAAGAAGTGATAGATAGCGGCGAGAAAGCACTTGAATATATAAAATACTATGTTGGTGTTGTTGACCAAATAAGGATGTTCCCAATATCTTATACAAAAGAGCACGAAACAGTCGCAGATGTCGCAAGCTTCACAAAGTCACACTTACTTAGTGACGCGCAGCTAAACGCGATAATAGAAAAGGTGGAAAAAAGCGGTAATCGCATTGAACTTGACCCAAAACAATTTAGCTCAGCGTACACATCAACGCGAGTTTATGGTCAGCAAGTGATTATGAAAAAAACAGAAATTCACAAAGATTCCGACGATGAGAAAAACCACGCCATATATTCAATAAAGCTTTTGCCTTCTGGCAAACTAACAAACACGTATCACGACCGCGGCCTAGACCTATTTGATTTGTTTAAAAAGTAGACATATAAATTGTCTTTCGAATAGTGAAAATAAAAAGACTAGAACTCTCTAGTCTTTTTTATAGCGCGTTTATAGCTTTATGCAAAGCAATTTAACAACAATTTAAAATAACACGAAATACGTTTTGAGCAATTGCTTTTCATGACATTGATCAAATCGATGATCGCAACAAAACCCTCGCTAGTGTAGGCAGATATTATGTTTTCAAAGTCGCTTTTAGCAAAATATTTCTCGACATACAAACATTCTATTGCTCGTATAATATTTTCGTTTATTACAGTCAATTTATCTTGCCCATATGGGTTATGCGAGAAACAAGAATTAAATTTGTCATTGTCTAGTTTTTCTATTGCGGCTTTAAGTTTTTCTGTTATGGGGTTAATTATGGAATGACCAAACTCATGCACGATTAATGTTTCTACATAAATCTTATCTACAGAAAAAGATGGAAAATCTTTTGTATTTGTTGTTTTGTATGGTCTTATGTTGCAATAGCAATTTTTGCTAGTTTGCCAGCCATAATTTGCGCTAGTAACTGCAAACATTAAGTTTATAAAACAATTTTTATTCAATGGTTCGTTTGTAATTTCTTTTAAAAATTGTATACATCTGTTTATTGGTGTGTTTTTTTCAAAACTTTCTATTGCAAGCGAATAATCTTTTAGATGTAAATTATAAAAGTTCTCGAAGTTTGATACTTCTTTAAAGTTTAAAAGCTCATTATAAAATCTTGAATATTCTTGTATTGCATTGTGGCCGACATAACCACATAATGTGTCGCTACACTTTTTATCATCTTTAAAATCTAGAACCAGACATATAGGTTTATCATAATTAAATGCATATTTTTCTTCTAGCACCTTATATTGTTTCACTGCGGCATGATTCTTATAATCTTTAAAATATGCGAAAATATCGTCCACATATTTTTTGGTGTTGCGAATTTTAAAAAATGGTGAACCCGCAAGCACGGCAACCACACCAATAAGCTCTGTATCTTGTAAAACTACAATTTTATCAAAATTTTTCATATTAATTTCCTACATGTTATTTTATCAAAATAGTAAAAAATGTCAAGGACACAAACTGTCACAAAGATATAGGAACTCAAAATATTAATTTTGTATCAATATTAGGTTTTGCGCGTAAAAGCTCGAATAAAGTCGAAACCGGAAGAATTCTTTTATTTTATTGTGTATTTTAATTTTTTTAGATATAATAAAATCAAATAAAAAAAACCAACTCCTGAAGTGATCGCAGTTGGTTAACCCTGAAAAAGGGCGGATAGATTACATTTATTTGAACTTTGTTATGTAATTCTACTTAAAATATATATGAAAAGATAAAAGGAGTCAAGTGTTTGATGGAAAATTGTGGGAAATATTATATTGGGCTTGATATAGGAACTTCAAGTGTTGGTTTTTGTGCAACCGACACAGACTATAATGTCATAAATAAAAATGGACATGATTTGTGGGGTGTAGTATTGTTCGATGAAGCGCAAACTGCGAAGGTTCGTCGGGCAAAAAGGTGTGCAAGACGCGGTGTCCAACGACAAAAAGAAAGAATAATGCTATTAAGAAGCTTGTTTGAAAAGGAAATTAATAAAGTTGACCCTAATTTCTTTCAAAGATTAAAAGTGAGTGCGCTTTGGGAAGATGATAAACAAACTGCAGGAATATTTTCCCGCAATTCATTATTTTTTGATGAAGATTTTAATGATAAAAAATTCTTTAAAAAATATCCTACTATATATCATTTAAGAAATGATTGTACATTGAAACCTGCCGAAGATATAAGATTTTTATATTTAACAATTCACAATATGTTGAAGCATCGTGGAAATTTTCTTTCGGAATCGTTTAACGTGCAAAATATCAATGCTGAAGGCTTAGATGTTTTGTTTGAAAAGTTACAAAATGCAATTGTTGGCGATGAAGATGTGAGTGATTTTCAATTTTTGTCATTATCAGAAACAAATAGCTTAAATGCAAGTCAAAAAGAACAGTTAAAGGAATTAGATGCGAGATTGTCAAAGGAACATATTAAGATTGGAACGCTAGTTGATGAGTTTAAAAATATTTTTGGGTGTGGCAATCAAAATCAAGTTTCTTTATTAAAAGCGATAAGTGGTGGAGTTGTTAATGCAAAATCAATATTTTCTAGCAAAGAAAGTGAAATTGATATTGATTTTAAAATTGATGGATTTGATACTCAAGATGAAACCTACGAACAATTTATTACAGATGTTACCAGTGTAAATGAGCAGGCTGGTGCTATTATAGCATGTGCAAAACAAATTTTTAACAGAATAACTTTTAAGAAAGTGTTAGGCGAAAATTTGTATTTTTGTACTGCGATGAAAAACAAATATGAATTGCATAAAAAACAATTAAGATCACTTAAAGACATTGTTAGAAGATTTTATCCAGATAAATATAACGAAATTTTTAAATTGTCGGATTCTAAAATAAACAATTATGTAAAATATATTAAAGGGTCAAATTACTATTCAGAGAAAAAAGAAATGAGTAGTAAATGTTCTAGACAAGATTTTTACAAGTATATAAGAAATATATTACAAGAAAATAACGATACACTAGAAAACGAGAGTGTTAAATCTATTATTCAAGCTATTGAAGAAGATAACTTTTTACCAAAATTAAGAACAAGTGCAAACAGTGTTATACCATATCAAATAAACAAAAATGAACTTGAAAAAATTCTTGAAAATGCAAAAGATAAATATCCATTTTTAACGGAAAAAGATGAGGATAATTTAACTATTGCTGAAAAAATAGTTTCTATTTTCGAGTTTAGAATTCCATATTTTGTAGGCCCACTTTCTAAGAAAAACAGCAAAAACGCGTGGATTGTTAAAAAATTGGATGAAAAGATTCTTCCTTGGAATATTAAGGAAGTCGTTGATTATGACAAGTGTGAAGAAGAATTTATAAAAAGAATGCAGAATAATTGCAGCTACCTAAGTGGTGAGCCTGTACTTCCAAAATGTTCGTTACTATATTCTGAATATATGGTTTTGCAAGAGTTAAATAATCTACAAGTCAATGGGCAAAGACTTTCAAAAGAAGTGAAAGGTAAATTGTTTGATTTTATAAAAGAGAAGGGAACAATAAAATTTTCTGAAGTTAAATCATTTTTAACACAAAATGGCTATTTCCCGCCTGATGAAAAAATAACTATTTCAGGACTAAATGAAGATAAATTTACTACAAATCTAAATATTTATAAAAACTTCAACAGAATCTTAGATGGACAAATAGAAAAATATAGACAACAAGTTGAAGAAATTATTTTTCATGCAACAATAGTAAACGATAAAACAAGATTGGAAAAATGGTTAAAGAAAAATTATTCTGACATTTTAAACGATGCTCAAATAAAAGAGATAAAAGGACTAAAATTATCAGATTGGGGCAAGTTTAGTAGAAAATTTTTAGATGGAATTTTAGGTGTTGACTCTAAGACTGGTGAAGCACGCACAATCATCCAAATTTTAAAAGAAGAACCTCTTAACCTTATGGAAATTCTTGTAAAATTTGAGTTTGACGCCTTAAATGTTAAAAAAGAAGATAAAGAAAAGATTTATTACGATGATATTGAGCAACTATATTGTTCGCCAGCAGTTAAACGTGGAACTTGGCAAAGTGTAAAAATTATTGAAGAAATTCAAAAAATTATTGGATACAAACCAGAAAAAATTTTTGTAGAAGTAACGCGCGAAGAAGATAAAAATGCAAAAGGAAAGACCACAGATTCTAGAAAAAAAAGTATTGAAAAGTGTTATAAAGATATAAAAGATAAAATAATTTTCGATGCAGATGTTGATAAATTAAAGAAAGAACTAAGTGGTAAAGATTCACTAGATAGCAAAAAGTTGTATTTGTATTTTACACAACTTGGCAAATGTATGTATACAGGTGAACCTATTAATTTTGATTCAATCAATGGAAATGATTATGATATTGATCATATTTTTCCACAATCTGTTATCAAAGACGACAGCTTAGATAATTTGGTGTTGGTAAAAAGAAGTGTAAACATTGATAAATCGAACAATACAATTTCTCCAAGTATTCAAGCGAAAATGAAGAGCTATTGGGAGTATTTAAAGAGTAAAAAATTAATTTCTAATGAAAAATATACAAGATTGCTTAGGACAGGCGAACTATCGGAAAAAGAAAAGAAAGACTTTGTTGCAAGACAAATGGTTATAACAAATCAAAGTGCAAAAGCTGTGTTAGATTTGTTGAAAATGGTTTATGGGGAACATAATGTTGTTTATTCCAAAGCAAAATATGTATCAATGTTTAGAAATTGTGAGTTTGAATTTGAAAAAGATGCCAATATAGAAGACTTTGATTTTGGAAAAGACTTAAAACAAAGCCTTATAAAATGCAGAGATATGAATGATTTACATCATGCAAAAGATGCATATTTAAATATTTTTGTTGGAAATGTATTTGATGAAAAATATTCAAAAAGATTTTATTTAAAAGATCAATTTAAGTATGGGTTTAATATCAACAATGCATTTATAAAGGACGTGCCAGGTGTTTTAGAAAAAGAAAAACATTTATTAATTATTGAAAAAACAATGTGTTCAAATACGCCTCACGTTGGATTTTTAGCGAGAGAAAAAACTGGGCAATTTTATAAAGAAACAATTTGGGGAACCGTAAAACATCAAAAAGATTATTCAAGTCTAGAAGAAATTAAAACAATAAAACAAAATGATAAATGGGACGGCGGAAATATATCGCTTAAATCTCTTACCAATCCACTAAGTCAAACTGAAAAATATGGACATTTTAGTGATGGTAAATATTCATATTTTAGTGTTATTGAATATGAATGTAAAGAAAGAAAAAATATTCAAATTATTGCAATACCATATCTTTATGCTAAAGATATAAAAAATCAAGAAGAGTTAAGATCTCTAATTGAAAAATTGGCTGGTGTAAGCGATTTTAATATAATTGTTAACAAATTAAAAGTTGGAACTATCATGAAAATAGGTAGTGGATGTTTTACAATCGCTAAAAATAATGGAAATACAATAGGTCTACACAATTTTAATCAACTTTATTTATCAACAATATTAAATGATTATTTTAAAAAATTATCTAAAACTATAAAGATTATCAAAGATAAAAAAGAACCAGTGGTAGAAGGTGAAACTATTGTTGTTGCACAGAATAGGTTTGGTGAAAAATCATTATTGACAAAGATTGAAAACTTGAAATTATATAAAGAATTGGTTAAACATTTAAATAAAGCAATTTATAAAGAAGTTTCAATTGGAAAAATAGGAAAAAAACTAAAAAACACTTATAATATTTTCGAGAATCTTTCAATTATAAAACAAGTTGAAACGCTTGCAGGTTTGTTAGATATTATAAATGGTGTAAATGGTGGAGATTTAACAAATGTGGGTGAAAGAAAGAGCAGTGGAGTCTTATCATTTAGTAAAAGACTTTCAAATACACCTGTATCGATAATTAACTATTCACCAACTGGATACTATAAAAAGGAGTTAAGACTTGTTTAATGGGATTTAGAACTGTCGCAATTAATTCTAGATGTAAGCTTGAAATGAAATTGAATTATTTAGTCTGCCGCGGCGAAGAAACGCAAAGAATATTTTTAGATGAAATTTCAACATTAATTATTCATTCAACAGCGGTAGTCGTTACGGCGGCTCTTTTAAGCGAACTAACAAAAAGAAATATAAAGGTAATATTTTGTAATGAAAAACATAACCCCATTGCAGAGCTTATGCCATATTACGGGAGTTACAACAGTTCCTTAAAAATAAAACAGCAGCTTAATTGGAAAGAAAAAACAAAACAAATGGTTTGGACCGAAATTGTGGCAAAGAAAATACTAAACCAAGCAAAACACTTAAAATTGCTTGGCAAAAATGAACAAGCGGACAAAATGGTTTCATATGCTGGGCAATTAGAATTAAATGATATAACAAACAGAGAAGGACACGCTGCAAAACTGTACTTTGCTACACTATTTTCAAAAGATTGGAACCGTGATTGTGGTGATTTTTATAGCAAAGCACTGAATTACGGATATACGGTGTTGCTTTCTACATTTAACAGAGAAATAGCGAAGATTGGTTATTTAACACAGCTTGGAATATGGCATGAAAACCAATTTAATGATTTTAATTTGTCATGTGATCTAATAGAGCCATTTCGTCCAATTGTTGACAAAATTGTTTATAGTCTTGAAAAAGACGATGAAAACTTCAAATCTAAAATTTTACAGATGTCAGAACAACAAGTTTTAATATCTGGGAAATTAATGTATCTTGAAAATGCTATCGAAACATATATTCGGAGTGTTTTTGCTGCATTAAATGAAAATAATCCTGATTTGGTTTTAAATTATGAGTTATAGATTTATGAGAATGATAATATTTTTTGATTTACCCGTTACAAATGAATTTGAGAAAAGAACATATAGACAATTTCACCAGTTTTTAGTGAAAAATGGTTTTTTAATGTTGCAGAATTCAGTTTACTCAAGAATTTTTTTAAATGGCTCTTCATTAAATACAGCTAAAGAAAATGTTTATAAACATGTGCCAAAAAGTGGAAGTGTTTGCATGTTAAATATAACAGAAAAACAATTTGCTGATATGGAATTTTTAATTGGTAAAAAGAAAAGTGATGTGATCGATTCTGATAAAAGGGTTATAGAATTATGAAAATTGCCAATTTTGTTTTAGACTCTGTATTGGAGTTTGATGATACGCGCATGCTCTCTTGGATTATTGATAATCCGCAAAAATATTATGAATTTGTAAAAGAAATTCAAAATCAAACCCAAGGAGAGATTGGAAATTTTGTTATATCTGATAAAGAAAAAGATCTAAAAATTGAGTCAGATGTGCAAATGATTATTGGTCCATTTGATTTGTCTTTTAATTCAAAAAAAATCACAATTTTAATTGCTAAGCGATTACTAAAAACCGCTTTAGAAAATGATGATGCAAAATTTAAAGAAATCTCGCATTTGGTCAACGATTATATTTTGGAGTTGATTTGTAATTCTGACTTACCAATTGAAGCCAAAGAACTTGAAGAAAATGAATTAATTAAAACTGTGACGATAAAAACAAAAGAATGTCGATCATTTTACGATAATCTTGTTAATTACATTAGCCTAATCTTAAACTTGATGCGACCAAAATTGTTAATATTGGTGGACATAAAACCATATATTATGGAAGATAAATTTAGCGAATTTATTCAATTTTTAATGTATGAAGATATAAATGTGTTTTTTATAGATTTAAAAATGGGTAATGAAAAGTGTAAAACAAAAACATATTTTTTAGATAGTGATAATTGTGAATTTGAGTATAAAACGGGAGATAATATTGATATTTAAATACATTTTTATATTGACTTAAATTACAAAAGATGTTTATAATAGTTATACAATAACAGTTTTAGTCATTAGAAGGTCTTGTTAACCTTAAATGATGCTCAAAACCTAAAGTGAGGTTTGAGTGTTATGTAATTCTAAATATGACTAAAACAAACAATGGGCATTTAGATGTTGGCAAGAAGTTTGAGTGTTATGTAATTCTAAATATGACTAAAACTATAGGTTTTCTGGCGAGCTTGGAAAATTCAGTTTGAGTGTTATGTAATTCTAAATATGACTAAAACTAAAAGACGTTCCTAAAAGGTTAGTTGCGAGTTTGAGTGTTATGTAATTCTAAATATGACTAAAACAAGACCTTACAAACATAGATAAAAGGCTTAGTTTGAGTGTTATGTAATTCTAAATATGACTAAAACCTATAAAATTGTTTAATAAACGCCCGTTTTGTTTGAGTGTTATGTAATTCTAAATATGACTAAAACTTTACATGTACAAAAAAGTAGTAGCAGCATGTTTGAGTGTTATGTAATTCTAAATATGACTAAAACTACCATTATAAAAAACATCTAAAACGTAACGGTTTGAGTGTTATGTAATTCTAAATATGACTAAAACCATAATATGACAAGCAACGGAAACACGTCAGTTTGAGTGTTATGTAATTCTAAATATGACTAAAACCATATAATCCAGTATAAAAAAACCGATAGTTTGAGTGTTATGCAATTCTAAATATGACTAAAACCTGTCATAGTGCCACTGCTAAAGCAAAAGCGTTTGAGTGCTATGTAATTCTAAATATAATAAAGATGTTATTTGCATAAATTTAGAACTTACAAATTTACAAGCACAATTAAAAGAAATTGACAAACAAATTGAGTCTTTAATTGCTGCAATTATGAATGGTTTAAATTCAAAATCGATTGAATTAAAAATTAAACAATTAGAAAATGAAAAATCCATGTTAAAAAAATGGTTCTATTAGAATTGCATCAAACGAAGCTAATAAAACCAGAAGATATAAAACACTTTATATATTATTTTATGAGTAAAGATTACTTAAATCATAGTGAAAGAGTTGAGTTCCTTACCAAGTTTATGTCAAAAATACTTACCTTTTAGCGTGTTTAAATTATATTTACAGCAAAAACATTTATAAGAAAATTATTTTCTAATTATAACTGATTCAAACCATTGTTCCTGAAATTCTGTAAGTGCACGAATTTGTTCATCTGTATAGTTTCTTCCCTTAGCCATAACAACCAATTTATCATCATTATCATTTGTTCTATGGATAATTGCAATAACTTCGCCTTCAAATTCTTCTAAAGGTTTATGTTCACCTAAAACATATGCATCTAATTCTTCGCCATCACCAGAAACTGTTCCTGGAATATATCCATAATTAACTTCGTAAACAAAACCATGCTTAGGATGTTTTGTTCCTAATGGTCTATCCATTTTCACTTTTACTATTTGACCTAAATATTTTTCGTTCATACTAACCTCCGATATATAGAATATATATTTTTTAACTTGAAAGTCAATTGAACAATATTATTTCCTCACCAATTTTTACAGTCAGACAATTTTTTTTGACATTAATGGGGAAATATTAGTAATTATTTTCATATCACCATTCTTTGGTGTTAATTGTATAAATAATTCTTTACAACACCTTTTGTTTTAGTCTAAAGAAGATAATAAATAAATTACTGAAAAGAACTCCAAATGAAAAAATGCGAACTCAAAGATATCCTTCTCGTTCGTATTATTCACTACTGACGGAGTCAATGTTATCCAATTCTAACTTTAAAGCGTATGTTGGAGAAAGGTGGGTTAGATTGGATGTTAATATAAATCAATATTATAACCCATAGATTCGTTTATTTTTAATACTAAATCAACGGTCTCCGGTTTTGTCAGTGTTGCTATTCTTCTGAAGACATATCCCGCTTTGCTCCTATATGACTCTTGAATTGTTCCAGATTTTAAGCCCAACCCTTCACAAATGCTAGGCAAATCATTGGCAGAACAACTGCTTAAATGTTCAATTATTTCAGATTTGAGTTTTTGAATGTCTATTTCTGAGTAAAATTCATCTTCTATCATAGTATTATTAAACAGGTCTTTTACAATTTCATTTACTGTTTTATATCTGGCAGATAAATCGTTAATAATACACTTAGAAATCACCTTATGCACTTTAGTAGAACCAGTAGAAATGTTTTGCTTGCCGAAATAAATATAATTTATCATCATTCCAAGGGCATAAATGTCATTTTGTGCATTGTAATTTTCAAATTTATCTAAACATGGGTCAATATATGTTCCTTTAATAGAAGAATCAGTGCTTGTTATCCTATTGTTTTCATTTTTTATTAAGCCGAAATCGGAAATTTTTAAAAATAATTTTTCATATTTAGAATCAATCAATATATTATTGTAGCTTATATCTCTATGATATAGACCTTTATTATGTAAAAATTTGATACCTTCCAATAATTGATTAATTAAATCTTTTCTTTGTTCTGTTGAAAGTTTTGTGTTATTTGCATCTATAAATTTTTTAAGAGACGTCCCACAATAGTCCATCGTGTAAGAATTGTTGTTAAAGTATTTAAAAACCCTTACAATATTGGGGTGTGGATTTGTTTTCATTAAAAGATACTCTTGTTTAAATCTAGTTAAATCTTTTTCGCCAACATCTTTTTTTAGTTTTTTTAACACAAAAACATCATCATAATCTTCATCTCTGTATTTGTAAACATTAGCATAAGAACCAGAACCAATAAATTTTGTTGGATAAGATGATTTATTTTTTTTGTTAAAATTATTATTTTCTTTAAAAATAAATATTGGTATTGTGTAATATAGTTCAATTTTACTTGTATTTGGTGGAATTGTGCTTCCACGATATTGAACTATAAAACCTTTGCAAATTTTTATTTTTTCATCATAATATTTATCTAATTTAAATTCATATTGTGTTTTATTTAGATTTGTTTGCAATCTTTCAATAACTTCAAAAACAGTCAATAATCTTCGACTATCTGCAGCATGATAATATGAACTCTCATTATGTGTTGGTAATTTTAAATTTAATATTTTTAATTCTTCTACCAATTCAAAATGTAAAGTGGATAATATTTCAGATAATTTTTCATTTCCAATATTATCATATAATTCAACATAGTCTAAATGACGATCCGTTAGTTCTCTAAATATACTTTCAATAAAATTCTCTGTATGCATAGTAATTTTCTCCAAGAAGATTATAACATAAATTGGTAGTATTGTGTATATTATAATCACAAAATAAGAAGAAGTATTTTTCAACTTCTTCTCGTGGTTGTTTTATTGATTGTTTTGCAGATGAGAATAAACCTCTTTTGCAGTAAGATTTTGAGAGTTGCCAAAGGTTTCGGCAAAGTTTTTTAAGTCGGTTGCAAACATTAAACTTATTCGTTTAAGTTGCTGATTTGACAAGCTTGCTTTACCTGATTTTAAAGTGTTATATTCAAAATTAAATTTGGCTGTGTTCTCTTTGATATGCCAAATATGTTTCTTGTATGTAATCTACAAAAGTTATGCTTTGTATTTCATTTTCATCAAAAGTTTCTTTGCAAAACGGGCAAGTGTAAGTGCTTTCTTCTGGATTGTAATCTACATCATTCCATTCAAAAGTTTCATCACAATATGGACATTGATGTAAATCTTTGTGCTTAAATTTTCTTAAATCTTCAATTATTGCATTTAATGTGATTTTTTCTTGTAATTCTTTATTCATTTTTAACTCCTTTAATCGTTTATTGTTTCAAAATCATTTACATTAACTTGTGTATTGCTGGCGCAATATTGAAAATACAAATCTTGTTCTCTATCTCTTTTCAAGTCGTATTCAATTACAGATATTTTTCCAGCTTTTGTAATTGCAACAGT
>CAKVLG010000006.1 GCA_934756675.1 uncultured Clostridia bacterium | reverse complement strand
TTTCTGCACGAACAAGCATCAAAACAACTTCGTTTTCAGGCTCGATGGCAAAACCAAAAAATTGGCGTTTATTTTTACCAACACCTTTACCCTGCAATATTGCAGCGCCTTTTGCACCAGCAAGTTTAGCTGCCGATACAACTTCGCCCGAAAAACCACGTTCTACAATTGCAACAACCAACCTATAATTATCACTATCTATAATGTCTTGATCGAAAATACTTTCCATATTTATCTCCTATAAAAAGGCAGCTTTAGCGCCCATATATCCATCAACGTCAACCGAAAAACCTTTGCCGTTTCCAGGAATATTAAAGTTGAATTGTTTGCTAACGCATTCGATTAATTCTTTTGAGTCTTCTTTTCTAGCTTGACTTATAATGACTGAAATTTCTGAATTGCCAACACCAAACGCTTCGAAAACCGAATATCTAGAAACACCTTTCCCACGGGAAATGTCTAACACGACCCCGCCAAGTTCGTTTATTTTTTCACTTACATTTTTTTCAAGCGTACGCTTTACTATAAAAAAACATAGCGATAATTCGTTTATTTCTGACAATTTGAACTTCCTATTTTTTCTCTTCATCAGCACTTTCCTCTCTATTTTTTTGGCTTTCTATATACATTTCATACTCTTCTTCCATTTTTGTAATTTCGGAGTATTGATCTTCGCCATAAGCTATACGCAAGGCAATTCTAAATTCTTTACGTTCAATAGCTTTAAGTTTTATAAAATAAAAACTACCAATTAATTGCAATACAATAATAGGCATCATATTAACAATGCCAAGTAACCCAAAACCAGACAACTTATTTCCATATGCCCCGCCAAGTCCAATCATTATTGGTAGCAAAAGTGCAGAGCTAATTGGTCCACTTGCAACACCACCCGAATCGAACGCCATTGAAGTGAATATATTGTCTGAAAAGATCATAAGCAATAATGCCAATGCATAGCCTGGCAAAATTATGTACCAAATATTAATGTCAAATATAACTTTTAGTGTTCCAAGAACAATAGCTACTGCCATAGAAATAGCAATGCTAAAGGTAACCGCCTTTCTTGAAAATGAACCATTAGTTACATTCTCGATTTCGGCACCAAGAATTCTTATCGCAGGTTCGGTATATGCAACTATAAAGCCGACAATAACCGAAAATACAAGGCAAAATGCAACACTTTTTGTTGCTAAAAAGTCGCCGAGTACATTGCCCATTTCTTCGAAACCAAAATTGATTGCAAATAGAAATAAAAACAACCCACCAAAAGTAACAACGCTGCCAATAGCCAGCGAAATCTTTTTCTTGCGTGGAAGTTTTAAAAATGCTATATCAAATATAAAAAATAGCAAAAGTAATGGCAACATCGCGAGTGTGGTATCTATAAGAGATTCTATAAATACACTATATTGTTCACTTGCTAAAATAACTTCTGTTGTTCCAGTTATCTGAGCAAAAACACTAAGAATTGCCATAACTAAAATCGGACAAATTGATGCTATACCAATAACACCAAAGTTATCTTCGTTATTAGATGAACCCGTTCTATTTTGAACTATACCCGTTGTAATCGCAAGTAAAAACGGAGAAGAAACAATACCTGTTGTTGCCCCACCCGCATCAAAAGCGATTGAAATTAAACTATTTGGAAGTAAAATGCAAATAACAAAAATTAGCAAGAACAAGCTTGCAATAACAACCTTATAATTGACCCTTTTAATAATTCTAAGCATGGCAAAAGCTACACCAACGCCAACACCAGCCCCTATTAAAAAGACCATAATCCATTTATTAATTTGCAGACCCAGCCCCGCTGCTTGAGAACTTAACACCTGAACATCAGGTTCAGCAATAGTTGCAAGCATGCCAAATAAAAATGCAAAAATCAAGTACACCCCAATGTGTCTAAACTTGATAATCGAATTTCCGACATAGTTGCCCATTTCCATGACTGAGTTTTCTACACCCATCAAGAACAATACTTGTCCAAAAGAAATAATGACAAGACTAATAAAAAAATTGACCAGAACAGTAGAATCAAATCTGTAAAAAGCAAAATGAATAATCAGCACTATTACCGCAATTGGCAAAAATGCTAAACTAACTTCTTTTAACCTTTTCAGAAAATGCATTTATTACCAGCCCCCAATAATATCGGCATCAAACTTAACTTTGTTTTTACGTTTCTTTGCCTTTGTTTTTGTAACCACTTTTTTCTTGGTGTCTGGTGCCGTCTTCTTCTCTACAACTGTAACCGTTTTTGTAGGGACTTCAACTGGCTTTGTTTCTTCTTTGACTACAGGTTTATTATTTTCTTCGTCTGTGTCTGTATCTAATTTTAACTTAGCAAAAAGTTCTTCCCAAGGATTAGATTTTTCTTCTTCTTGTGTAATTGGGTTTTGATTGTCTAGATAAATATTTGTTTGAGATTTTTGTTTAGTTGGCACAACTTCATTTTTGAGTTCTGGCTCTTTGCCAAACAACTCGTCATAAAGCGTAGCACCGCGAGAAGAACTGATGTCTTTCATAGGTTCTGGAACCGGAGCAGTAACCAATTTTTCCGTATCCTTAGCCGCTGGTACAACTTCAGTTTTTTGGCTCATTGTGCTATCACCTGCACGCCAGTTTTTGTGTTTAGAAAGATCAACAAAATCTAAATCTGTTTTTGATGTTTTGTTAGACGTGATTCTTTTAGCTTCTTCAAGAGTAATTGGCGTAACCCCGCTAACAACTTTGTTAGCACCAAATACAACTTTTGAATCTTCGCCCTTTGATACATCGTAACCATTATCAAAGGCGTTCTTTATCGCTTTTCTAAACGCTTTTCTTTTTGTGTAAGTATTTAAAAACTCGTACATAGCTCTCCACCTTATATTTACCTATATATTATTATACATACATAAAAAAATATTAGCAAATATTTTGAGCACAAAACTACATCAATTTTGGTAAATTTTAACAAAAATATTCAAACATATGTTCTATAATTGTGTTTTTTATTACACTTTGCTATTATACCATCATGAGCGATATAACAATAAAAGTACTTCTCACATTGCTTTCTAAAAACAAAGTAACAGCATCAACGCTTGCTACAGATTTTTGCGTGAGCAAAAAAACCATTTATCGATGCATTGATTGTTTGTCTATTTCTGGCGTGCCTGTATACACAAAGCAAGGCAAGAGTGGCGGCATTGTTCTTGACGAAAGTTTTGACATTCGCAAATTTATTTTATCTAAACATTAATTGAATATATTTGTAATGTATTCCTTTTTTATATTCACAGTTCTTTGTTTTTCGCTTTCGGCAATAATTGCAAGTTTATCGACAAGTTTTGTCTGCGTCATTTTGTCAAACAAGAAATATGCAAGCGAACCAGGAACGCTATTTACTTCATTGCAATAGAGTTTTTTGTGTTTTGTATCATACAAATAATCCACCCTAACAACCCCATAAAGATCAAGTGCTTTAACAGTTTTTAGTGACAATTGTTTTATTTCGGTTTCTAGCTTTTCTGGCAAATTTTCTGCATGCTTTTGTCCCATTTTTGTTTTACCTTTAATTGGCTTTTGCAAGTACTTATCTGAAAACGAAAATACTTCGCCAGCTGTCACAGGTTCATCTACACGGCTAACCAATTCTTCGCCCGCACCTAGAATAACCGCACAATTAAATTCCCTAAGATTTTCAACCAGTTTTTCGATGATGACAAACCTATCGAACTCAAACGCTACATTGATTGCTTGTATCAATTCTTTTCTATTTTTAACCTTTTTCACACCAATGCTACTACCAAGCGAATTAGGTTTAACAATAAGTGGATATTTTAATCTTTCTATTTCCCCTAGCCTTTCTTCTAACCTTTCGGTTTTTTCTATGCAAACATATTCTGGCGATGGTATATTATTTGCTTTGAATACAACTTTAGCTATTGCCTTGTTCATAGATATTGCAAGCCCCAAGCTCGACCCGCTAGATATTGCAATGCCACTTCGCGAAAAGACATAATTGAGTTCGCCACGTTCCCCCTCGCCACCGTGGCAACAATTGATAACTGCATCTATTTTATACACTTTTTTATAGCCAAACATCGTTTTTGTGTACAAATAATTATCGCCCTCAAAAAGGGTCACTGGCACAAATTCTTTTGGTGTACCATTTTTAAACATGTTTTTATCCAATCTTTTGTCACAAAAAAACCACTTCCCTTCTTTATCGATATATAGGCTGGCAAGTTTATTTTCGCCCATATAGTTCGAAGAAAAAGAGATAGCGGTTAAGATTGAAATATCATGTTCGACGGACCTTCCGCCAAAAACTAAAATTAAATTTTTCATTCTCGCTCCTAAAAAATTATTGTGAAAGGAGCAAAAATGTTTTATGCGTAATTATCTGGCAAATCGTTTTCAAACAAAACTACATCGCCAGGTACGGAAATTTTCGAAAGCAACTCAACAGCCTGAGCTAAGCTACCTGCACGAAGGATATGACTTTCGTCAAACCCGCCGAAAATTAAACCCGAAGATAACGCGTCATAGTTAACAATTCCATTGATAATACAATAATCAATTGATTTTGCCATTTCTTTGCCAAGACTAAAGTTAGAATTAAATTGTTCTTTACCCAGCTCGACAAGCCCAGGTGTTATAACTATTTTTTTGCCTTGGAAGTGTGACAGCACTTCGATTGCTGCTTTTGCTCCTTCCACACTACCATTATATGCGTCGTCGATAACGGTTAGTGAATTAGAAGAAGGTATCAAGGCAAGCCTGTGACTTGTTGGAACCAGTTTTCTGATTGCAACTTGTATTTGTTCAAGCGTCAGACCAAGAGAATATGCAACAGTTGCTGCAAGCAATATATTTGAAATGTTGTGTTTACCTAAAAGTGTCGTTTCGCATTCCACACTATTTTTACCTTGGCAAAGCACAAAAGATGAACCATGTTCATTGATCTTGCAATCACGAATAGTCAAAACTTCGCCGTCTTCGTTTTTGTAAGCTGTTTTATATTTTTCGCATACACTATTGTCAAAAATATATCGTGCACCTTCCGTGTCGCAATTGACAAACAATTTTCCATCTCGTTCAGCTAAGCTACCAGCAAGCTCTGCTTTTGTTTTTATCAAATTTTCACGCGTGCCAAAAGAAGACATGTGTTGGTTACCAATACCCGTAATAAGCCCTATATTCGGTTTTACCATATCACAAAGTACTTTAATGTCGCCAACATTCTTTGCACCCATTTCAGCAATAAATATTTGGTCTTTTTCATTCAAATCATTAAGTATTGTTTTTGCAAGTCCTAGTGGCGTGTTATAGCTATATGGCGAAGCACATACTTTGTATTTTTCAGAAAGAAGCGCAAGTAAAATGTTTTTTACACTAGTTTTACCGTAGCTACCAGTTATTCCGATTTTAATTAAATCTGGCATTTGGTCAAGCTTTTTAGTTGCCTTTTTAACAAAACGTTTGTTGTTTAACGTTTCAAATGGATAACAAATATAATGACTAGCTAATACAAAAAGTGGAATAAGTGCAGGCGTCAACCCCACCGTACCATAAGTAAAGTATGGAATATTATTCGAACCAAAGTTTACAATTAACACAGTTGCAATAAATACAATAATAAAGTTAACCGACATCATACGCCACATTCTGTGCGTATATTTGAGCGGTGTTTTTTGTGGTACTTGGAAAACGTTGATAATAAACACAATCGAAAATAGCAAATAAAAAAGCAAACCAATGTAGCACATAATTTTGTACTTAAAAAAGTCCGAAAGCAAAACATTGGTAATAAGCAAAGCCGCACAGCTTAAAAATGAAAGCATGCATAGCCTTGCCCACATCGCAAATTTGGTTTCTTTTAACCATTCAAACATACCTTTTGCTTTGTAGCCCGAAAGTTGAATAACTTGCATAAACTTATAACCAGCAAGGCAAAGTAAAATTCCGTTGACGGCAGCAACGACAATAACCATCCAAAAATTTGTCCACGTGCCAAAAGCACTTGGTGCTGGCATTGTGTGCAACTCATCAGATAACACAAGTTTTAAAAAGTCCATAGTTTCTCCTTAATCAAAAAAATTATCTATTAACATGCAGAACTGAGGCAATCTTTCAAGGTAAGCAAAATGACCACACTTTTCAAAAACAATCAGTTCACTATTCTTTATTAATTTGTTCAACCGCTTTGCCATATATAGCGGTGTATCTTTGTCTTTCTCGCCCCACACAATAAGCGTTTTTGCGTGCACTTGCGAAGCTTGCAAAGACAAATCTTCGTTAACAAGTTTCACAAAAGTTGGTTTCATCTCTGGCGACAAAGCTTTATAGTCGCTAGAGCCAAACTTTTTTAGTTTTTCCTTGCTACATAATCCTATATTAGCACATTTTTTATAAAAACGGAACCAAATTAACTTAATTGTTCGTTTTATTTTGAATTTTGGCTTAATTCCAGCACTATCTACAAGGCAAACTCTGTCTACTTTTTCTGGAAAAATGCTTGCATAACAAATAGCAACTCGTCCACCAAACGAATGCCCAACAAAACACACCTTTTCTTTAATATTCATTTGCCTTAATTTTTGTGCCAGCCACAATGCATACTCCTTTGCTCCATACGCATATGGCGGCGGCTTTTCGTTTCCAAATCCAGGCAAATCTAAAAACACAAACTTATGCTCGCCACTACAAAAATTTTGAACGCACTTAAAACTCTTTTTGTTTCCGCCCCAACCATGCAAAAAAATAACAGTAGAAATAGTTTTATCCCCCTTTCCTACTGCTATATTATGATTTGTTGTTGTTTTTAGTTAAAACTCTAGTGACTTTGAAAGTATAATCGCATCTTTATTTTTACCATAGTAATCTTTGCGCCTATATGTTTCTTTAAACCCAAACTTTGTATACAAAGATATTGCTGGCAGGTTGTTTATTTCTACTTCCAAAAAAATCTTTTTAGCACCATTTTCTTTCGCCACTTCAATAAGCTTAGACATAAGTAAGTTTGCTACGCCTTGCCTTTTATAATTATTTTTAGTTGCGATAAAAACTATCTCAGCTTCGTCAGCAGCTACTGTCAGTTCAAAAAAACCACAAACACTACAACTAGATTCCGCCACGTAGCAGTGATATTGCGGAAGCCCAAGTATTTTTTTTAAGTCGGCTTTAGCATCTTTACCAAAGGCTTCTTCGTTTATCTCCCTTACGGCATCAATGTCAGATTCTTGCATCTCTCTTACAAAAATCATTTATTCTTCTCCCTATCTATTTCAGCTTGGCTAGCACGTAAATACAAAGGCATTAATTCTTCTATTTGGCAAAACTCGTTATTTTTTAGTTTTTCCAAAACAATGTTTTTCATATTGAAACTAGCTATCTTATAGCCAAATTCGTCAGATAATGCCTTAGCATCTGTCACCGCATCTGCCATTTTAACATCACTAACATTCTCGCACGCCATTTTTCCATTTACTCTTGTATAAACAAATTTACCAAAGCCAGAAAGCACAACATTGCCCGCACCAAAACAATCGAAACTATTAAACTTAATTAATTTTTTATTTGTTTCAATTGCCATGCCTTTAACTAGACTAATTGCAACGCGAATACCAGTAAAACTACCAGGTCCAATGTTTGTCGCCAAAACATCAACATTACTTATATCTAAACCATTTTGTCTTAGTGCTTCATCAATTGTTTGGAGCAAATTGTCTGATTTCAACTCTGCGCTGTTGTTATATTCAAAAATTGTCTTATCATTATCAAGTAACAATACATGCAACCCAAAAGCCGCGCAAACTCCAAGTGTTAACATAGAATAATCTCCCTTTTATTTTCGTCTATCTTTTTTATCTCTATCTTTTTAGCATAGTTTGGGAAAATATGTTCAGCCCTTTCTGGCCATTCGAAAATACAAATTGCACCACTATACATTGTTTCTTCCACGCCAATTTCAACTAGTTCATCAATAGACTTAATGCGGTACAAATCAAAATGACACACTGTGGTTTCGCCATTTTCATATCTATTGCAAAGCGAAAATGTTGGGCTTACAACATCACTTTCACCAGTTAATTCTTCTATTAACGCTTTCGAAAAAACTGTTTTACCAGCACCAAGATCACCATAAAGCAGCAATATGTCGCCACTTTTCAACTCTTTTGCATACGTTTTTGCAGTTTTTATTGTATCATCTACATTTTCACAAATAATTTTTTTCATTATATTTCCCTACTTGTTCCAAGTCTTCTTGCACCAGCACGAATAAGTTCATACCCCTGTGCACGCGTCTTTATGCCGCCAGAAGCTTTGACCAAACACTTACCGTCAACCGTGCATGCAATTAAGTTTACCACTTCAGGTGATGCACCGTCAATACCAAAACCAGTTGATGTTTTTATATAATCAACTTTAGCCTTCATACATACTTTGCATAGTCTAATTATTTCGTCACGGTTAAAATAACAAGTTTCGATTATCGCTTTAACAATGCGTTTTTTACTGCATCTAACAATTCGCGACAATTCATTTTTAATGTAACCCATGTCGCCTTCGCGTGCTTTTGAAATTGAGATGACAACATCAAGTTCATCTGCACCATCGCTGATTGCCTGCTTTGCTTCATACACTTTTGTCTCAAGTGTATTTGCGCCAAGTGGAAAGCCAATAACCGCAACAACCTTGATTGAGCCTTGGAGTTTTCTGTTTATATAACTTGCAGCCGTACTAACATTAATCGGGTTAACGCAAACCGCATAGTATTTATTTTTATATGCAATGTTGCAAAGATTTTCGATATCTTTTGTTCCAGCACGCGGATCAAGTAAAGTAAAATCTACGCAAGCATTAAGGTCACGCTCCAAAATTGTTTCGTCATTTTCTTGTGGTTTCTTTTTTCTAAAAAACATTATATCACTACCCTATAAAAAAATGCATGATTTTCTTTTTTTGTCTTTTTTATTTCAATTGATTGTTTTATGAGTTTTAATGTCGCTGGCAAATTAGGATTGTCAAAGCTATAAAAAATACGAACAAGCTTGCCACCTTCTTGAACCTTATCACCTTCCCTTGCGAGTAACACAAGCCCTGCATTGTCGTCACGATATTTTTCACCCATACCAGTAAGCTTTAACCCAGCAATGTTTATTTTGTATGTGTCTATATCATTAACATAGCCGTCATCTTCTGCCAAATAGTAACTCGTTGCATAGCCACTGGTTATATCACTAATTCTAACAAATGAGCTAAACTTACCACCATGCGTGCTAACAATTTTATAGAAAGCTTCTAGTGCTCTGCCAGATTCTATTGATTCGTCAAAAACTTCATTTGCTCTACTTCTTGTTAGACAAAGTCCAGCAAGCATAAGCGAAACGACGACCATTTCTTTAGATAACTTCAAAAGATTACTTTCTTGCATTGATGCACCATAAGATAAAATACTAATAACTTCATCAATTTCCACACGTGGACCAATGCTTGCAGAAACTGGTTGGTCAAGGTTTGTAATAATAACGGCAACTCTAACAGCTGAAAGCTTACCAATTTCCACAATCGTGTGTGCCAAAATATTAGCTTCTGCTTCAGATGCAACAAGTGCACCTTCGCCACACTTAACATCAACAACCAAAGTTGTTGCACCAACTGCAAGTTTTTTCGCCATAACAGAGCTTGCGATAAATGGTATGCCCCATTCAAGATTGTTCTCTTTTGCATAATCAAAAAGCATTTTATCTAGCGGAGCAATTTTTTTATTTTCATAAACGCCCGCACCACAATTATTAACGCAATGAACAAGCTGCTTTAAGTTTGCATTTGCCTTGAATCCATCGAAAACCGAAAATCTTGCAAGCGTATTTCGAAAGCTCGTAAAACTGCTGGCAGTCGACTTAACAACTTTTTGACCTAAACTAGCAAGTACTGACATATAAATTAAAGAAGTTGGGTCAGACACACCACCAACACTATGCTTATCAAAACAATAGCCAATATTTTCACGCAAGTTTAATCTTTCACCAGAATCTGCAAGTAAGTTTGCGAGATTATAACATTCCAAGCTCGAAAAGTCTTTGTTTAGCAGAGTAAAAAATTCCGTCATTAAATTAAGCGAAACCTTACCACTTTTAAATGCAGACAAAAAAGTTGCTAAACTTTCTTTATCAAAACTGTTACCATTTCTTTTGCTTTCTAAAATTTCTTGAATATTCATAGTTTTAGTATACAAAATTTTAATTGTTTAATCAAGCAAAACCATGTTGTATAAAAACATAATTACTAGTAATAATTATTTAGAGGGAAAAATATGCAAAGTAAACTTTCTTATAAAATTGATAGTTTTTTATTGTCACTTCTCACTGGCTTTATTTTTTATAGCGTAATATTAAAGTTTATAAAAACAAAAGCGATAGCAATTATAATTTCCGCCCTTGCTTTTGTTATAATTTTTAGATTGTCTTTCATGGCAAACAAGACACTTTTTGACAATAAATACATAAAACTATGTGATAAGAAATTTATAGAAAACTGCAATTTTTCACTTTCAACGATGAAAAACGACCAAATTTTATCACTTTTTAAACAAATTTTTGAAATTCAATATAAAGTTACACAAAGTGAAAACGCATTGATTTTAGATGATACTGCCATAATATTTTTTAATTTTCTAGATGATAAAATCACCAAACGATATATCTTAGAAACATATATAAAAGCGTCAAAAGTTAGCGCACGCGAAATAGATATCTTTACCACTGGTAACACTTCCGAATGTTTGCACTACAGCAAACAACTGCCAAATATTTCTATCAATTTTTTTGATATGGCAGATGCTTATGCCCTTTTCAAAAAGGCGAACATCTACCCAACACTACCAACAAGCCAACCAATAAGAAAACCTTTTGCAGGACTTAAAAACATCAGCCTTACTCGCAAAAAAGCACGCAGCTTTTTATTTGCTAGTTTTGTTTTATACTTTCTTAGTGTTTTTGTTCCCTTCACTGGATATTACTTATTCTTTGCTTTTGCATCGCTTGTTTTATCTATTATTTGTTTTTGTCTGTCCGAACCCAAAACGCAATCTAAAACAAATTATTTGCAGACAAACAAAAAAGACTAGCCACGCTAGTCTTTTTTATTGTTTTCATTTTTATCTTAATTCTAAACCATTTTGAACAATTGTTGCAATAACAGTTTCGCGATAATCTTCAACTTCTTTTGTTTCAAGAGTTCTGTCGAAACTGCCAAGAGTAAATCTAAATGTCATACTCTTTTTGCCAGCAAGTTGTTCTTTGTTTTTATAAATATCAACAAGTGCAATGTTCTTTAAAATCTTAGACTTGCATTTTTGAAGAACTTTCATTACTTCTGCATATGTCTTTTTAATATCAACCAAAATGTTTAAGTCAAAATCAACTGTTGGGAACTTAGAAACTTCTTTTGCTTTTTTAGATAAAAATCTAAGCTTTGTAAACTTGTTAAAATCAATATCAATAAGTACAACTTTGAATTTTTTGTCCATCTTTTGAGCAATTTCTGGGTTAAGTGAACCAACAAAACCAAACTCACCAACATCATGAACAGCTTGGATTTTTGTATTGTTGATTGGGTGCAAATATTGTTTATCAGACTTGCCAGAAAGTTCAACAAAACCACTACCAGCAATTGTGACACTTAAATCAAATACAATTTGTTTTGCTTCGTCAAGCAATTCAAATTCAGATTTTTCAGAGCTTGCAAGTACAATTGCTAAGTGTTTTTCTTCTATTGCCAAGTTGTTCTCATCAAGACCTGTAACAGTTCTTGCAATTTCAAACAATCTAACATTGTTTGAGTAGCCTTTGTTTTGAACATAAAATCTTAAAAGTGATGGCAGAAGTTCGCTTCTTATTCCGCTATGACCAGAATTACTTGCATCAAGCAATTTTAAGTAGCTTTGTGTTTCAATTTTATATTCTTTGTTAAAGTCGCTATAGTTCCACAAGTACGAATGCACTTCGTTTGCATTGTATTTTTCTGCAAGCAGCTTTTTAGCTTCATATTCGTAATTAATAGTATTATCTTGAACAATTGGTTCAACGTCCATTTTTAATTTTTCTGGAACGATATTGTCGTACCCAACCATTCTTGCAACTTCTTCTACCAAATCTTCACGCATTGAAATATCTTTCGTTGCTCGGAAGCTTGGAACATCAACTTTAATTACTTCGTTTTTCGTAACCACACCAAAGCCAAGACCTTTTAAAATCTTAACAACTTCTTCTGTAGTAACAACCTTACCCATACGTCTAGAAATAAATTCAGCAGTTGTTTCAATTGTAATTTTATCGTAATGTTTTTTATAGCAATCAGAAAGACACGATGTAACAATGATTTTATTATCTATATCAGAAAGATTTTTTAATATTCTTCCTAGTGCCACTGTTGTAATTTCTGGGTCAAGTGATTTTTCATAGCGTTGACTTGCATCTGTCACAAGACCAATTGCCTTGCTTGTTTTTCTGATGGATACACAATCAAAAACCGCAGCCTCGAACAATACGCTATTTGTTTCATCTGTTATGCCAGACTTCAAACCACCTTTAATACCAGCAATTGCGCATGGGACTTTGTTTTCGTCTGCAATTAATATAGCATTTTCTGGTACTTCGTGTTCTTCACCTTCAAGTGTCAACATCTTGTCGCCTTTTTTAGCAGCAATAACATTAATACCCTTAACAATCTTATTATCGAATGCATGCATTGGTTCGCCAACTTCAAGCATTGTGTAGTTTGTTATATCAGCAAGCAAATTAATATCACGCATACCACAATAGTTGAGCCTTATCTTCATGGTCATAGGCGATTTTTTAACTGTTACTCTATCAACACTAATTGCACTATATCTGTAACAATTTTCACTCTCAACATTAATATCAATTTTCTTTAAGCCATCAAACTTTGTTAAATCTAATTTTTCAAGTGGTTTTAGTGGTCTATCGAAAATAACCGAAAATTCACGAGCCATTCCATAGTGCCCCCAAAGGTCAGGTCTGTTTGTAAGTGATTTATTGTCTACTTCAAAAACAATATCATCAACTGGCCATTCTTCTTTTATGTCTTTACCAAGAACATAATCGCCTTCGAGATCCATAATTCCATCATCGTCAGCACCAATGTCAAGTTCACTTTCACTGCAACACATACCAAAACTTTCAACTCCAGCAAGTTTTGCATTACCAATTTTTTTGCCACACACGCATCCGCCAACTTTTGCGACACATGTTATCATGCCTACTCTAACATTTGGTGCGCCACAAACAATTTGCAATTTTTCACTACCGACATCAACCAAAAGTTTATGCAAGTGGTCAGAGCCTTCAACGTTTTCAACCGACAAAATTTTGCCGAAAACAACGCCATAAGTTTCTTTGCCTTTATATTCTACATCTTCGATTTCAGCGGTAGCTAAATTAAATCTTTCTGTTAAAAGTTTTTCGTCAATGCCGCTTAAATCTACAAATTCTTTTATCCAATTAATCGAAATTTTCATACGCTTGCCCCCTACATCTTAGTCCCGAATTGTTTTAATATTTGAACATTACCACTGGTAAGTGCTCTTATATCCTTTAGCCCTGTTCTTATCATAACAAGTCTATCAAAGCCAAGACCAAACGCGAAACCATTATATTTGTCTGGGTCAATACCACCCATTCTCAAAACATTAGGGTGAATCATTCCACATGGGCAAAGTTCAATCCAACCACTACCACCACAAGTTGAGCAACCTTTACCGCCACAGAAAGGACAGCTCGCATCAAGCTCAAATGATGGTTCTGTGAATGGGAAATAGCCTGGACGCAAACGAACATTGATGTCTTTTTTAAACACACCTTTAAGCATTTGTTTCATAAAGTAAATAAGGTTTGCAACGCTAACATTTTCATCAACAACAACACCTTCAATTTGAAAGAAAGTGTTTTCGTGACAGTTATCAAGTGCTTCGTTTCTAAAACAACGACCTGGGAAAATCACCTTGCATTTTGGGCCATATTTTTTCAAGATTCTGTTTTGAGAAGCTGAAGTTTGAGTTTTTAAGACTTCACCATTTTCAAGCCAGAATGTATCTTGAATGTCACGTGCTGGGTGGCTTGCAGGAACGTTAACCGCATCAAAGTTATTATATTCTGTTTCAACTTCTGGACCATCTTCAATAACAAACCCCATAGATACAAAAATATCTTCAATTTGCTTTTGAAGAATTGTTCTTGGATGAAGCGAACCCACTTTTATATCTGCTGGCACTGAAAAATCATATGGCTCTTCTTGTTCGAGTTTTGCCATGATTTCTTTTTTTGTAATCTTTTCTTTAACCGCATTAATTGTTTCTTCGATCTTGTTTTTAAGGTTATTTATAAGACTACCCATTTCCTTTTTTATTTCGTTTGGGATAAGCCTGAAATCCGCCATTGCATCGCTAATTAAACCTTTTTTACCAAGATATTTCAAACGCAACTCTTCGAGTTTACTACTTGAATCAACCGAAGAAATATCTTCATCAAAACTAATTCCTATTTTTTCTATTTTGTCTTTCATTCTTTTGTTCCGCCTTTTTCTTGCTTTCTTCACTCATTAATAAATGATGTTTTGCATTGCTAGAATATTTGTAGATAACAACTTTTCTACCAATAACACTAACAACATCTGCCTTCAATGCAGTTGCAAAAGCTTCTGCAACTGCCTTTGGTTCAACATCACTATTTTTTAGACAATCGATTTTAACAAGTTCTTTGCTCGCAAGATTCATCTGCACTTGTTTTATAACATTTTCAGTTAAGCCACCGTTACCGATTTGCACAGATACTTCCAAAGCATTTGCTGCAGCCCTAAGTTCTGCCCTTTGTTTAGATGTAATCATTTTTTCTCCTTTGCTTTACGCTTATACTTAATATAAAACAACTTTGCCCATTTAGTCAAGGTTATGCTCGCACTTTTATTGTTAAACAATAAAAAACCACCAGATAATTTGGTGGTAAAACTTGTTATTCAGTATATTCGAAATCGGTATCTTTAATTCTAATTGTGCTGCCTTCTTTCATTCCGCGAGCTTTTAATGCTTTTATAATACCCTTTTCTTTAATCACTTTTTGGAAGTGAGCAAAGCTTGTTGGGTCAGACAAAACAATGTTACGAACAAGCTCGTCAATAAACCCGCCACTAAGCACAAACGCACCATCGTCCGCACGCGTAATTTCATACTTGTTTGGATCTGGTCTTTTATATTCAAATTCTTCAAACTCAAGAGGCTTTCTTGGTGGAAGAGTTTTAAGCTTTTCGTAAGTCACTCTCAAAAGTTCATCAAGATTGGTGTTAGACACAGCCGAAATCTCTATCACTTCTGGAGGATTTTTAAGCTTGTTTAATTTTGCCTTAAACTTTTTCGCATTGCCATTCACGTCAAGATCAATCTTATTTAGAACCACAATTTGTGGAAGCCCACTAACACTTTTGCCGTGTTTTTTAAGTTCCTTGTTAATAATGCGATAATCATTGTATGGGTCACGGTCTTCACTACCAGAAATATCAACAACATGCAACAAAAGTCTTGTTCTTTCAACATGTCGTAAAAAGTAATGCCCAAGTCCAGCACCTTCGCTAGCACCTTCAATGAGCCCTGGAATATCGGCAATTACAAAGTTGTTACCCTTATAGCTTGCCACCCCAATGTTAGGCGCAAGAGTTGTAAAGTGATAGTTTGCAATTTTGGGTCTGGCATTTGTGAGCATCGAAAGTATTGTACTTTTACCAACATTTGGGAAACCAACCAAGCCAACATCGGCGATAGTTTTAAGTTCAAGAGTTACCATTTTTTCTTCTGTCAGTTGCCCTGTTTGTGAAAATGCAGGAGCTTGACGACGACTTGATTTAAACCTAGCATTACCCTTTCCACCTTCACCGCCAAACAAAACAATTTTTTTGTCACCTTCATAAAACATGTCTGCAATAATGTTATCTGTTTCGGTATCACGAATAACTGTTCCGCATGGAACTTTAATAATCAAATCTTTGCCGCTTTTACCAGTGCAATTTTTAGAGCCACCATTTTCACCATTTTCTGCACGGAATTTTTTTGTAAACCTAAACTCTACCAAACTGTCAAGGTCACGCGTTGCGACAAAAACAATGTTACCACCTTTACCACCGTCGCCACCATCTGGCCCACCATCACGTACAAATTTTTCAGTATGAAAAGAGGTCTTACCATTACCCCCATTACCAGCTTTAATATTTATCTTTACACGGTCTAAATACATATTTTTACCCCATTTTTTATCTATTTTTTATTAAAATTGCAGTTTTTTGCAAATTTACAACCATCACATTTTGGACTAAGCGACTTGCAATAATACCTACCAAAAAGCACCATCATATAATGCAACCTGTTCCAATCTTTCTTGTCAAACATGCTTTCCAAATCATGGCTAACTTTTGATGGATCTGTTTCTTTTGTTAACCCCAACCTTCTAGCAATTCTACCAACGTGAGTATCAACAGCAACACCTGGTCTGTTAAAAGCAACAGCCAAAACAACTTTCGCCGTCTTTTCGCCAACACCAGGTAGCTTGATTATTTCATCAAAAGTGTCTGGCACTTTGCCGTCATATAACTCAACAATCGCCTTACTTGCAGCAATAATGTTCTTAGCTTTGTTGTGATAAAAACCACAACTATATATAAGTTTTTCTAATTCTTCTTGTTTTAAACTAGCAAAATCTTTTGGCGTGTTATACTTTTTAAAAAGTTCCTTTGTCACTTGATTAACTCGCCTGTCTGTGCACTGGGCAGATAAAATCACAGCAACAAGCAATTCAAATTCGCTGTCGAATTCAAGTTCACACATTGGGTTTGGAAACAACTCTTCCAGTCCAACTAACAATTCATCTGTGCTAATCATTATTTTTTGTAAACATCCCTATATATAAGTTCAAGCATTTTAAACACAACTGCATCTTCGAAATTGCGGACATTAAAGCCTGTCATTTTACTAATCTTGTCAATTCTATAAAGAAGTGTATTTCTATGCATAAAAGCATTGCGGCTAGTTTCTGACACATTCAAATTGTTCGTAAAAAAAGCATCCATGCTGTTAATAAGCTCTTTATCTTCAAGCACAGCAACAAATTGTTTACTCATATTTTTATTGAGTAAATCCATTTTTTGGTCGCCAGTAAGCCCAGCAAGTATACCCTTTATTAATTTATTAAATTTTGTATCTTCAGTCTTTTGCATACCATACCTCTTCTACTGCCTTGTATTTTATCAAATTTGTACAAAAAATACAATAGATTTTAACTAATAAATTTTTTCTCCAGTTAACTCGTTAAATATATTAACCTTTTTACTAGCAATTAAATCAACAAGCGAAGCATCTTCATTACCAACATAAGTTATAATATATTTATTTGCTTCGCCGTCAAACAACTCGTCACTAGCAAAGTAGTTGTTATAAAAACTGTCAAACTTAAATCGCTCATCATCAACAACCGCAAAGTAACCGTTTTCATTTTTGCAAACTTCAAGCACTTGCTCGCTTTTTCCAAGCACCCTTGCCGCTTGAATGTTTATCATGTTCTTTTCCATATCAGCAATAGAATTATATTCTATTAACTTTCCCATGCTTAAAAATAGCACTTTATCAACCTTAATATCTGGAACTTTGCTAACTGCAATTAGTGCCGTTCTTCCACTTATCAAACTTTTTAAACCGTCTGTAATTTCAAACTCTGGAGCTAGTTCCACAAAAACATTTTGTGGGTTTTTAAGCAAACTTCTTGCAATGCAAACATCAAACTTTTCAACACTTGATAATTTCTTTATTTTGCAATTTTTATCAATATTTGGCAAAATATTGGCACTTTTCAATAATATTTCATTAAATTTTGCAGTTTTTTGATTTTTCTTTTCTTTCTTAGACAACAAATTATCACTATTAATTTTCAAAAAATCTGGCGCACATAATTCATCTATAACGCGTTTATTTGTCACAAAAACTGGCGGATTTAATATTAAACTTGATTGAATATTTTTGCTAGTTAATTCCTTTAAACTTTTTCCATCATACAAAATTTCACCAACATAATTTTTGTTTGGCCCAGTTAAAATTTTTAGCATTGTCGACTTTCCACAATCCTTGCATCCAAGTAAAAGTGTTGTTGTTTTTGACTTTAAACAAAAACTACCATCAACAAGTAGCAAAGGGTGCTTTGCATAACCAAAAGATAAATGTTTTACTTCTATTTTCATAGCACCATTATAACACTTATCTCTTTCATAATAAAGCATAAAAACAAATATAATTAATTATGAAACGAATTTTTAAAATTGGCACAATTGTATTTCTTTTTGTTTTAAACATCAGTTTTTTATTTTTATTAAAACCTGCCAGATTTACCTCAACTGGCAACTTAGAAAAAACTGGCAAGCTTGTAGTCACCGTTCTCGAAGCAAACTCAAACAAACCAATCGACAACGCAACAGTGTGCATTATCGAAGACCACAAATATTATTCAACCAACAAGCGCGGGCTCACAAATCTTATTCATGTACCGTTAATCACCAACACAAATTTTGACCTAAGCTTAAAACGTGACTGGGGCGAAGTTACCTTACTTGTCTATAAGCCCGGTTATGCCGATTGTATTAATTTTTACACATCAATTCCGTCAAACGCAACAAGAGTTGGTGTTGTAATATATCTTTCACCTATCTATAACGATAACGACAATGCTCCAACAATTAATTCCGAATCGCCTAACAACGCTTATGCAAAAGAATTAATAAAACTATATAAGAAATAAAATTAGGCAACAAAAAACCAAGGCAAATGCCTTGGTTAATTTTTTATTAGTAGTTTGTATCGATAACACCATAGTCGCCATCGTCACGCTTGTAGCAAACAGCAACCTTTTGTGTCTTTACATTGATGAATACATAGAATGTATTACCAAGCAAATCAAGTTGTTCGATAGCTTCTTTTTCTGTCATAGGTTCCAAATCATAAAGTTTATGTTTTGTAATCTTTGCTTGTTTAAACTCTGGAAGCATGTCGAAAAATTCAAGATCACGAATATCAAAATTTCTTTTTCTATCAATAATTTTGTCTGAATATTTAACAATCTGACGTTCCATTTTTGCTAAACACAAATCAAGGTTAGCGTACATGTTGTCAGTTTCAACTTCACTTCTTACAAACAAACCACGAGATTTGATTGAAATTTCCATTTTGTATCTATCTTTTCTGCTAGATAAAACAACTTTTGCTTGAGCTTCGTCCCCAAGATATTTATCAAACCTACCAAGTTTCTTCTCTATTAAGTCTTTTAATCTGTCTTTTGCTTTATAATCTCTTTCTAAGATTTCAATTTTCATAAGCCTTCCTCCTACATTTATTATATCATTTTGAGTACAGTGCTAGCAAGTTATTTAGCATTAAACTCAAACTTTCCATTTTCGAAACTTACAGTAACTTTATTGTTATCACCAATTTTACCAGTCAAGATTTCTTCTGCCAAACCATCTTCGATGTTTTGTTCAATAAATCTTTTTAGTGGTCTTGCACCATATGTCGCATTGTAACCCTTTTCAAAGATTTGTTCCATCGCACCTTTTGTAAATTGCAACGAAATACCTTTGCTTTCAAGTTTTTTGTTAAGGTTTGCAATCATGATATTTGCAATCTTAACAATATCTTCTTTTGTAAGTCTATCGAATATTATTACCGAATCAATACGGTTTAAAAATTCTGGTTTAAACTTAGATTGAAGCGCCTTCATCAAAAACTCTCGTTCGTTAACTTTTTCGCTTGTTGCGCCAGTGTCAAAACCTAGAGATTTGCCAGCTTGTGGCAAGTCCGCAACACCAACGTTACTTGTTAAAATGATGATTGTGTTTTTAAAGCTAATTGTTCTACCTTGCGAATCTGTAAGCCTTCCATCATCAAGTACTTGAAGCAAAATATTAAATACATCTGGATGCGCCTTTTCAATTTCATCAAACAATACAACGCTATATGGTTTTCTGCGAACTTGTTCGGTTAATTGACCAGCTTCATCATAGCCAACATATCCTGGAGGTGCACCGATGAGTTTAGCAACCGAGTGCGATTCCATATATTCACTCATATCAAGTCTAATAACGGCATTTTCATCGTCAAACAATGCTTCTGCAAGCGCTTTTGTAAGTTCTGTTTTACCAACACCCGTTGGTCCAAGGAAAATAAATGAACCAATTGGACGTTTAGGGTCTTTGAGCCCTGCTCTTGCACGGCGTATAGCTTTAGCAACGGTGTGCACAGCTTCTTCTTGACCAATAACACGTTTATGTAATATTGTTTCAAGATTCATAAGCTTTTCTTTTTCACTTTCTGTCAATTTATCAACAGGAATCTTTGTCCACATAGAAACAACTTTTGCAACATCTTCGGCAGTGATTTCACCACTGTTGCCGTCACGATTGCTTATCTTTGTTTTTTCTGTTTCAAGATCACGCATTACGCGGTCTTCTTCTTGTTGATACTCTGCAGCAAGGTCATAATCACGCCTTGACAACGCTTGTTTCTTTTGATTTTGAACTTGAGCAAGCTTATCTTCGAGCATTTTAAGCCCACTTGGATGATATGATGCACTTACTTTTGCGCGGCTACTTGCTTCATCGATAAGGTCAATTGCCTTGTCTGGAAGTGACCTATCCATAATATAACGGACAGAAAGGTTAACAGCAGCAACAATTGCATCATCTGTAATCTTTATCTTATGGAATTTTTCATAAGAAGGTCTAATGCCTTTTAGAATAGCAATAGTATCTTCTTCGCTTGGTTGGTCAACAATAATTGGTTGGAAACGACGTTCAAGCGCCTTGTCTTTTTCAATATACTTGCGGTATTCATCTGTTGTTGTAGCACCAATTGTTTGGAGTTCACCACGCGCAAGATATGGTTTTAACATATCGCTTGGGCTAACTTCACCTTCTTGTTTACCAGCTTGAGCAAGCATATGAATTTCATCGATAAACACAATAATGTTCTTGCTATTAATAATTGCTTCAATGGCCTTTTTAAGTTTTTCTTCCATGCTACCACGGTATTTTGTGCCAGCCATAAGCGAACCAATCTCGAGCGAGAAAATTGTTTTGCCTTGCAATTCTTCTGGAACATCACCTTTAACAATTGCTTGAGCCAAACCTTCTACAACAGCACTCTTACCAACACCAGCTTCACCAATTAACACTGGGTTGTTTTTAGTCTTACGGCAAAGTATTTCAATAAGCCTTGACGTTTCTTTATCACGACCAATAATCGGATCCATTTTGCCAAGCCTTGCACGGTTAGTTAAATCAATACCCATATCACGCAAAACTTCTGGCAACTTTTCATTGACCTTGTTTGCTTGCTTATCTGTCGATTTGTTGCGACTGTCTTCGTAAGAATTTGTCACATCTTGGTCAGCAGCATCAATATCTTCACCATTAATAACAGCCAAAACTTGTTGTGCCATTTTCTTTATATCTATCTTCAAGTTTCCACGAAGAATACCAACAGCCGTCGAGCCGGTATCATAAAGCATACTATAAAGCACATGCTCTGTCACAATGTATGACGAGTTTGTTTCAAAAGCGATATTTGCAGCACGTCTCATAACAATTGCAACTTTATCGCTATATGTCATACTTACTCTGCCAGAAAGAGGCGGAGCAAATGACGAATTCTTCAATATATCGCCAATTTTATCAGCAGTTGCACCATACATTGCAAGAATTTGTGATGCAACCGAATTTTCTGTTTTAGCAAGACCAAAAAGCAAATGTTCTGTACCTATTTGGTTTTGCCCCATTCTGTAGCTAATTGCAGCGGCTGACTGCATAGCTTCGTTAACATTTCCACTCATTGGATAATTAAACATAAAATCTACCTCCTATTTATTCTATTATCTTCTAAGAACTTTCCAACATATTCAGCACGGAATTTATCTGTTTCGGAACCAGACATCGTTCTACCAGCAATCTTAATTAAGCTCGATGGCATGCATTTGAATATCAGCTTGTCGATTATGTAGCAGTCTTTAAACCTAAGCAAGCCAAGCGCCAACCCAATTTTAACTTCGCCCGCAAGCTTCATAAATTCGTCTGCACCAAGTTTGTAACAGTTTGTTAGTAGACCAAAGCTACGCCACACGCGGTCAACGATTTCATCATGCCTTTCCGAAAGCAAACGGTTGCGCGCATCAATCTCAAGCATACACAAACGTTTTACACTAGCTTCTACGCCAGAGATAATCTCACGCTCGCTAACACCAAGACTGCGGCTGTTAGACACTTGGTACATGTATCCGCTACTGCCACTACCTTCACCATACACACCACGCACAACAAAACCTTGATTAGACAATGTTGTTATGTGTGCATTGATTTCGCCAAGCATTGTCAGTGCTGGCAAAAACACCATAACAGACGCACGCATGCCCGTGCCAACATTTGTAATGCAACTATTCAAAAAACCGAGCTCACTATCAAACGCAATATCAAGATTACGCAATAGTTCATCATCGATTTTATTAATAGTTTCATATGCCTTGTTTAATGCAAGTCCAGGCATAATACATTGCTCGCGAACATGGTCTTCTTCGTTAATCATAATAGCAACGGTTTCGTCATCGTTTAATAATACACCGCTAATATTTTTGTGTTCTAGTAAATCGCTAGAAATAAGATGTTTTTCTCGCAAGAGTTCACTATCTAACTCTGGCAAGTTTTTGCATTTATAAAGTGTGAACTTAAAGTTCTTTAACGCACCATTAATCTTCGACAAAACATCTGTTCCTTTTTCGTCCGAAAGCCTGTTTGGGAACGGCATTTTTGCCAAACATCTTGCAAGCCTAATACGACTGCTTATAACAATTGAACTAAGATCAGTAGCCATAAATCTCTCCTTTAATCTTAGCTATTTTTTGCTTAATTAAGTTTGCAAGCTCATAATCTTCCATTTCAACAGCTCTTGATTTTTGAAACTCAAGTTGTTGCAATTCAGCTTGTTTGCCTGCAATTGTCTTATACTTTTCTGGAATCTTGCCAACATGCTTGTTTTTGCCATGAATTTGCAAACAATCGCGTTTAATCTCTTGATTAAAAGTGTTGTAGCAAGCTGGACAACCAACAAAATATGTATCTTTGTAATCTTCTAACTCTGTTTTGCAAAAAGGACAAACCTTGCGAGCTGTTGGCAAAACAGGAACATCAAAAACATCACGATAACCATTTAAGTCATTAACAGCATTATCGAAAGATGTTTGCATTACTTGTTCTCCTTTAAAAGTGTTGTTAAAACATTTTTAAAACTTCGTGCACGAATATTGTCGCGAATCGTAAGCGGCATAGCTAAAGACTCGTCAGACAAGCCAGCAAGTATCAATTCTCGTTCTTTGCTAGTAATAATTTCTTCACTAACAAGTTTTTCGGTAATCTGACTTAATCTTTTGTAGTTTAATGCATCGCCTACACTTTCTAGTATCAATTTGTTAACATAGTTCTCATCATCGACATTGATTTTACTAATCTTAATAAAACCACTGCCGCCACGTTTGCTCTCTTTTACATAGCCACGGTCAACGGTAAATCTAGTCTCAAGCACATAGTTAATCTGACTTGGCGCACAACGGAAAAAGTTTGCTAGTTCATTGCGTGAAATATCAACTTCATTGTCGTTCCCCATAGTTTTGATAATAAATTGCTCAATAATATCACTAATATTTGCCATAGTATCTCCTTTAAGTTTAACAATGGTCAAAGAAAGTCAAACTTTATACATATATAATATACCCCCAATACGACGATGTCAATCATTTGTGCCAAAATTTTTTATATTTATTTTTTTATTTGGTTAAAATTAATAAACATGCTATAATCTTGATAATAACATTGCAAGGGGTACTTACCCTTTGCTCCACTAAAAAATATAGAATTAAGTCAAAATAATTATATAAATGCACAAGGAGAATAATATGGAAAAAATATATGACTGTGTAATCGTCGGTGGCGGCCCCGCCGGGCTGACAAGTGCAATATATCTTGCAAGAGCTGGCAAAAAATGTCTTGTTTTAGAACGCGAAACACCCGGCGGCCAAATGGTTAACACTACTTTAATCGAAAACTACCCAGGGTTCAAAAGCATAACTGGCACTGACTTATCCCTTGCGATGAAAGACCAAGTCGAAAGCCTTGGTGTTAAAATCGTGCAAAGCGATGTTTTGAGCTATGACTTACATGGTGAAATAAAATCACTCCGCACATATATGGGGCTAATTCAAACAAAAACCGTTATTTTGGCTCTTGGTGCATCTAATCGCCAACTTGAATGTCAAGGTGAAAGACGCTACATTGGCAATGGCGTAAGTTTTTGTGCAACGTGTGACGGCTCACTTTACGCTAACAAAACAGTCGCTGTTGTTGGTGGCGGAAACACAGCTTTTACCGATGTTATATATTTATCTAACATTTGCAAAAAAGTATATATCATTCACCGCAGGGACGCATTCCGTGCGGACGATATTTTGATTAAAAAAGTCGATGAACTTGCTAGTGCCAACAAAGTTGAATATTTGCTGAACACCACAATTGTGGATATTACTGGTAAAGAAAAAGTTAATGCCATTGATATATTAAACAAACTAACTGGAGAAACAAAAACCTTGTTAATCGACGGAGTTTTTGTTGCAATTGGTAGAACACCAGACACCGCCCTTTTGCAAGACTTAATCGAGCTCGACAGCTCTGGCTATATTGTTACCGATAGTGACATGAAAACATCACTTCCTGGCGTGTTTGCAGCTGGCGACGCAAGGGTCAAAAAACTTCGACAAATTGTAACCGCAACATCAGACGGTGCAATCGCAGCACTAGGCGTTATAAATTATCTAAACTAAAATAAATTAGATAATAGTAGTCAATAACTCACAACAAAAAAAACAGTGGTCACAAACCACTGTTTTAAATTGTTTTAAAATAACACTTTTTGAACACAAAAAAGCAAGGGCAAAGCCCCCTTGCTTTTTATTGATTTAAATTTATTCTGTTACAGAAACTTCGTAACCAGTAAAAATTGCATCAAGTCTAGTTTTGAAATCGGCACTATATTTGTCTTCTGCATAAAGCGCACTATTCTTGCCACCCATAGTAAACAAACAATTGTCGCCAAGATAATGAGCTTTACCATTAATGTCGTTATAATAGAAAGATTTTGACTTGCCTTCTACTTCATACTTAAATAGTGTGAATTGTTTTTTGTATTCAACATTTTTGTATGTTAAGAATTTACCGTCGCTAAATACAATTCTAAGGTCATATTTGCATGGAGCAAAAGTGATAAAAACAGTAACGTCACTTTCAACGTTATTAATAACATAAAGGTGGTCAACAAGATATCCTTCTTTGTTCTTTTCGAAACCAGAAATGTCAACATCTTCCCCATTAACTTTTATGCCTGCGATATAATATCCGCTGTCTGCAATGATATTAAATCTATAATTTTCACCGCTATCGACAGCATGTGAGCCGATTGCCGATGTGCTTTCGCCAACAACATAGACACCACCGCCAGTTGTGACGCTGATTTCTACTCTAGGTTTTTTTGCGCAGCCGGCAAAAAGCACAGCCACACCTAAAACCAAAACTAAACAAATTGAACTAAAAATTTTACTGAATTTTTTCATAATCAATTCCTCACAAAATAATTGTAACAATATTAATATTTTTTGTCAAACAATAAATCTAAATTATTCTTTATCTCAAAACCGTATTTAATTAAAAAAAGTTTTCTATTGTACCATTGTCATTGTTATAATAGTTAATTGTTACTTGATAAATAGTGTTATTTTTCTTGTCCACCAAATATGCTATGTGAATTGGACCAGAATTATTATTCTTGAATTTATCTAATGCCGCTGGTAAATTTCCATATTCTTTAAGCAGACTTTTTAAATCATCTAATTCACTGCTAGTAATGCGTACATATTTTATGTATTTATATATCTCAGAATTATCGTACCCAGGAACATAGCATTCAACATTTCGATCCGCAAGAAATTTAAACGATGGTTTGTTATAAACCGCATAGACATTGATTTCTTCTTGAATCATATATGCTAAGTCAAATTGCGTGTAATCGCTTTCATTAACAATAATCTCAGCTTTAGGATCGTCGTTCATATTATTTGAATAATACTTTCCAGCTGGCGCAGAGCCCGTGATTATGTACCTTGAAAGATATGTATTAACTGGCCAATAGTTGCTGTTATCGGTTGGAAGTATTAACGACACACCGCCATATGTGAACCCATAAATGGTCTGTTCTTTTCCATCTTTAACAATTACAATTGGCGTTCCATAATCAAAGTTCGTAGTTGTGTCATAACGATTTTCTATCACAAGCAAATCTTCTTCAAGTGTATAGTTTGTTCCATTAAAATCGCTTGTCTTTTTGCCATTATCACACAAAATGTATTGTGTAGATAGACCAGTTCGCTCTTCGTAACTAGATCCATTCCACAAAAAGAAGTGTACTCTTTGCGTTCTTGATTCGCCATATTCAAGCGTTATGATAGCATCGTTTTTAATAAGTTTGTCTATATATTTTGCATGTGTGACATCATAATTATCGTCGTCATCAGAGTAAGTACCAACTGGTGCATATTTATTTTTCATACGATATTGATTAAACTTATACGCATTCCTATATGGGAACACAAACAACCTTTCATCAATCGTTTTTCCATATTCTACAATAGTTGTAAACAAGTCTTTTTCTGTACCAGCTTTAGACTTAAAGCCAACTTCAAATGTTTGAACATCTTCTTCGCCAACGATTTTTATGTCAGCCTTAACAAACTCAATCACAATACGTATATGGTTAACATCTTCATCATTTAGATAATCATAATAGATATATTCAATGCCTTCCATAAAGTGCTCTTTTTCATAAGAGCCAGCATCGTCTGTCGACACTTTTTTTGCGTTATGATCCCACTTAATTGTATGGATATATTCCCTAACTTCACCTGACATCCTGTCTGTTGCATAAAAATGCAATCTGTTAACAAAATAACCAACGGTTGGCGTCAAGTCGATAACTGCATAGTTACCAAAAAACATAGTATTGTTATCATACACACCAGCACCAACTTCTTTTATGTTGTCAGGAGAATTATATTCATAAAGGTCGCCAGCTACCGTACCTTTAATATTATTTGGATCGTCGGCATTAACTAAGTTTTCGAACTTAACATTAAAACTCTTTATATGCCAGTGAGCATAAAGTTTAAATGATTTATTTCCGCTTTCATAAACGTCATTAAGTAGCTGACTATCGCTATACTTCAAGTTGTTCCAAATATCGTTGCTGAGCACAGTTGTTGCTAAATAATTGTATGCAGATTCTTCGTCACGATATGTGCGGCCTGGGTCTTCGTAATCTGGTTTAAAGTACCAACCTGTGAAGTCGAAACCATAACTCGAAACAACTGGCAACTCACCAAAGGCTGTATCTGTCCAAACTTTTTTGTCGCTTGGCGTTGCACTAAAGGCGGCATCATCATCAGGAAGATTGTATCCTGGTAGTTTTAATCTAGTCGCACTCTCGCTGCCTGTGTTCATGTCGAACTTGATAGTAAATTCTTGCTTGCCCCAAATTGCATAAAGCACAATCTCGCCGCCACCAGTTGCGCTATCACAACCAATTGGTAAACGCCCTGCTAGATAATTATGTGCTTCATCTTTAATATTTCGGGCACTATCTGTTACCCCATGGATAGATTGTTTGTTTGTATAATGTTGGTCTGCAAATGTTTCGGTATCTTTTATTGAACCAACCGCAGCAAATGCCCACCCCATGAATGTATAACCTTTTAATGCATAAGGTTTTACTTCATATAAATTGAATTGTGTATCGAATGTATATTCGTATTTTTCACCAAAATTTGGATATCTGTCTGTGTTACTATTTAACGTAAATTTAGTATCCAAAGGTACGTTTTGGTCATAAATAATATTGTATTTATTTGCATTCCAAACAGCATAAAGATCTATTTTTTGACCAGGCAATTTACCATATCTATCACTTTCTGGCAAATCAAATAAGTTTTGCTTGTTATCAAACTTTTTTGAAGATTCAGATGTCGACCAATACAAGAATGTATAACCATCGAGATATGTATCGCTGTCGCTTTTAGGTACAAGCATGTATGCAAGCACCTGAGCTTGGTCATATGTATAAGTTTCTTCGTGGTAAGGGTCACTACTATCTGTATCTTTATCAAAGAACCTTGCGTCTGCTTTTGTAGAAGCGCCCTTTGGTACATTTGCATGGTATTTAATAACAAATGTGTTCTTTTCCCAAACAGCTGTGAGAGTTATTGTCTCACTCTTAATTTTACCGTGTAAATTTTTAATATTTTGTTCTTCTGTGTGAATATTGCTTGTATGTTGATATGCCCCAGTTGTGTCGTAACTTCCACAATCTGTATCACTGCATTTCCATTCTTTAAACGTGTAACCATCAAGATGCGTATACGTATAACTACCTTCTTGAGCACCTTTGTATAACATCTTCTGCAATTTAAAGTCTTGGTCATACTTATATGATGCACTGTGAGCAAATGAGTCTTTCATTTCAGATCTGCAATCATCTGGTTTGCCTTCTTCATACACAATTGTAATGGTATTTGCTTCCCAGTGAGCAGTCAGTATAACCACTTCACCTGGGAACTTACCATATTTTTTATCTTGTGCAAATAATGTATTTGAGTTTAAGTCGGCTTGATTTTCAATTGTTATCTCGGTGCCGTCTGTGTTGTTTGTTGTCCAATTTAAGAACTTGTAACCCATGATTGATGTTTTGCCATCAACTTCGCCGATGTTAACATAACTAATTACATTCGCTTGGTCAAATGTCATTTCGCTATCTGCAAGCCAATCAACAACACTAGATGTTGAACTTGGGTTTTTTGCATCGTATTTAACCGTGTAGGTGTTGGCTTTCCACAAAGTATATAGTTCAATCACTTGGTTGTTATCATCTTCAGTTTTGCCATAAGAATTTTTGATTTTTTCATCTTGGTTGTCATAAACCTTAGCACCTTTTGGTTCGTTCGACCAACCAACAAATGTGTAACCATAAAGATATGTATCTTTTGTTGTATCTGTTGTTACAGGCATGTATCTTAGCTCGCTTTCTTGGTCATATGTATAGACCCAATAAGGTGAAGCTGGGCCCGTTGTGCCTTGAACAAACTCGCCAGTAACATAATATCTGCTATCTATTGTAGAATTGCAACCTGTTGGCGCATCGTAGTTATAAATAACCTTAAACTTGTTTGCAGTCCAATAAGCATGAAGTGTTATTTTGCTTCCGCTTACCGCGCCCGCTTTAACTAAGCTATTATATTTTATATAGGTTAATGTTTCATTATTATCAACACGCAAAGCATAAGGTGGGAGTTTAGCTACCGCTTGAGCTTGACCTTCACCAAACGCTAAATCATAATCTGCCGCCTTATAAACGTTTGCGTACCAACCGCGGAATGTGTACCCTTCACGCGTTACAGTTGGCAATTTGAATTTATCAAGGTAATTAATGCTTACCGTTGAAGGGACTTCTGCTGCTGTGCTACCGTTGCCATTTGTAAAGTCATTGACATCGAACTCTACATCAAATTTATTTACTTGCCATGCGGCATAAAGTTTAACCGTTGCATCGTTTGTGTTTGCAAGTTGTTTTACCACTGCACCAAGAATATAATCTTCTCTCTTACCGCTGTTACTCGTTATATCAGCTGAACTTGTAGACCAACCAATGTGTTTCCAGTTTGTTCTTGTGAACTCGCTTGAAGAAAGTGTAGATTCAACATTAAATAAATGCTTTGTAGGAGCAACAGTTCCGGTTGTTTCGTTGCCACTGTCACCTGAAATATCAAATGTTCCAGCATAGTATTCAACCGTATATTCAATTGGTTTGTAATAAATTTTAGCCGTAAAGGATCTAGTGTTCGTTTTTCTATATTCTGCAAGAAAGAATGCAGCTGTTGCTGTGCCACTTACAGCTTTATACTCTTTGTCATCTATAGTTATTCTTTCTATTAAATAGCCCTGTAGATCGCCTGCTGTGTCTTTAGCTAAAATTTTAAACACATTGCCGTCTAGCGTATAGACGGTACCAGAATAACTATATTTGCCTTTTATTACCTTTTTGTTGTAGTAATAGTTATAATCTATTACGTTTGTTGTGTAATATTTGCGGCCATCACGATCTGATTCTTCGTCATATTGACCACTGCCCTTGCCAAGGTAAGTTTCAACCTTGATGTCAACAATAAATTTTTCGATCTCAACTTCGGTTCTTCCACCACTGCCATCAATGTTAACTGAAACTTTGTCTTTAGCATTTGGTAAATAGTATAATCTGTCTTCATTTGATACAGGTTCAAGTTTAAATGTATTTATATCATCGTTACCAAGAATTGTGATAACTGCAACATAACCACCAGCTGCCACTCCAAAAGCGTCAACAGTGTTAGCTGACGAATATGAGATTGTAACATATTTTTTACCATTTTTAACTAGGTCATCTTCAACAAAGATTACTTTGTCACCATTTACGTTGACACCATAAAGAGTATAAATTTTGTTACCTTGGATTGGTGTTGAACTCTTAAGCGTAATTTCTAATGCTCTGTGATAATTAACTGTAATCTCGAGTTCAAAGAACATTTTGCTTATTGTGATTGTGTTAGATGATTCATTATAAACAATGCCAGTTCCAGGAACGCTATTTGTGCTTTCTTTGTTATAATATTTGAATGATACGCTGCTAACAACATATCCGCTTGCAGGTGTAAGTTTTATTGTAAATGTTTCGCCGCTCTTAACGGTTCTATTTCTGCAATCTATTGTTAAACCACTATCATTTGAAGAGTACATATCGTTATTTTTCTTGATAACCAAGTCGTTTTCAACAACTTTTGTTGTAATAGAACAATCAATATCGCCTTGAATATTACCTTCAATAACAAGTGTAAAACTGCAATCGTCTTTGCTTGTCAAAATAAATTTGTAGCCAGAATATGTATATGTCTTAACATCGCCATTCTCTGTTGGAGTGCCAAGATTAGAGAATGAAAGGTCATTGCGGCTGCCATTGTATGTAAGTTTAGTCTCAAAGTCTTTGCTGTTAAATGTTAGTTTATCAAATACGTTTCCACTAGAAACGCTATAAGTAATCTTAAATGCCCTACCATAATGGAAAACTGTTGGGTTATAAGTGTTCGAACCAATAGTCATGGCTGGTTTTTCAACCGTTCCATTATTACCAGCACTAATGTTGTATGTTTTAAGTTTAACGCTAAACTTAATGTTACCACCGTCTAACGTATCACCACTTATATATTTTGCTTGCATACCAGTAAAACTCAATGTAACAACATTTCCATTTACCGTCACTTTTGCCCAACCATTTGATGCACCAGCCCTAAATATTTGTGTCGATTTCGAGCCGTTTCTATAAAGTCCACCCGTAGCATCAATAAACTCAACACCATTTTTCATGTTTAGTTTAATTTCAAGATTACTGCCATAGGCATATGTTACCGTTCCTCCAGGTGCAGCAGTAGAATTTGTCAAAGCTGTTCCGTTGCAAGTTATCGAACTAATGCTGTATTGTTCATATCCACCACTGCTATTAAACAACATATCATCTGCCGCATTACCCGTACCTATAACACTATAATCAACAGAAAGCAATGCATTCATTTCTGTTGCAGTGCTCACAGTTGGATATAAATAAAAAGATTTTTTAGAAGATGTAAAATCATTTTTGGCATCATCTATCATTGCATAGAAATATCCTATGTGCCAATTTGTTTTCGATCCATCTTTATACCCTTGCCAACTTGCTCCAAATGTGTGGTATTTACCAGTTTCTTCACTTACGCAATAGTAGTTTGAAGTATATTCCAAAGTATTTGTTAAATTATAATTTCTTTCAACAGTTGTAACCGGTGATGAACTTGACTTTTTATATGATTTATATTTACCAATATATGCGAACGAGTATGTTATATTATATGTAACCATTCTCCAACTAGCGGTATAAGTTGCATTGCCTGTAACAGTCACACTGCTGCCACAATCCTTAATTTTTCCATAATACCAACCTTGTTGATAATAACCATAAGCTTTTAACAAACCTTGCTTTGGCAATGTTATGGTATCACCATATTTTGCAGTCACTGGACTTGTTACAGAACCACTTGGAGCATAATTGCCATATGTTGTTAGTGAATTAAAGTTATCTTTAAATGTTATCTTATATGTATCTCTTGACCAAACAGCATATAATGTCACATTTTTTGTAACAGTATATTTCCCACCAACAACAACAGTAGCTGCTGTTGCATTTTTTGTTTCAGCCCAACCAATAAGTGTGTAACCAGTCGCAGTACATGTTGACTTAATTTCTGTCTGATAGCCATACGCCACTACTATAGTACCTGGACTAGGCACTGTCGGAGTGCTTTTCAATGTCACGCCGTCGGTATCTTTACCACCACTTGAATTGTTAAATGTTACGGTATAAGTTTTTATTGTGTAGTACACGGTTACCCTGTAATGAGTATTATCATCACTAATCGTATTGTTATTATTTTTATTTTCATATTTTTTTATATTTTTTTCAACTGTTTTATATCCGTTTCCATCAGCATCAATTATTACCCTATCAAACTTGTTACTTGGTTTTGTTGAAACCAAACCATTGTTACCACTAACAGTTTGAAATTCAATTTTCATCGTAAATACCGTGCAATTTGAAACCTCATATTGTTCATTTAAGCTTGATACCGTGAATGTTGTGCCATTAAGACAAACTACAAATTTATCATCTGTAGTTCTCATAGATGTTCCCTTTTTGGCTGTAGTTGTTGATGAATTGCCAGTAGCCAACGCTACATTTGAAGTATCTTGCAATTCGTTTGAACCATAAGAAACAGGCATAACGGTTTCTTCCGTTTCTTCGGTTTCTTCCGAGCTAGACTCTGCTAACCAAACCCTGTTAACAAAAGTCGACTTTATCGACATAAATTTTGTGCCATTATTGAAATTTGCAACAAGCACTTTATCATCATTAATCGAGAACTCAAAAGACTCTATAGAAACATTTGAGAATAATGTTGCACCAGCAAAGTTTTTGATATTAACGGTTCTGTCGTTCACTTTTTCAAAGTAATACCCAGTGCCAAGCATTGTGTAATACTCAAAGTCGCCTTCGACATAAATGTTTTTAATCTCCGACAAATTACCATTCAAATCATATAGGTAATATGTGTAAGTTTTGTCAGCATTTTGAGTTTTGCAAATCATTTTACCATCAACAAACCTAGAAGAATAATCTGCAATTTTGCTAACATCGCCAGTTTCAAGGTTAATTGCATAAACAACACCAGAAGCAATACCAAGAACAATTTTTTCGCTTGGCGTTAATCTAAGGGCATAAATGCCGCGATCTTCAATTCTTTGACTAAACGAAACTTCTTCTGCTCCAATAATTGTTAAAATACCACTGTCACAAATAATGAGCCCATTCTTATAGCCAATTGGTTTTCCATATTTCACATAGTCATAGCTAATAACGATATCGAGATTTGTATCATATAAAAGTGCAATACGGTTTTCAAGGTCAAGCTGATTATCGGCTGTATACTTTTCACCAACAAGCAAAGCAATGCCATTTTGATCTTCGCTAAATGTATCAAAATAATGGCCGTCTAACAATTCAATAGATTTATCGTTTGTACGACTATAAAGTTTTGTAGTAATTTTTATACCATTGCCGCCAGAAATATAATCTGCCTTATCTGGCGAAACAATGCGGCGATATGCATCATAAATAAAGTTATCTGTAATACGAATATTGTGGTAACCTTTAAACGAAATGTACTTATCGCCCACTTGGAAATCTGTTTTTTCAACCGAAATTGAAACATCGTTTTCTAGTTGTTTTTCGAACTCCAAGTTGCCATTTTGAGTTTGCAAATAAATTTTTGTGAATGATTTTGGCAAACCATTATCAAGAGAAATATTTGTAAAAGCAATTGCTGCGTCACTAAAATCGTAAGCAACAACATTTGTCTGTTCCAACACAAGTTCTGGAGTATTACCAGAAATGTTATATATACGCAAGTGGTCATTATAAATTTCTTGCGGAGTGATTTCAAGCTTTGTGTAATATCCTATTGCGATATTTCCAAAAAAGTTTGCATAGTCAGCGGCAAAAGCAAGTTGTTGCTCGCCAACAATTGTGGAGCTGTTTTTATACGCAATTTTATAAACTTGATACTTTTGCCCAATGACAGCAAGAACCAAGTTTCCGTTAATGCTTAAAACATCATCGAACGTCAAGTTGACTTCAACGCCTTCAAACCCAGTTCTAAGTGAAAGAAGTTTTTTACCCTCGCCTACTTGAACCAAACAATATTCACCAAAGTCCTTCAAAACTCTATCGTAAGATGCACTGCCAAGGTTAAGCTCCTTAGCGTCTAACTTAGACGAATGGTCTTCATCGCTTTGCAATGAAGAAATCAGGGTTTTTTGCCCTGCCGATAGGTTTGTATTGTTCCCACGTGACAAAACTGCTAATAGTACACCGCCAAATGCAATGCACATCGTGATGACCAAAGCAATAATTGTAACCTTTAATGAATTTGATATTTTCTTTGCCATATTCCATACGCTCCAAAATTTCTTAAATATTGGTTATAGAAAAATTATAACAAATACTCGAAATTTTGCCAAACGATTTTCGCCATTATCTTAATAAATTATAATATAAATATAGTTGTCAAATCTTCTTATGAATACCCATTTGAATACCCATTTCTGTTGCCCTGAAAATTAGCTTTAACTGACCAAATTTATAAAATTATTTATCAAAATTAGTTTGAACATGTTTTTACAAAAATATCTAATAATTGATAAAATATTGCACTTTTTAACAAACAAATTTGTTATTTTGCGGTTTTTTAATGATTAAATAAATGATAATTAGTTCAAGCATTGTAAAAAATCCAAGCAACGGATATACTTTTCCTACAAGTAAATTAAATCCTAAACTCGAAATAAGATAGCTAAAATAAAGAACCATCACTCTCTTTTTTATTAAATTTTTGCTTTCACCAATATACACCGCCCCATGCACAGTCGAAAACAAAGTTGTAAGTAACCCCAAAACAATTACCACAACATACAAGTTTTTAACCACATTATTTTTAATCACATTTAGTATTGGCATTCGAATATTATCGGTTTGCCCACCAAGCACCAAAACAGATAAAACTAAAAATACACAAATAATTATTCCACTAATAATACCAGAAAGTAAACATTCTTTTTTATTCATATTTTTTCCAAACTTAACAAGTACACTAAAACAAGTAAACAAATTCATTGATACATAAAAAAGCATCAAACACATAATAAAAACATTGCTGGTTTTAGTTGTTGAGTTTATATAAATATTACCAGTATTTTCAGCAAAAATTACTGATAGCAAAACACCAAAAATGACACAAAAAATCACAGGCAAACAACCAAGTCCCTTTTCACCTTTTCCAACAAAAAAGAACAATAAAACAAGTAAAAATGCAATCAACAATTCAACAATCACAGGCGATAAAAAATCATTAAAAACAACTCTAAACCCGCTTATCATAACAGCCGAAATAATCACATATGCAACAAGTAATAAATTTTTAAAAATTACATTTATTGAGTAAATTTTATCATTTTGGGGCACTTTTTCACTTTGTTTTATCAAATTTTGCGGTTTTTTACAAAATAACAATTTGTCAATATCGTTTGATTTAAACAAAAAATATGCAATTGTTATACTAAAAATAATGCTAGCAATAACAGCAAAAATTAACCCCGCTAAACCAAATTTAGCGAAAAAAGTTACCACTTCTTTTCCGCTTATAAATCCAACTCCAACAATCGCACTAACCAAAACCAGACTCGTTTGTAACACTTTTTTCATATCAAATTATATGCTACAATTTTGCAAAAAATGTTACTTTTAAATTGCCCGTTTTTCACTAATAAATTTATAAAAAATTACATTATTTATGCTCTGTGTTTTGTTATATAATCATATGTAATTTGTAATTGTTTTTTTATTTTTTGCAACAAAAAAAGCCCTAGAATTACCTAAGACTTTTTATTGTTTTTAATTATTTTTTTACTACGCCTTATAAATTACTCTACCACAATTTTCACATTCAACCTTACCATTAACAGCAAGCTCATTAAGTTTACTGCCAGGAATTTCCATTCTGCAACCACCACATCTTCCGTCTTTTTCTGGAACAAATACTGGAAATTTACCCTCTCTTTTTGCAAGATATTTTTTCATTAAGTCTGGTGAAATTTTAGTTTTTAATTGGTCAAGTTCCTTTTTAAAAGCATCAACTTCTGGTTGTTTCGAAAGTTTTAATTGGTTGTATTCGTTTTTATAAATATCAAGATTTTTCTTTGCGGTTCTTGCATTCTTCATGACTAAATCAAACTCTTTGTTAATAGAAATAATTTGATTAGAAAGATTGCTTATTTCTCTTTCGAGCTTGCTCAAAATATCGTAGTACTTACTTACAAGTTCTTTTAATCCTTCTATGTTTTCAAGAGATGAACCTTCTATCTTTTTATTTAATTCCGAAAGTTTGTCTACAAAATCGTTGTATAAATTTGTTGCCTTTTTGTATGTGTCAACAACCTTACCACTCGATTCCTCAAGCCTCATAATTTTTGCTTGAGAATCTTTTAGATATTGTTGCATTTTTGCAGCATTCTTTCTCGATTCAGAAGCGAGAATATCACTTTCAATCTTTTTAATCTTAGAATCAATTTCTTGATACTTTAACATTTCTTGCATTTTATTTTCTCCTTTATTTGTTCTAGCTGTTTTTTATATTCTTGTTTTTCAGCGTCAACATTGTTTGCATCTAGTTTATCTAAGAACTGCAAGTTTTTAAGTTCTCTATTCACAAACCTTTCAAAGTCTTCGCCAAAATTATTTAGATCACTAATTCCAAAACGGTAGCTTTTGATATTTGTCTTGTTTGACTTTTTGCAATATATAACACTATAATACTTCCCGCGTTCGAAAAGTGTTTCATCATACATCACTTCATAATTTCCGTCAATTAAAAACTTTCGCACATAAACAGAATTTTGTACTGGCACCAAAATAAATTCCGTTACATCTTCTATTTTGTTGTTTTTTAAAATGTTTGCGGTTTCTACTCCGCCGATACCAGCAATTATTGCCAAGTTTGACTTTCTTTGACTTTTAAATTGTAATCCATCTGCGCATACAAACTCTATATTGTTTAAGTTTAATTTTTTTGCCCTAATTTTTGTTTTCTCTAAACTTTTTTCGCTTATATCGGTCGCAATAACAAATTTTGCTTTACCTGTTTTAAAAATCAATTCTTCCAAATATCCGTGGTCACACCCAACATCTACAACTGTATCAACTTGCGGCATGATTTCGCATATTTTTTCTAGCCTTTTGCTTAAAATCATCTTAGTCCTCTAAAAAGTCGCGAAGGCGTTTGCTTCTTGATGGATGTCTTAGTTTTTTAAGAGCTTTTGCTTCAATCTGACGGATACGTTCACGCGTTACGTTAAATTCACGGCCAACTTCTTCAAGTGTTCTTGGATGACCATCGTCAATACCATAACGAAGCATGATTACTTTTTGTTCACGCGGAGTCAATGTATTAAGCACGTCCAAAAGTTGTTCTTTTAACATTATGATTGTTGCTGATTCACTTGGCGAAGCTGCTGACTCGTCTTGAATAAATGTTCCAAGGTTGCTATCTTCTTCTTCACCAACAGGTGTATCAAGTGAAACGGTATCTTGGCTGATTTTTTGAATATCACGTACCTTTTCTTCAGAAACGCCCATTTCTTTAGCAATTTCTTCGGTTGTAGGTTCACGGCCAAAGCGTTGCATCAATTGCCTTGAAACTCTGGTTTGTTTGTTGATAGTTTCTACCATGTGAACAGGAATACGAATTACCCTTGCTTGGTCTGCAATTGCACGAGTAATTGATTGCCTTATCCACCAAGTAGCATATGTCGAAAATCTGAATTGTTTTGTGTAATCAAATTTTTCAACAGCTTTCATAAGACCAAAGTTGCCTTCTTGAATAAGGTCAAGGAAAAGCAAACCTCTGCCTACATATCTTTTTGCGATAGACACAACCAAACGCAAGTTAGCTTCCGAAAGTTTAGCCTTTGCTTCTTCGTCGCCTTCTTTCATGCGAATTGCCAATTCTTTTTCTTCTTGAACGCTTAAAAGTGGAACACGACCAATATCCTTCAAATAAATTTTAACTGGGTCATCTGTAGCTTCACTTGTAAGCAAACTTTCGATATCAGCATCTGTATCAATATCTGTATTTTCGGTTAAAGTGATGCCGGCATCTTGAATTCTATTCAAGATTTCATCTACTTCATCAATGTTAAGTTTCGAAAAACGTTCGGCAACTTCGTCCATCGAAAGTTCGCCTTTCTTTTTACCAATTTCAATAACCTTTTGTATCTCTTGTTCAAGTTTTTCAGGTTTTATCATACTATATCCACCTTTTTATTCCTAATTTTTATCAAATAATCGTTTATTTTTTCAGCAATTGCACGCCTTTTTGAAGGCTCAATTTCAGTTTTTACTTGTTTCGATAGTTCTTCGATTTGCTTTTCATAATATTCTTTGGCAAGTCGCCAAACACAATCATTGTATACGGTAGAGTCAAATTCTTCATTTCCACCGATAAGCAAATAGTTCACAATTTCGCTAGCTTCTTCGCTAAGCTCATCGCTAAACTCATTATAAAATTTCTGCACCAAGCTTGTACCAGTCTGCGTTAACTGGAGTGCACTGTGCAAAAATTCATAAAATTCTTGACGCGTGCTCGAAAACAATTTCGAAATGTCTTGGTTTGCATTCACAAAAGGCTTTGCATGCACCATACACGACAAAATATATTTTTCTGCTTTTTCACGGCCAGAGTCAAGCGGCGTAACTTCACGCTCGGCAGCAAGTTTTGTTAATGTAGAAACTTGCGGTTTATCTAACGTTTCTTTGCTAAGTTGTCTGCGTATAAAATCTTTGTTACTGTCGCTTATGCTAGAAACAAGATCAAGATAAACCTCCGCCTCGACGTCGCTAAGTGATTTTAAAACGAGAATTGATTCTTCCAAATACTTAGCTTTGCCGTCATGCGTAGAAACATCATAAAGTTTTTGCAAATATTTAAGTTTAAACTCGACAAGTGGCAAAGCTCTGTCTAAGCATTTTTGATAGCCACTTGCACCATATTTATTGATCACATCATCTGGGTCAAGTCCTTCCGGTAAAGATACAACTTTTACTTCGAGCCCATTATTCTTCAAAATATCAAGCCCACGAAGTGTTGCCTTTTTGCCCGCAGAATCCCCGTCGTAACAAATGTAAATTTTGTCAGAAAAACGCTTCATAAGTTTTGCTTGATCTTCGGTCAGAGCTGTTCCCATGCTGGCAACAGCCGTATCAAACCCAGCCTTGTGGAGCGACACAACATCCATGTGCCCTTCAACCACGATTAAATAATCAATTGGCGAAGTCTGTTTTTTCTTTTTTACAAGGTTAATTCCAAAAAGTGTTTTGCCCTTACTAAAAAGCATCGTTTCGGCTGTGTTTAAGTATTTTGCAAATGCAGCTTCAGCATCAAGCAATCTACCACAAAATGCAATAACATTACCATAAACATCAATAACTGGAAAAACTAACCTGCCCGCAACAACATCATAAAGTTTGCCGCTTGGATTACGCTTAACCACGCCAGCATCAAGCATTTCGTTTTCGGTATAACCTTTGCTAGCAAGGTATACTGGCAATTCGTTATATCCAAGCGAATAACCCATTCCAAACTTGTTTGCAACTTCTGGCATAACCTTTCTTTTTGCAAGATAATCACGTGCTGGTTTTGCAACTGGAAGCGACAAATTTGAGTGATAATACTTAGCCGTATCTTTCATAATGGCGAGCAATCTTTCTTTTTGTTGCTTTCTTTTTTCTATTGCACTATTGTCGGTATTCGAAAGTGCAGGAACTTCCATGTGTGCCCACTCTGCAAGCAAGTTTATTGCACCCATAAAGTCCATCGTTTCAATCTCTTGGACAAATTTTATAACATCGCCACCAGCATGACAACCAAAGCAATGATAAAACTGATCATTTTCGTTCACAGCAAAAGATGGCGTCTTTTCACCGTGGAACGGACACCTTCCCCAATATGTTCTGCCTTTACGTTCAAGTGTAACATATCTCGAAACGACCGAAACTATATCATTTTTTGCTTTTAGTTCGTCGATAAACCCTGCTGGAAAACCGTTTGTCAAAATCTGCCTCCAAAAGTCCTACAACACTATATTTCGAAATTCAAACGTAAAAAACCTTTAAATTCTCTTATTTTTTTTAAATTTTTTTAAATACGTTGGTCTATGCATCAAAGTATCTGCAATAAGCATGTCCTTTGTGTTGATTTTTATGCTACTTTTCTTAGGTTTTTCGGGCATTTCTTCCATGTCCATATCTTTGAAAAATTTGAACAAAAAGTTCGACCCGTCATCATCTGATTTTTTTGATTTGTCTTCTTTTTCTTCTATCTTTTTTGGTGGTGGAGGTGGAGCAATACCCATCGAAAAACCATTGTAAATATCATCAAGATGCGTGCGAAAATCTATGCGGCCTCTTATTGATGGCGTTCTTATTGGCAAAGTCTTGTCTGGCTGTTTTGGTTTCTCTTCTTGTTTTTCTTCTTGCTCTTCCTTTTTGCTTTCATCAAAAACCTTTTCAATGCTTTTTTCACCAGATACTTGTGCTGATTGTTTTTGTGGTTCTGGCTGCTTTACCATTACCATTTCTAGCTCTTGCGGTTCTTCTGTTTTTTGCTCTTCACCTGCATAAACTTTTTCTATGCGTGGCGTTTCTTTTGGTGTCTCTTTTGCCGCCTTTGTAATCTTGAATTTGCGCTCAGATTTAGAAAGTTTTATATCATCTTTTATCTCTGGCGGTTTTTCTTCGGTAGTTTCATCTTTCTTTTTTTCTGATTTATCTTCTTGCGACTTATCTTTCTTGTCTTCTCCAGATTTTATCACTGGCTTCTCTTCTTTTTTCTCAGCTTTTTTATCTGATTTTTTGCTAGATTTATCGCCTTTCTTTTTTTTATTATGAAAAATTGCCCAGCTAATGGCTAGGCAAGAAACTAATAAAAGGCTAATAAGTAAAATTTCTATCATTAATCATTACCACCAAATGGAGGTCTGTTTGGGAAAAATGGTCTAGACTTAGAACTATTGTTGTCTGTTGATGTTTCCTTTTCGGTACCAATTGCAGAACGCATTGCAGTGTCAGCTTTCAAGTTTTGCAATTCATAATAATCCATGGCAGACATCTTTCCGCTGTCTAGTGCTTTTGCAAGAGCCTTTGGCACTTCTGCTTCTGCCTTAACAACAAGTGCACGCATTTCCTGAACTTTTGCTTTCATTTCGTTTTCGGCAGCAATAGCCATACACTTACGCTCTTCTGCCTTAGATTGAGCGATACGTTTTGCAGCTTCTGCTTCGGCAATTTCAAGCTCCGCGCCAATGTTTCTGCCAACATCAACGGCAGCTATATCGATAGATACAATTTCATAAGCAGTGCCGCTGTCAAGCCCCTTACTTAGAACTGTGTTTGAAATAATATCTGGACTTTCGATGACGATTTTGTGATTTGCAGCCGAACCTACGGCAGTAACAATACCTTCACCAACTCTGGCGATAATTGTTTCTTCACCAGCACCAGAGATTTGCATGTGCATGTTTGATGTAACAGTAACCTTTGCTTTTACTTTTAATTCAATACCATCTTTTGCCATAGCACAAATTTCTGGAGTCTCGATAATCTTTGGCACAACAGATGTTCTAACAGCTTGATACACATCACGACCAGCAAGGTCAATAGCCTTAGCTGTTTGAATAGATAAGTCAAAGTTTGCAGAGTTAGCAGATACAAGAGCTTTAACAACACGCTCTATATCCCCACCAGCCATAGAATGAGTTTCAAGCTCTTCAAGTGTTATATTGATACCTGCTTTTTTAGCAGTGATATAATTTAAAACAATAGACGTAACATTAACTTTACGCATTTTCATACCAATTAGTTTTGTCATTGGAATATGAGCATTACTCATAAGTGCTCTAAACCAAAGACGGAAAGGAACCAAGCACAAAAAAACAATTATCGCCGCAAGTATAAGTACGCCGACAATCGAAAGAGTAACAATTCCACCGACACTAATAGATAGTAACAAATTTGTCATAAGGCAAATGCCTCCTAATTACGTTTTGCTACCACAATTTTTGCCCCTTCAATTTTAACAACTTTAACATTGTGCCCAGCATAAATATAGCCTTTTTGCGCAACACAATCCATGATTTTGTCGCCAAAATCAACTTTACCAGTTGGTCTTAGGTCTGTTTTGCACACGCCCATTCTGCCCATAAATTCCGAAAAATCAGGCGTTCCGTTGTCGTTAAGTTTAATCTCGGTTTTGTGAATATATCCGACATTTTGACGCTTACGATTTTTTGAATCAACAATAGCTTTTGTTATAAAGAACGTTGCAAAATATATGATTACGACAAGAGCAACTTCCCAAAACATATAAAGTAATGGTTCGTTATTCGACGAATAACCAGCATTTAATCTTGCAAGAACGGTAATAAGCACTCCAAAAATACCAATAAATGGCAAATATTTGTGCTTGCGGAAGAAAACCCAAAGGACAAAGCATGCGTTTGTCAAAACAAAAGCAAGAATTGTCCACAAATCCATTCCAGCAAAAAATGTAACAAATGCTCTAAACATAATCGCTCCTTTGGGGTAGCATGTATATTTTACCATACAAAAACTACTTTTTCAATACCCCTTTTATAAATTTATTCTAAACATTCTCTTTTATAATAAAACAAATATTGTTGTGCTATGCCAGACAAAGTACCATATTTTTCCTCGAAAAACCTGGTGATTTGCACGCGTGATGTTAATTCGCCACCAAAGTGGTCGGCATAAACCTTTGCAATCCATGTATCAACAGGAAACGTGTCCATGCGGTGAAAACCAAACAACAAAATGCAGTTTGCCACCTTTTCACCTATCCCTTTAAGGCTGATTAAAAACTTTTTTAAGTCCTGTGTTGGCATTTCTCTAAGAATACTTATATCGATTAGCTTTAACCTTTGGACAGTATCAAAAAGATATGCACCACGGTACCCTGCACCAAGGCTGTTATAAAATTCAAGCGACCTATCTGCAAGCTGGTCTATTGTTGGAAATGCATAATAACCACTTTTTTTTGTACCAGCACCTTCACACAACCTTTCGACAATCTTGCGAATGCGCGTTATGTTGTTGTTTGCAGATATAATAAATTCAATAATACAATCAAGCGGCTCACGATTGAGTATACGTATTCCCTTACCATAGCTAATAGCTTTTGCCATAAACGCGTCAGCAGATAACTGCTTCTTTATTGCCGCATAGTCTGTTTTAAGGTCAAAAAAGTTTTCAAAATACCTTGGGTCACTTGTTAAAATAGTTATTTTGTCATCACTTTCTATAATCTTTGCAAATCTATCACCACTGCAACAAGAATATTCACCATTATTTTCATAAAAGCGAAATATTTGCCCACACTCCAAAATCTGACGAATATCAAATTCGTCACATTTTTCAATCTCTATTCTATCACTTTTTACTACGTATTTCACAATATAATTGTATCAAACACGCAAAAAAATGTAAACAAATTACACGATAAGATAGACAATTGCTTATAAAAAATAGTATTCTATAAGTGGTAAATGTTATGTTATTTTTATTTAGTAAATTTAAACAAAGAAAATGGAAAAAATACTCGCCAGACAAACGCTTGCGCATTCTTCAAGCGCTAGAAAACAAAATGGCAAAAAAGCAACATCGCGAAGCTGTCCCTGTCCGCGTAAAGGACACACCAAACTGGAACTGCTATGGCATGTTTTCTATCAATAATGGCGAAAAAATGATATATGTAAACGAAGAACTGTTATATAACGATAAACTGCGTTTTCATGCCCTAGAAACCATTATTCACGAAGGCAGGCACGCATACCAATACATAATTGTGCAAAAGAATTTGCATTGGTACAACTTTAAGGAAAAACGTTGGAAAAAGAACTGGCAAAACTACTTCACTTCCAGTGAAGATAGAATTATGTATAACAACCAAGCAATCGAACGCGACGCGCAAAGTTACACAATAAAAAAACTTAAGCGCCTTGAATATAAATATCGCAACGAGGACGATTTTTATAACACTCTTCGTGCCAACACCTACCGCTTCGAAAATGCCGAAGATGACGCAAGGAAAAAGTATGGCATATTCTATAAATTAAAAATCAATCGCAATGTAAAAAATAAGAATAAATAGAGTTTAGCAGATTTAATCAATCTGATTTTTTGTTTACAGAGTTGAATGTATAAAGTAGATTCTTCGCGTTTCTTACGCAACGCTCTGAATGACAGGGACTGGAAATATGAGAACCACTACACCCCATTTTTTAGTGTAGCACCAGACCACCACACCCATCATCTTGAGCGGAATGAAATGAAGTCGAAAGATCCACTTTGTACTAATAGTTCTGAAAATAAAACAGCAATTTTATTTGTAATGTGAATTGTATGAAGTAGATCTTTCGACTACGCGTTGCTACGCTCAAGATGACGTGTCGGGGATAACGTTATTTTCCCCACTACTGGTTTAACGCCATAGTTTGCGTGTTTTTAGGAAGAATAAAAAAGCCAAGAAGCAGGCGCATACTAATTCGTATGTAACTGTTTGGCTTTTTCTTGTTTTTCTGTAGTAATGTGCTGAAATTTTTTACAATTGTTTTAAGGCTCAAATTTCGATATGATAGAAAGAAACAAAAAATTTCCAAGCAGGTGTTAAAACACAATATTTTCGCGGCAAAATTTTGATATTATAGAAAGAAATAAAAAAATCTCAGGCAGGCGTGTACCATACAATTGTTTTCGCGGCAAAATTTTAGTGCAGTACAAAGAAAACAAAAAAAGCCAAGCAGGCGCATACTAATTCGTATGTAACTGTTTGGCTTTTATCTGTTTTTCTGTAGTAATGTGCTGAAATTTTGCCGCGAAAACTAGAGGATTTCTAACTTCTTCCTATAATACTTCTCAAAATCCTTTGAGCACTCGAGTGCCTTCTGGATTTCAAAAGAATTGTCGCCTTCGGATACTGTTTTCATTATGACTGAATCGCCAAGAATATCGCAATTAATATCAACGATACAATTGCGTTTTGTGCGGTCAAAAGCTTCGGCTAAACGCAAGATTACGCCAAGCTTTCTAACTGCATCAATGTCTTCATCTAAAAGCAAATCTTTATATTTCACCCATTCGGTTGCTTGCAATTCGCCACCTTGGTGAAGCGATGCTGCAAAGCCAGCAAGCACGATTTCCCTATGCGTTGCACCTTTAATGTCTGATCCAATTATAACTGGGTATGCAAAGTCGGCATGATTTTCGCAATTAATACGTTTGCCAGCATCGTGCATATATGATGCAATACGCAATACTTTTACATATCCACGTGGTAATTTGTGCAAAACGCGCAATTGTTTGAAAAGCAATATAGAAAGATTATATACTTGCTCATTATGTTTAGAATCTTCTAAATCATAGAAATTGTTTTGTGCAAGCAATGAATATCCAAGAACGTCTGCAACTGGTTTTTCGAGTGTTGCAGGGATAACTTCACGGTAAAATATTCCCGATCTCATTGCATTTTCAATAATTGTACACTTCATGGTGTTAAACTTTTCGGCAATGCAATTTGCGAGAACTAAGCCCGCAACAAAAACATCGGAACGTGGTTCTTCTATTCCCCTAATTCTCTTAGTTTTGTCGAGCGAAAGCTCTGAAAGTTGCTTTAAGATTGTATCGCTATCTTGGAAGTTAAGTTCATAGCCATCGTCTTTTTTGAGTGGATATTTCTTATATTTACGAACCATTTTTGAAATGTCTGTAAATGCTCTACCACTGCAAGTAAGAGTCATTTCTTCACCAAGTGGAGCAAGCCATTCAACATCATCAAATTGAACTTTTATATATTTTTCAATCTTTTGAAGCATTGTATCTTTGTCTTTAATGTCGCCAAACATATTAGCAAGAGTCATTGGTCCAAAAGGCAAAGTTGTTTGGTTTAAAATATTTCTTCTATTAAATTGAATAATATTAATGCTTTCACTATTAACATGCAAAATTACGCCTTTATGAATATCGTACCCATTAGAGAGCCCCGAAAATACATAATTTTGTTGTTCTTCATCAGAAAGTATTGTAAACTTAAAACCGCAAGTGGCATATACTTCATCAAAAAAACTATAGATATTCTTTGGTTTAGCCCCACACTCGAAATTTGCAACAGCATAAGACCTAGTCACACCGTGCATATCACAAAGTTTGCGGAAGTTCTTTAAAACAGAAATCGTTAAGTCGATTTGAGGTTTTTTAAGAAAGTAATCCGAACCATCTTCGAGCCCAAGATTGATTTCGCCAAATTCGGAATCACACATCACAAAAAAGCTACCTTGGCAAGCATTTGCAATTACCATTTTAACCGAATATGTTTCCATAATTAAGCAAGCAATTTTTTCATTCATAAAAATACTCTCCGATTTTGTGCTATTTATTTTTCTGGTTGTAGTATAACATAATCGCTATTTAATTCACAATAGATTTTTGATATTTTTCGCTATTTTTAATTTTGTGCAGCAAAAAAGGAACCTTTGGTTCCTTTTTTAAATTCTAGATATTACCTTTCTTGGACACGCAAATACACATTTATTGCAGTGCGTGCAAAGACTTTCGTCAATAACAATTTTTCCATTTTCGTCTTTGATTGCACCAACTGGGCAAGCCTTAACACATTCGTCACAATGCGTGCAACTGACCTTGCACCCTTCGATAACCTTTGGATCGTTACCCTTGTATGAGCAAATAGCTTCAACATTTTTCCCATAAGGCACAAGTTCAATCAAATGGTTTGGACATTTCCTTATACATTCGCCACAGCCAACACATTTTGTTTCGTCAATTTCGGCAACGCCGCGTGCGTTAATTGATATTGCACCAAATCTGCAAGCAAGCTTGCAATCGCCACAACCTAGGCAAGCATCTGGACAAACTTTTACACCATCGTGCAATTTATTTATGCACCAGCAAGAAGCTGCACCAACATAATGATATTTATCTTCGCACAAACAACCACCTTTACACTTTACAACAGCACAAGTATGTGGTTTACTATCTGGCAATTTTTTGAAGTTTTTTATGATTTTATCGTAGCTGTCGCCATCAATTATTGGGCATTTAGAAGGCTCTTCTATTCTTTTACAAATCTTAGCAGCAAAGTTTCTGCAAGTTTTGTTACCACATTTGCCACAATCTATGCCTGGCAAAAGGTTTTCTACATAATCAACGTCTGGCGTAGCCTTTTTTTGCTTTGACACTTGCCAAGAGATTAGCAATGTCAAACCTACTACAAAAACAACCAGACCAACAATGATCAATATTTTGTATACAAGTTCCATTTATTTCCTCCTAAATTAACAGCATAGAAATTGCATAAAATAACATTCCAATAAATGCAACAATAAACATTGTGATTGGAAGCGATCTGAATGCAACATTTACGTCTTTTGTTTGAATACGGTCTTCGTATGCATAAAACATAAAGTTAATAAGCATAAAACCAATGCCAAGGAATAATGCGTTGAGCACTACCATTAAAAGCGAAGCCGAAAAGTCAACTGTTAATAAAATACCAACTGTAATAGCGATTAAGTTTAAGAATGAGTAGTTTTTATCGAACAAAAAGTAGATTTCTTTGCTCATTTTTCGAACAATTGCACTCACTGCAAATGCTTCCATACCAACAAGCACTGTGAGAATAAATATCTTCATAAACTGCAACTCAAATGCTGCCAAAAAGTAATTTTGAATAAAATAATAAACAAGCGCGGTAAGTGTTGCCATCAAACATATAGAGCCAGACACAAGCGCCACAAATCTAAAGTTTTTCTTTGGGTTTTGTACTTCAAGCATGCCAATACCTTGCAAGCCAACGTTGTTTGTAACTACACACGCAAATAATAACATAAGAATTTCTGTTGCCATTATTTTTTGCCCTCCCTATTCTTTGCATCAAGTATTGTTTTGATTTGAAGAGTATATTTATCCACAAGCAAGTTGTATTTTTCTTTATGTTTAACAATAGCAATGCGGATAACATTTGCAATTGTCGTTAAAATGGCAATTATAAATAAACCAACAAATGGTTGCTTAAATATTTTAAAACCATCAAAGCCAAGGCTAACACCCCAAACACTACCACTGGCAAGAATTTCAATAATCAAGCCGTATAGACTTGCTGATAAAATAAAGATTAATGCCATATAGAATGTACGTTCCGCATAGTCATCTGTCGTCATTTTTGTGTCGTTATAAATTGGATAGAACCCAAGAATAATCATTGAAACAATTGATATTTCGATTTTTGAACCGAATTCGCTAACAGATTCTAGACCAATTTTCGATGTAATGTACTTAAACATAATAATAAATCCCGAACAGAGAACGGAATACAAGAACACTCTTACATCTTTGTTTGCGATTTTTTCGAGCCCAGAGATGAAGTTAACTAGCAAAAAGAATGTAACAGCTACACAGCCGCCGAACATCAATCCCATTTTTAGGCTACTAATAACCGTTACAAGTGGACAAAGTGCAATTGCAATAAAGAATATAAAGTTAATATACTTTCTCATAAATTACCTCCACCCTACTGGTCTTGGTTGAAAAATCTTATCTAGTAATGGTGCCAAACTATTTGCGACAAGCAAAGCAATAAACACACCACTTTCACCAAGTATGCCAAAAATTCTAAACAATGCAGCGAGCATACCAAACAATAGTGCATAAATAACTGCGCCCCATTCGGTTGAAGGAGAAGTTACATAGTCTGTCGCCATGAAAACACTAACAAATATAAACGAGCCCGTCATCATAAGTGGAAGAATTGAAATTGCACCTTTAAATATAATTGCAATCACAGCAAAGCCAATTACTGAAAATAGTGGAATTTTATAGTCAATTACGTCAGAAACAATGAGCCCAAGCCCACCAACTAAAATTGCAATAATACTTGTTGTTCCAATTCCGCCAGGAACAGACCCCAAGAACATTGATGTTAATGTATAAGCTGAATAATCGCCATTTGCAAAATATGTTATTGGGCTAACCATAACACTGCCGTCTTTTACAAGTGAGAACAATGTTAAACTGAAGCCCGCAAAAACAACGCCAAGGAATGCCCTTGCCGAAGCTGCTGGGTTAAATAAGTTCTTGCCTGTGCCACCAAACAATAATTTTATAAAGAGCACAGCAAAAAGACTACCAATGACTGGATAATATAAAGGAACATCAACTGGAAGTGTCATTCCAAGCATTAATCCAGATAGTATTGACGAAATATCTGTGAAGTCAACATGTTTATAAACGAGATAATTTGCTAAAATTTCGAACAAATAAAAGCTTGCAACAGAAATAACTAGCACAAGCAATGCCCTAGCACCAAAATTAATAACACCCGCAACAATTGCTGGAAGCATTGCAAGCATCACCATACCCATTAAAAGCGAAGTGTGGTAATTTTTTGTTATATGTGGATTTTCTGTTACTAAGAAGAGTTGCTTTTTCATTATATACGTCCTCCTCTTCTAATTTCATCTTGCATATCCCAAATACGTTGAGCAATATATCGTTTTGAAGGACAAACGTAACTGCAGTTACCACAGTCAATGCATGCCATAATTCCGCAATGAAGAGCTTTTACTTTGTCGCCTTCTATGCAAGCTTTATCTATTTCTTTAGGATTGATTTTTACAGGGCAATGTGACATGCAAGCGCCACAATTTACACACACTTTTTCGGTTTCTCTTAAGAACTCATCACGGCTTAAAAATAGAATAGCTTTTGTAGACAAACTCACGGAAATATCGATATCATCTTGTGCTATGCCTGTCATAACACCACCCTCAATGATCTTAAATTTCTCGCCAGGATTGATAGTTCCAACGACATCTAAAATGTCTTTTAATTTAGTGCCACTTTTAACAAGATAATTTGCTTTTCTTATTATATTGTTTCCAGCAACGGTAATAAGTCTTGTGGTTACAGGCTTGTTTTCGTACACTGCTTTTGAAACGTCGTAACAGTTTTGAACAGAATCAACGACAATGCCAGCATCACTAGATGGCGAACCAGCAAGTAACTTCTTCCCCGTTATGTAATAAGTGATAAGTCTTTCGTGTTCAAAAGGATAAATTGCATCGATTTTAACAAGCTTAAAAGTGTATTTTTCTGGCGCAACAACTTTGTTGCGTGCTTTGAACTCCTTTTTAAGCAATTCATACAACTCGTTTTGTTTTGTCGTTACATAAAATTCAATTAATTTTGTTTGTAAAACAGAAGCTAATAACTTAGCCCCTTCCAAACAATCGTTGGTGTATTCTTTTAATAAAATTTCACTACTGGTCAAATATGTATCCATTTCAGTGCAATTAATAACCAGTTTGTCTATCTTTTTGTTGTTTGCGTTTTGGTATTTAACAAAAGCTGGCAATCTTTTACCAAAATTGTCCATCATACCAGATTCCACCATTTTTCTATAGATGCCCGCGCCGCTCATGTCTGATACTGGTGGAAGCAATACCTTTTTAGTGTCCTTGTTTGCCCTTATAACAATATGCTTACATGGCATGCCAAGACCTGTGTTTTTTGTGATAATATCAGTTACCACGCCACAAACTGGCGAGAATACAAAAGGACTAAACCTGTCACCAGGTTTAGCAATAGCAGTTCCTTCACAAACATAATCGCCCACGCTAACAATTGGCACGCATTCTGCATGCTGCCCCAAAATAAGCGGAACGATGTATTCTTCTTGTGGACGAATTTCGATCACAGGAACATTTCTAGTTTCTTTTTTCCTATCAGGTAAACGAACGCCTCTAACACTTAAAAAACTCATACGCTCTCTCTTTTTCCCATTATTTACTTAATAATAACAAAATTAAAAAGCGATGTAAAATAAATTTGCAATCTTTTCGATTTTTATGAATTTTTTTTCTTAAAACTCATAATAAAACTAAAAATTCCGATGACTGCAATGAAAAATCCAAAGCAGATTTTTAAAACATTGCTACTCACCCCAAACATAAGTAAACTGCCCAAAAAACTCACAGGACAAGCCGACACGATTATTAGCCATGAGTAAGAAAAATTAATCATCTTCTTTTTTAGGTATATAAAAAATGTAACAATTGCCATAGGAACAAATGCAAACAAGTTTACAACTTGCGCTATTTTTTGTGGCACACCAAGAAAAATTGTTAAAAAAGGAATAAGTAGCGTTCCGCCACCCATTCCCATACCTGCAACTGTTCCACTCACAATAGAAAGTGCCGCAATTAAAATAAACCTAATCATGCACTAAATCCCCCAATAACCATATACACGCCCGCACCAATAAGTAAAAAATTAAATATTATACTAACTATTTTGTTGCTAAGTTTGCAAAGTAGCAGCGTTCCAACAAGCCCACCAACAAGCGTACCAATGGTCGCTGGCAAAAATACATTAAAGTCAAAAATGCCACGAATTATATAAAACATCGCGCTAATTATGCAAATTGGCAAGATAATAAAAATGGCAGTAGCGTGAGCTTTTTTTTCTTCTTCTTTTAGAAAAAATCTTAAAAATGGCACGAGCAGCATACCGCCGCCAGCACCTAGAAATCCGTTGATAAATCCGATAAATGCACCACCTATAAGGCTCATTATTACAGTTTTTGTTTTATTCATATTAATAGTTTGAGCTAAATGCTAAAATAAATGTAAAATTGAAAAAAAACAAATAAATACGATTGATTTTTAATCTTAAAGTAGGTTATACTTTACTATGATAATTTTTATAGGAGAAACCATGAAATGGCAGCTAAATCAAAATTAAAAAAACTTCTACTTTGCACAGTACTCGCCTTTGTTCTCACACTTTCTAACTTTTGTGGGCTTACAGCAGGCTTAGTTTCGATGTTTGCCAAAGCAGAATATAAGAGTACTGACTTCAAGTCATACGATTTCGAATCTTCTTCTGGTTGGTCAACCAACACAAACTATGAGACAAAAGATTCTGAAAAACCTTTTGATGGAACTAGCAGCCGCTATGATTTAATCACAAGTAATGCCGAAAACAAAATTCGTCCTGCAACTAAGTACGATGGTGTTTCTACCCTTCTTACTGGTAACGAACGTGATGCAAATTCTGGCGATTTTGCTATGCTTATCAATGCAAAAGATGCCCCATCAAAACAAAGCCAAGTTAAAAAAGATAAAAATGGCAACATTGTATACGACACATCAAAGTTTGTTTCTTACGCAACAAAAGAAGAAGCAACTACTGGTGGATACGAAGCTGAACAAAACGGCGCTGTTTGGGTAAGAATTTTTGCAGATTCCCAAATTGATAAGAACAATATGGACGCTTACCTTCCTATCACAAGTGGCGAACACGAAGGTAAATACAAAAAATACGTTGAACAATACGAAGACTTAGATATTTACTATGGTTACAAAAGTTCTAGTATTTCACTCAGCTCAAACAGCTACTATGTAGCAAACTTCTGGGCTTACACTTCTAGCGATGTTGCCGCTACACTTATTATTAAAGGTACAGGCTACAACGCGACTGTAACAATTGATACAAATGGAACTTGGAAATTCTATTCCCTTTTCCTTGCTTCAAAAGGCGACAATAGTACATCTGTTAACATTTACTATTACCTTGGTACAGACAAAAAGATTTCAGACAACACGTCTGTTACTGGTTTTGTTGTTCTTGACGATGTAAATATCAAATCTATTAACCAAACAGACTATAATAACAAAACTGTTGACGGCGAAGCTGTTGGCACTGTTGAAAAATTAAATAATATTCTTTCTAAAAATAAAATAGATGGCTATACATACACTGCCCTTGACTATATTTCTCTTCAATATACTCCAAAGACATTTGTTAATGGCGTAATTAGTAATAATGATTTCGAGTCTGGTAATATCATTATTTCAGAAAGCTACAGAAAAGACACCAATTTCGAAAACGAATCATTGACTAAATGGACAAAATATATTCCAAAATATACAAGCGATTCTAACACGACAAATTTACCAAAAGCTAAATATGACGAATATGTAGCTGCTTATTCTTCTATGCTCGAAGAAAGCATTGTTGAAGAAAACATTGAGTTTGAAAGTAAAGAGGGCGAAGCTGACGGCAAGAGCACATTTAACACAAACAATCATGTAATGAAGCTTGTGAACAAGAGTGCTTCTCTTCTCCTTGGATATACAACAAACGCATTTGTAATCCCACAACTTGGATATTATAAAGTTTCTCTTTTCTTAAAAGCAACAGACGAAAAAGCGAAAGCTACTGTAAAAATGTTTTCTGAAATTCAAGTTGGTACTGGTCCAAAACTAATCATTAAATCTCAAGAAATTGAGCCATACCAAAAGACATCAGATGACACAAACAACTGGATGGAAGTTTCTTTCTATGTACGTGGCAACGCACTTCGTGAAAACAAAGTATACCTCACTATTCTCGCTGGTGCAGAAAGTACAATCTATGTAGACAACATCAATGTTGAAAAAGTTTCTAGCTCGGTTTATTCGAATGCTACAAGCTCAAAAAGATTAGATGTTGCTTTGTCTTCTAGCATGCCATCAACTGGCGTTTCTAATGGCTACTTCACAGAAATTTCTACAACAGACGAAACAGACACATGGGAAGCTCCATACAAAGCATCTAGTTGGACTCTTGATACAGAAAATAACACAGATTCAATCATCAGTGGCATTATTCCAACAAGCGACACTAACTATACAACTGATTTAAAAACAAAACTTGGTAATATTGCAAATCCTAACACGACATGTGCTAAAACAAACGTTTATGCAATTTACGCTCCAGATGCTGATTCTACTTTCAAAATGACATCATCATCTTTCAGTTTATCTTCATCAACAGTCTATAAACTTTTCTTCAGTGTCTATGCTGGCGACAATATTAGTGCAGATTCAACAATGACTGTTAAATTATTATTTGGTGACAAATCTCACCTACTCGAAGTTAAACAAGAACTCAAATCTTCACCTTCTAACTGGATTCTCTATAGTACATATCTCAGAACAGACGACACAAGCAGAAGTCTTAAACTTGAATTTTCATTCAATAAACTTCAAGGTACAACATTTATAAAAGACATTCGTCACGTTACAATTTCTGATATAAAAGAAAGCGATAACAAAACAATTAAAAAATCAGCAAATGACCAATTTGTTGAATCTATGAATAATCACATGCCATATGAATATTTTGTTGATTTTAGAAGTGAATCTTTCACAGAATATGGCAAAGAATCAGAAACTGTTGGTCTTTATAATTCACTCAACTACACACTTGAAAAACTTGATGAAAACAGCGAAACAGTGCAAGGTAAAGTTGGTATCATCTTTACAACAGTCGACTTTAATGCTGACGGCAATGGTACAATTACATCTAGTGAACTCACCCCAGCAGAAAACAAATCTCAAAAAGTATTGATTATTAGCAACAAAGAATCAGCTATGGTTTCGCGTATCTCCCCTATTGTTGACCACACACTCTCTAAGAATTCTTACTACAAACTCACATTCAAAGTTAAAACAAATGAACTTGAAGAAAATAAAGGCTTAACAATAAGACTTAGTTCTCTTGGTATTGTAATCGAAAACGTAGATACAACAAAAGACGTAGCTAAGAACGGCGAAGACGGCTACAGAGTTTATGAAGTTTATGTAAGAACTGGCGAAGATACAATTGCTAGCACTTATGTTGGTTTTGAACTCAAAGGTAAAGGCTATGCCCTAATTGCAGATATTAACATGACAAAAATTGACGACCAAGAAGCTTATGACAAAGCTATTGAGAACGTCACAGCAGACAGCGAACACTATTTGCTTAGCTATTACACAGAAGACACCAAAGACGAAGATACAGAAGATGATAGATCTAGCAGCAACGTACTTGCAATATTCTTCTATGTATTATCGAGTTTATTGCTTGTAGCAGCAATGGTAGTTGCAATGGTGGCAATCTTTATTAAGAAACACCCTATCAAAAAGGCTGTAGTTGTTGAAAACAAAGCAGAAATTACACAATATAAAGACGGCAAACCAGTATCTAGACGTAAAGCTAAAAACGATAATGGCAAAGGCGGATTTGTATAATAAACAACAATAAAAAAGAAGTGGTGACCCACTTCTTTTTTATATATCTATTTCAGATCTTTTATGTAACAAACCTTTCTTCTAATAAGCTCTCTATCGAACATATCAAGCGATGTAAGAACAGCTGTGTTATCCTCGAGCTGAACCCCCGTATCGGCATATTGTATTTTGTTTTTAATCATACGTTCCATCATATTTGTTATTATGACTGCCGTTACACCCATTTTTTGATACTCTGGTTTAACAGCAATAAGCCCAAGTTCAACAACTTTTGGGTGTTTTATTGCGTGCAATAATCTTGCCCAACCAAATGGAAAAATGCGTCCGTGTGACTTGTTCATCGCTTTTGCAAGTGATGGATAACCAAGACCAAAACCAATGAGTTCATCTTCACGGTTAAACACCAAGCTTATATAGTCTGGGTCAAGCACTAAGTTAAATAAGCCAATTGTTTGATCAATAAGTTTTTCGTTAAATGGCACGGTACCATATAAGTTAACAAAGCATTCATCGAGTAACTTGAAGAATTCCCTGCCATAATTTTTGATTACTTCTTTTTTGTTCTTAAATTTCTTTTCATAAAATCCATAACGTTCACCAACATATTTTGCAAGTTTTGCAGTACGCTCGTTAACCTTTTCTGGAATTGGAATACGCCACTCTACCCATTTTGCATCTGGTACATAGCCAGCATTTTCAACCAAATCTTTGTAGTATGGATAGTTGTATGCTTCTTGAAATGTGCCCATAACATCAAAACCTTCAACTTGCAAACCTTCACGCTCCAAATCGTTAAAACCAAGTGGACCATGAATTTTTTCCATACCTTGTTCTTTTGCCCAAGATTCGGCTGCTTCGAAAAGTTTATTTGCTACTTCTTGGTCATTTATGCATTCAAATCTCGAAAATCTTGCATATTTTGCATTATTTTTGCTGTTATATGGATGCGAGATTATGCCAGAAATTCTACCAACAAGTTCACCATCTTTATATGCCAAAAAGTATGAAACTTCACATTCTTCATAGCATGCATTCTTTTTTGGGTTTGTCATATTCAATTCATCAAACTCGATTGGTGGAACATAAAACTCATTTCCGCGATAAAGTTTATCTGGAAAACGTACAAATTTCTTAAAATCTCTTTTAGTTGTTGCTCTTTTTATCTCTATCATATTTTTGTTTCCTTTTTATTAATATACACCAACCGCAAACTAAAACGCAAATACTTGTCGAAATTATTGGTTTTTTCATAATCAACGCTTGCAAATCGTACTATTTAACTATGAAAAAGATATTTAAGGCGTTTGCCTTTGTAACAATTTTTAGCATTCTTACGCGTGCACTTGGGTTTATTTTAAGAATTATAATTTCAAGGACACTTACACCTAGCGACCTTGGAACATATCAAATCTCTATGGCAATTTTTGGCGTACTTATGACGCTTGTGGCAAGCGGTTTACCACTTGTCGTTTCCCGCAATGTTGCATACGAAACTGGTAACAGAAAAATGCAGTCAAAAAGCGTATCTGCTGGTATGATTATTGCCCTTTCAATTTCCGTTATAACTTGTATAATTCTCTATCTTTTCCCTACTATCTTTGACAAGATAAGTGGCACAACCGGAACTTCGGATATATTAAAATACTTGCTTCCAGCACTTATATTTTCTAGCATTTATGCAATATTTCGCGGCAGTATGTGGGGCACGCAAAACTTTTTTGTTATCAGTTTTTCCGAATTTTTTGAACAAATAATTCGCATTGCATTCATCTTTATTCTTTTTGCAATTCCAATGAACATTTCAAGCGGCGCGAAAACTGGCTTGTCACTAACCCTTAGCACGGTTATTAGCAGCATTTTTGTAACAATTATGTACTTTTGTCTTGGCAACCGTTTGTCTAGCCCTTCTAAAAAAATTCTGCCACTATTAAAAACCAGCACGCCAATTACAACTGTGCGAACTCTTTCGTCTGCTGTCAGTTGCATTATTGCCTTGCTTATTCCAGCAAGACTTATGCTTTTTGGTTTTAACGAAGAGCAAGCACTTGCCGAATTTGGCGTCATTATGGGTATGGCACTCCCTATGCTTATGATTTCTGGAACGCTTATCAGCTGTGTTGCCGTAGCTGTTATTCCAGAAATTTCTAAACAAACAAATAACATCGATAACAAAGACTCAATAAAAGACTTCAATGCACTAAAACGCCAAGTGTCTTCAACAACACTAATCGCTCTTTTTATTTCGTTTCTATTGTTCCCTGGGTTCTTAGCTCTTGGTGAACCTATTGGCGAAATTATCTTTGCAAGCAAACGTGCGGGCTATTATATCTCGCGCGCAAGCATAATCATGATACCTTCTGGATTATCGCAAATAACATCATCTATGTTAAATGCTGTTGGACTAGAAATTAAATCAATGAAAAACTATATTGTTGGTGCACTTTTTCTTATTTTTTGTATATACTTTTTGCCAAAATATATGGGTACCGATGCACTTATACTTGGCATGTTTGGACTTTCGGTTTTGCCGTCTGTATTAAACTTATGCATGATGAAAAACCGCGGCATTTATGCCAGCGGTCTTGTGAAAAAACTTATTATTTTGCTTTTAATCAGCCTACCTGTTAGTCTTTTGACAAAATTTATATATAACTTACTTTTAGTTATATTGCCTAAGTTCTTTGCCTGTTTGTTTGCTGGTGGATTTTCGTGCCTAGTGCTATGCTTGCTCGCCTTGTGTTTTGGCTGCATAAAAATCGAAGGTTTACTAAAGCTTAAATCTACAAAATGTTCGGCAAAGAAATCTTAAAGTCTTCTGAATAATGTTGCGAGTAATGGTATAGCGAATTTATTTCGACAATAGCTTCTGTATAGTTGTTCTCTTCTATATACCAAAGGATACGCGTTAAACCTATTTCTACATCTTTGTTAGAAGAATGCCAAATTAGACATCTGAGCACATATAGTTTTTTGTGCCAATTCTCGTGCAAGTCTTGCACCATCTGCATGTTCTTTTGAGTATTAATATGTTCTTCGTCTTTTGTTATCTCTTCGGCTATTACTCTTAGTCCATGCTCTAAATAATCAAAAGCATTGCCAGTATACACACTTTCGAACACACAACAAATAATTAAAAACGCCAATACAAAAAACACACATATCCACTTTTTTACCATGCGTCACCGCCTTGAAATTTAGCGTACTTAAACGTTATATACCCATCTCCCTTTTTTGATTGCAAAAAACAATTTCCGTTGTTGTCTATTGTTAAAAGTAATATATTTTTAATGCTGTTTAAGCCTGCCTTTTTTAAACATAAATCAATAAAATTTTGCGACAATTTTGCAAGCTTAACATTTTCAGAAATAAGTGTTCCATCTATGACTATATTGACAGACATAGCACTGTCTTCTGCCGATATTTTCAGGTCTTCCCGCGTTACAGGTGTTGCTTTTGACTTTGGAAGAATGCACATATTTCCATTAGTTTCGATGATTGCATAAGCTATATCTTCTATCGAAAAATATTGCGCACCGCGCATGGCTTCTATCAAATCATCGACTGTCATATTTAACTTTTGAAGTTCCTTATAATTTATCCCCTTGGGAGTTATAACAATGGCAGGTTTACCAGAAATTAAGTATCTAAATTTTAAACTTTTGCGTGACAAAAAACATATAAAAAAATGCAATACCATTAATGTTAAAATTGGTATCACGCCATGAAGCAAAGGTACAGATAATTCACTCATTGGGTTGCATGCTAGGTCTGCAATAATAAGCGTTATAACAAGTTCAAACGGTTGCATCTCGCCAACTTGCCGTTTTCCCATAAAGCGAATAATCACAAGTACTATACAATAGATAATAATTGATCTTATTAGCATTATAGCCATAAAAAAATACTGCCCATTTGCAGTATTTTTTATACTATAATATTTGTCTTAAAACTTTACCAGTGGCACTAGATTCTACTTTTGCAACTTCTTCTGGTGTACCTTTTGCCACAATCTTTCCACCCTTGTCGCCACCTTCTGGCCCAAGGTCGATTATATAATCGACAACTTTTATAACATCTGTATTGTGTTCGATAACCACAACAGTGTTGCCAGTTTGAACGAGTTTTTGCAAGATATTTATAAGTTTGTGTACATCATATGTATGCAAGCCAGTTGTTGGTTCATCTAAAATGTAAATTGTTTTACCAGTTGCACGTTTGCTGAGTTCTGTTGCAAGCTTAACGCGTTGTGCTTCCCCGCCCGAAAGCGTTGTTGCTGGCTGACCTAGTTTTATATAACCAAGACCGACATCATAAAGCGCTTGAATTTTGTTTTTAATAGATGGTATATTCTCGAAAAACGTAACAGCATCTTCAATTGTCATTTCGAGCACGTCGTTTATCGATTTGCCTTTGTATTTAACTTCCAAGGTTTCCCTGTTATAACGCTTGCCACCACAAGCTTCGCAAGTAACATAAACATCTGGTAAAAAGTGCATTTCAATCTTATGCAAACCGTCACCGCCACATTCTTCACACCTACCACCAGAGATATTGAACGAAAATCTACTTGCCGTATAACCGCGTTCTTTTGCATCTGGTGTTGTTGCAAATAGCTCTCTTATTGCTGTGAACACTCCAGTATATGTTGCTGGGTTACTTCTTGGCGTTCTACCGATTGGCGTTTGGTCGATTACAACAACCTTATCAAGGTTTTCAATGCCACGTATCTCGCCATAATTGCCTTCTTGAATGCGTGAACGATTAAGTCTGTTTGCAAGTGCTGGATACAAGCAATCGTTAATAAGGCTACTCTTACCACTACCCGATATACCCGTTATCGCCGTGAACACGCCAAGTGGAATATCAACAGAAATATGCTTTAGGTTGTTTTGGTAAGCGTCTACAATGGTCAAATATTTCCCGTTTGGTTCTCTTCTGTGTTTTGGAATTTCAATCTTTAGCTCGCCAGAAAGATATTGACCGGTAATCGATTTTGGATTATTTATAATATCTGCAAGTGTACCCGCAGCCACAACCTTGCCACCATGTACGCCAGCTTTTGGACCAATATCTATAATGTAGTCAGCTTGCCTAATTGTTTCTTCGTCGTGTTCCACAACAACAACTGTGTTGCCAAGATCTCTTAGTTTTTTAAGCGATTTAATGAGTTTTGCTGTGTCACGTGGGTGCAAACCAATACTTGGTTCATCTAACACATAAAGCACGCCAACAAGTCCACTACCAATTTGCGAAGCCAAACGAATACGTTGTGCTTCCCCGCCAGAAAGTGTTCCGCTCGAACGCGACAATGTTAAATATCCAAGACCAACATCGATTAAGAACTTGATTCTTTCACGTATTTCGTGGATCAAGACATTTGAAATCTGCTCTTCTTTTTTTGTAAGCTTTAATTCGTCAAAGAACTTATCAATCTTAATAACACTCATGTCGCAAAGTTCAGCAATATTAATACCACCAACTTTCACAGCTAGTGCTGTTTTATTGAGCCTTGTGCCATGGCAAGCCTTGCACGGTTTTGTTATCATCAACTTTTCCATTTCTGCTTTTGCCCAATCACTGGTAGACTCTTTATATCTGCGTTTGATTGTATTAATAATACCTTCGAAATGACCTTTATATTGCCCTACATAGTTCTTTGTAGCATAAGACAAGTCAAGTTCTTCGCCATGATTGCCATATAGCAATATATCCATTATTTCATGTGGTAAATCTTTTATTGGCGTGTCTAGACTAAATTTGTATTTTTTTGAAAGTGCATTAAAATACATTTTTGCAAATGTGCCGTCACCAAAACCATACACTTTTAACCCACCTTGGTTGATTGAAAGTTCTGGATTTGGAATAATGAGTTCTGGAACAACTTCAAGCTTAGAGCCTATGCCCGTACATTCTTCGCAAGCACCAAATGGCGTATTAAACGAGAATATTCTTGGGCTTATTTCTGGGAACGAAAAGCCACATTCTGGGCATGCATGCTTAGTTGAATATAATGTTTCTTTTCCATCGACAGAAATAATTACAAGACCATCAGCAAGCCCGACAGCTGTTTCAACCGAGCCCGCAAAACGCGATGCCATGTCTTCTTTACCTACTAACCTATCGATGATTATTTCTATTGTGTGTTTCTTTTGCTTGTCGAGATTAAACTCTTCATCTAGCGTATGGTTTTCGCCATCAATGCGAACACGAACATACCCAGCTTTTCTGTACCCTTCTAGTTGCTTAGAATATTCGCCTTTGCGGTTACGTACAACTGGAGCCATGATAATAATCTTTTTACCAATGGCATTCTTACTCTCTTTTTCAACAATACTATCGACCGAAACCGTGGTTATCTCTGTACCACAATTAACACAATATGGCTTACCAATACTTGCATACAAAAGACGCAAATAGTCATAAATCTCTGTTATTGTACCAACTGTCGATCTTGGGTTAGATGATGTTGTTTTTTGGTCAATTGCGATTGCTGGCGAAGTGCCAATAATTTCTCTTACATCTGGTTTTTGCATGCTACCTAAAAATTGCCTAGCATAGCTAGATAGCGATTCCATAAACTTGCGTTGGCATTCTGCAAACAATGTATCAAAGGCAAGCGAAGACTTACCAGACCCCGAAAGTCCGGTTAAAACAACCAATTTATTGCGTGGGATTTCCACATCAATATTTTTAAGGTTATTCTCGTTTGCGCCATATATTTTTATACTGTTATTCATTTTTATCCCCCAAACTGTTAAGTTTATCTCTATAGACAATTGCTGTTTCAAAGTCGAGCTTATCAACCGCTTGTTTCATAAGCTTTTGATATTCTTTTATCTTCTCTTGTTTTTCTTTTGCCGTTAGCTTACGCTTACTAGATGTTATAGGCGACGTGATGATAAGTGAGTTCTTTATGTCTTTTATGATGGTCTTTGGAACAATACCATGCTCTTTGTTATATTGTTGCTGAATTTTTCGTCTACGCTCAGTTTCATCAATTGCGTTTTTAAGCGAATCTGTCATGGTGTCGGCATACATAATTACGCGACCTTCGGCATTACGTGCCGCTCTACCAATTGTTTGAATAAGTGCGCCTTCGCTTCGCAAAAAGCCTTCTTTATCAGCATCTAGTATTGCAACAAGCTTAACTTCTGGCAAATCTAGACCTTCCCTTAAAAGGTTAATACCAACAATAACATCTGTTTCGCCCGAACGGAGTTTGTTTATTATTTCAATACGCTCCATCGTAACGATTTCGCTGTGCAAGTAAGTTGTCTTTATGCCACGCTCCAAAAGGTATGTCGAAAGACTTTCTGCCATCTTTTTCGTGAGCGTTGTGACAAGTACTCTACCACCTGTGGCGATAGTTTTATTAATTTCACTAATCAGATCGTCAACTTGGTTTTTGCTTGGTTTAACCACAATTTCTGGATCGAGCAAGCCTGTTGGTCTAATGATTTGTTCTGCAATATTGTCTGCCCTTTGCATTTCGTATGGACCAGGCGTCGCAGACACACAAATCAATTGATCCCACTTGCTTTCGAACTCATCGAACGTAAGCGGACGGTTGTCGTACGCACTTTTCATTCTAAACCCATAGTTAACAAGATTATCTTTTCTCGCTCTATCGCCATTATACATAGCGCGTATTTGCGGAATTGTTATATGGCTTTCATCAATCATCAAGAGCATATCGTCTGGGAAATAATCAAAAAGAGTATAAGGCGTTTCGCCAGGGTGCCTGCCATCAAAATATCTCGAATAGTTTTCGATACCGTTGCAATACCCCACTTCACGCATCATCTCAAGGTCATAGCTCACACGTTCGCGTAGCCTTTGCGCCTCAATCAACTTTCCACGGTCTTCAAAATCTTTTACTTCATTTTCCATGTCAGCTTTGATTTGCGACAAAATTTCTTCTTTACTTGCCACGCCACCAACGGCATAGTGCGTTGCTGGATATATTGCAAAGTGTGCAAGGTTAGAAATCTTTTTGCCACTAACAACTTCAATCTCGCTTACACCGTCAATCTCATCGCCAAAAAATTCCACTCTAATAGCTTTTTCACTAGAGTCGGCTGGAAAGACATCAACGATGTCGCCCCTAACCCTAAATGTACCACGCACAAAGTCAAAATCGTTACGTTTGTATTGATTTTCAACCAATCTAGATATTAATTCTTCACGGCTAAGCGTTGCCCCAGGTGTCAGCGAAATAACGCTCTTTCTATACATTTCTGGTTCACCAAGACCATATATACACGAAACAGACGCAACAATAATAACATCGCGTCTTTCAAAAAGTGAACATGTTGCGTGGTGACGCAGTTTATCTATTTCTTCGTTAATCGAAAGTTCTTTTTCAATGTAGGTATCAGAGCTGACAATGTATGCTTCTGGTTGATAATAGTCATAATATGAAACAAAATAGTTTACGCTATTTTCAGGAAAAAATTCCCTAAGCTCATTGCAAAGTTGAGCTGCAAGTGTTTTGTTATGGGCAATAATAAGTGTTGGTCTTTGAACTTTATTTATAATATTTGCCATGGTAAAAGTTTTACCGCTACCGGTAACACCAAGCAAAACTTGTTCTCTTAATCCATCATTCAAGCCTTGCACCAAACTATCAATTGCCTGTGGTTGGTCACCAGTAGGTTTATATTTTGATACAATCTTAAACTTTTTTTCTTCCATAGTACTATTATGCCCCATAAAAATTTTTATTAGTCGTGTCTTAACGCGTCAATTGGCATTAACCTTGAAGCCTTAACTGCTGGATACATACCAAAGATTACACCAATCAAAACGCAGAACCCAATGCTCATTGCAATTACCCACCACGGCATGAGTAAAGTTAGTCCCATTATTGCGCCAACGATAAGCGAACCGATGAACGATAATAGCAATCCTATAAGCCCACCAATCAAGCTTACGACCAGTGCTTCTACCAAAAATTGCAAAAGTATGCTAGATTTCTTTGCGCCTATTGCCTTTCTTATACCAATTTCACGCGTACGCTCGCTAACTGCAACAAGCATGATATTCATAATACCAATGCCTCCAACAATAAGTGATATTGCAGCAATAACTGTTAAAAGCACTGTCAAAATATCCATTGTAGTGCTCATGATTTCAGAAACAGTCTTCATTGGAATAATGTAGCAATCTTGGAACAATTTATAGCCAAGATTAATCATCACAAGCCCAATGTTTACACTTGCGTTATCAATATCGTCTTCGCTATCAAAAAGAAGATATGCACCATTAAGGCTAATATCGTCAACCGAAGTAAAATCGCCAAACAAACTAGCATTGTCGTCTATTAGTGAAACATAGACATTACCTCGCTTTGTTTTGCTATATTCGGCAAGCGCATCAAGCGAAGCACCCATACCACTCATAGAACTCATACCGCCGCCAGCACCCATAAGTGAAGAATCTTCTTCGATGAGTACGCCAACAACCTTATATTCTGCCCCGCCAACAAATGTTTCGCTAATGTTTATTGTATAGTTTTCGTCAAAAGTGTAACCTTCTACTTTTGATAAGTGGTCACGCACTTTAACTTCTAGGTTTGTTGGGTTATAGTAATCAATCGGGTTCATGCTGTCGCTGTATGTGTAAACTTCTCCGTTATAGGTAACCTTTGACAAATCTAACGTTTCTGGTAAATCGATTTTAAACGCCTTACACATTTTGTATAATTCGCTATAAAACTTATTTATATCTTCTTGAATACTACTTTTAAATGTGTAGTTATATTTTTCAATCTTACCGCCAATAAATATTTCAGAGCCTATGACTTCGCTATTTGTTTTGCCGTCAAGAAAGGCCTTGATAAATTCTTCATCAACAATGCATTCTTTTTCTGTTGTTGGGAATCTGCCATCGTATTTTACGTTTCTTACATTTGTAAATGATAGATCAACACCACGCACGGTTGAGCCAACACGCATTTTGTATGTTTCGCCATTAGCTTTAACATCAGTAATGAACGAGGCTTTTTCAATTGCTAAGTCATTTTTAGCAACAGCTGTATAAATAAAGTTTCCAGTACTTCCGTCATTTCTAAGTCCATTTACCAAAGTGTTAAGTTTGCTAACAGTAAATGGGTTTGAAGTGTTTTGTGTAAGCACTGTTATAAGTCTACTTTCACGGCTGAGAGAATCGATAATTGTGCTGGTTGCACCATTTGCAACCGTTGTTAAAAGTGCAACTGTTGTCACACCAATAATCACACCAAGCATTGTGAGAAATGTACGCATCTTCGAGGCTTTTAGTGACTTAAAAGCCATTTTAATTGAGTTTAAAAACATTACACATCCTCCCTTTTTATGCTCTTTGTCTTTTTTTCGCCATGGTCATGGTCTTCAACAATCTTGCCATCATAAATTTTTATAACGCGTTTTGCATGGTTTGCAATGTCTGCATCATGAGTAATAAGCACAATTGTTGTACCAAGTGTTTTGTTAAAGTCCGATAGGATTTGCATTACTTCTTCGCCAGTTTTAGAGTCAAGATTACCTGTTGGCTCGTCTGCAAGAATAACCGAAGGATTGGTCGCAAGTGCTCTTGCAATTGCAACTCGTTGCTGCTGCCCACCCGAAAGCTCCGTTGGTTTGTGGCTGGCACGCTCTAGCATGCCAACAGAGTCCAATGCTTTTTCCACGCGTTTTTTGCGTTCTTGTTTTGGCAAACCTTGATAGATTAGTGGGAGTTCCACATTTTCTGCTGCTGTCATCTTAGATAAAAGATTGAACCCCTGAAAGATAAAACCTATTTTTTTGTTGCGAAGTGCGGCAAGTTGATTTTCGGTAAACTTACTTATCTCAACGCCATCGACATAATACTCACCAGATGTTGCCTTATCTAGGCAACCAATAATATTCATAAGTGTGCTTTTACCAGAGCCAGATGGCCCAATAATCGACACAAACTCGCCGTCATTAATCACGAGCGAAACATCGTCTAGCGCTTTGACTGTTGTGTCGGCATTCATTTTGTAATATTTTTTAATATTTTTCAGTTCTAGCATATATTTTTCTCCACAACTAATTATACTTAACTTCGTTAATTTTGTAAATAAATTTATTGCAATTGACAATCAAACGGTATTAGTAGTATTATAATACTTGTCTTAAGGAGAATTTTTATGTACGAAAATATCACAATGGATAAAATTGTTAATCTTTGCAAATCAAGGGGTTTTATCTACCCTGGCAGCGAAATTTATGGGGGTCTAGCAAACAGCTGGGATTATGGTCCTATCGGCTCTGAACTTAAAAAGAATATAAAAGACCTTTGGTGGAAAAGATTTATTCACGAAAATGAATATAATGTCGGCATTGATGCTGCGATTATTATGAACCCAATGGTTTGGAAAGCTAGTGGTCACTTGGCTGGTTTTTCTGACCCACTTATCGACTGTAAAGACTGCAAAACTCGTCACAGAGCAGACAATTTGGTTGAAGAATATGCCAAGAAAAAAGGTCTTGACATTAATGTTGGCGAAATGAACAATGCTGATCTTGAAAAGTTTATAGCAGACAACAAAGTTCCTTGCCCTAACTGCGGCAAATCTAACTTCACAACTTTGCGTAATTTTAACCTTATGTTTAAAACATTTATCGGCGTTACGGAAGACAGCAAAAATGAAGTATACTTGCGTCCAGAAACAGCACAAGGCATGTTTGTTGACTATAAAAATGTTGTAAGAACACAAAGACCAAAAATGCCATTTGGTATTGGTCAAATGGGTCGAAGCTTTAGAAACGAAATCACTCCTGGCAACTTTATTTTCCGTATGCGTGAATTTGAACAAATGGAACTTGAATTTTTCTGTAAACCTGGCACAGACCTAGAATGGTTTGCTTTCTATAAGGCAGAAATGCGTAGATGGCTTGCCGACCTTGGCATCAAAAAAGAGCACTTACGTGAACGCGACCACTCTGCCGAAGAACTTTGCTTCTATTCAAAAGCTACAACAGACTTCGAATTCTTATTCCCATTTGGTTGGGGCGAACTTTGGGGCATTGCAGATAGAACAGATTATGACTTAACTCAACACCAAAAGACAAGTGGAGAAAACATGGAATATTTGGATCCTATTACTGGCGAAAAATATATACCATATGTTGTTGAACCAGCTCTTGGCGTAGACAGAATGTTCCTTGCAATTATGTGTAACGCCTATGATGAAGAAAATATTGGCGGCGAAACAAGAACAGTGCTTCGCTTGTCACCTGCCCTTGCACCATATAAAGTTGCAGTTCTTCCACTTTCGAAAAAGCTTTCAGACAAAGCACACGAAGTTAAAAGAGCACTTCAAAAACACTTTAATGTTGACTATGATGAATCAGGTTCTATTGGTAAGCGTTATCGTCGTGAAGATGAAATCGGTACACCATATTGTGTAACAATTGATTTCGATTCTCTTGAAAACGACACATACACTATTCGCGACCGCGACACAATGGAACAAAAACGCATGACAATTGACGAAATTGTTGCATATGTAAATTCTAAAATTGCATTTTAATAAATTAAAAAGACCACCAAAATTGGTGGTTTTTTTTTGTTGCCTATTTTATTTTGTTAAATTTTTATATACGTTTTCAAGTTCTGTTATTTGGCTTGTTAAGTCCGAAACATCTTCGCCAACAAAACTTGCTAGGTTTCGCCTAGTCTTTAAAATATTAATTTGTGTATAGACGCAAGCAATTTTCAATCTTTGGTCACTCTCAAGCGTGTAGTCTGCTGCATCAAACTTATCTTTCAATTTTACTTTAACACCTTCTGTTCGATAAATCTCCATTAGTATATTTTTTGCACTACCAATGCTCATGTCAAGGTCGGTCATCACTTCGTCATAATAAACACTAAACAAAAACGAAAATTTGTTATCAATGCTAGAAAGGTCATTCATTGCCATTTCTTTTGCTAAATCTTTGTTGCCAAGTTTATACTCGCACATCAATAGCTGCCCCGCTAAATACACATCCAAACTCACAACATATGCAACTTCATCTTTTGTTGCTTTTTCAATACTGGTACTGTCCACCGCCTCAACAAACTGACTATAGTTTTTCCTTGCTCTAAGTTTAAGTATATACTTTTTTGCTTGGTCATAGTTTTTATTTGAAAGGCACAATTGCACTAAGTTATATAAATCACCATTTTCATCACTCTTTTCATACACCCTTTGCATGGCTGCAATTTGCGCATTTTTCATACCAAGGTTGCCATATACACCAGACAACTTTTCTGGCATAAAAGTGAATAAACTTGCAAAAACAAGGCACACAAAACCAACCACCAGAAGAATAGTTTTGAGTGCGGTTTTAACAATTATCTTTGTGTAATTTTCTTGTTTCATGCTTTTATTATATATTTTTTTATTCCTTGTAGCAAGCATTTTAACCACAAAAAAAGAGCAAGTTGTTACTCACTCTTTTTTATAAAAAACTGCGTTTTGGTCGATAAAACCTGAGTATTATGTTTGTCATAACACTATTACGTCACGCGAAGTACTATACTAAATAGCTACCCGCCATGATAGAAGCCACACTTCCGTCACCACATGCCGTTGTAAGTTGCCTAATAGATTTTGTTCTTGCATCACCTGCAACAAAAATTCCATCGACATTTGTTTTGCAATCTTCGCCCGCTTTTATATATCCCCTTTCATCAAGGTTAACAATTTCTTCAAACGGGTCGTTATGTGGAATTTGACCAATAGATACAAACAAACCTTCACACAAAATATTTTCGGTGATGCCTTCATGTTTAACTTCTACAATTTCAAGTTTAAACTCTCCTATTAATCTTGAAACCGTGGTAGACAATCTAACTTCAATGTTTTCAGTTTCATTAATCGCGTCAATCAATTTTTGCTCACCAGTTAAGTGGTCAAGGTTTTGAAAAATGTAAACCTTTGGGCAAATCTTAGAAAGATAAATTGCATTTTGCAAAGCGGTGTTTCCACCACCAACAACACCAACTGGTCTGCCCGCATAAAAGTCACCATCACAAACAGCGCAATATGCAATACCTTTGCCAGCAAGTTCTTCTTCCCTGCCAACACCAAGTTTTCGTGGGCTGGCACCAGTTGCAAGTATCACAGCCTTAGCTTCAAAGCTATCGCCAAAGTCTGTTTTTACTATTTTTGTTTTACCATTGTCTTCTATTTTTGTAACCATGGCGAACTCAAACTCTACACCAAGGTTTGTTGCTTGGTCATACATTTTGTCTGCAAGTTCAATTCCAGAAATTGACATTTGAGTTGGAAAGTTTTCAACCTTTGGGCTAGATGCTATCTGCCCGCCAATGCTGTTGCCTTCTATCACTAGAACTTTTTTACCACTTCTTGCTGAATAAATACTTGAAGTCAGCCCAGCGGGGCCGGCTCCAACTATAATTATGTCGTACATAAACTAATCCTTTTTATTTTTTATTTTCAAGATATGCTCTAATGTTTGAAACATTAACAATCTTGTTTACTTCGTCGCCACTAATAACAACAAGTGTAGGAGCTTGATTTACGCCATAACTCATGGTTAACTCTTTGTTTTCGCTTGCAACTACAGTTTCGTATTTAACGCCCGCTTTATCTAGGAATTTCTCTGCCATTTTGCAATTTGGACATGTTTTAGATACAAACAAGATGTGTCTTGTTTTTCCACCGCAATCATTTACTTTTTCAAGTTCTTCTTTGTGGTCACATTCACAATGGCTGCCATGGAAATTAGAATGAGCCAAGTCATAATTCTTTCTTTGTTTATATTCTTGTGTCTTACCATCGTTCCAGTTTTGAACAGGTCTATAGTAACCTGTAATACGGCTAAACACTTCTGTTTTTCTGCCACAAACTGGACATTCTTTTTGTTCACCAGCAAGATAACCATGGTCTGCACAAATAGAATAAACTGGAGAAAGTGTATAATAAGGCAATTTATAATTTTCTGCAATTTTACGCACAAGGTTTGCAGCTGCCTTCCAATCTGGCAATTTTTCGCCTAAAAATGCATGGAAAACTGTTCCTGATGTATAAAGTGTTTGCAAATCATCTTGAATATCAAGAGCTTCAAAAATATCTTCGGTATAGCCAACAGGAAGATGCGAACTGTTTGTGTAGAAAGGAGTGTCGCTTTCTGATGCGGTTATAATATCTGGATATTTTTTCTTGTCATGTTTAGCAAATCTATACGATGTACTTTCTGCAGGAGTTGCTTCCAAATTGAACAAATCGCCATATTTTTCTTGGTAAAAAGAAAGTCTTTCACGCATGTGATTTAAAACATTTTTTGTGAACTCTTGTGTTTCTGGGTGCGTCATATCTTTGCCAATCCATTTAGCATTCAAACCAGCCTCGTTCATACCAACAAGACCAATTGTTGAAAAGTGGTTAGCAAATGTGCCAAGATAATGCTTTGTGTATGGATACAAACCATTGTCAAGGAAGTTTGTTATAACCTTTCTCTTAATATCAAGAGAACGTGCAGCAATATCCATGAGTTTATCAAGTCTTTCATAAAACTCTTCTTCGTTTTTCGAAAGATATGCAATCTTTGGCATATTGATTGTTACAACACCAACACTACCAGTAGATTCACCGCTACCAAAGTATCCACCACTCTTTTTGCGGAGTTCACGCAAGTCAAGACGAAGTCTGCAGCACATACTTCTAACGTCAGATGGTTCCATATCACTATTGATGTAGTTAGAAAAATATGGAGTACCATATTTGCTTGTCATTTCGAATAGAAGTCTGTTATTCTCGGTATCTGACCAGTCAAAGTTTTTGGTAATTGAATATGTAGGAATTGGGTATTGGAAACCACGACCGTTAGCATCGCCTTCAATCATAATTTCAATAAAAGCTTTGTTAATCATGTCCATTTCTTTTTGGCAATCTTTATATTTAAAGTTCATTTCCTTGCCGCCAACAATAGCGTTAAGCTCTGCCAAATCGTTTGGAACAACCCAGTCAAGAGTAATATTTGTAAATGGTGCTTGTGTACCCCAACGAGAAGGTGTGTTAACACCAAATACAAAAGATTGAATGCATTGTTTAACTTGCTTTTGGGTCAAATTATCAGTTTTTACAAACGGTGCCAGATAAGTGTCGAAGCTAGAAAAAGCTTGAGCACCTGCCCATTCGTTTTGCATAATACCTAAAAAGTTAACCATTTGGTTGCAAAGAGTCGACAAATGGCTTGCTGGTGAAGAACTAATTTTTCCAGGAACACCGCCAAGACCTTGTTGAATTAATTGTTTAAGCGACCAACCAGCGCAATAGCCAGTGAGCATAGATAAGTCATGAATATGAATATCTGCTTCACGGTGAGCATTGGCGATTTCTTCGTCATACACTTCCGAAAGCCAATAATTTGCAGTAATAGCACCAGAGTTAGACAAAATCAAGCCACCAACAGAGTATGTTACTGTCGAGTTTTCTTTAACACGCCAGTCATTGATTTTTAAATAGTCATCAACAACCTTTTTATAGTCGATTAAAGTGTTTTGAGCATCTCTAACCTTTTCTCTTTGTTTACGATAAAGAATGTATGACTTAGCGACATCAGCATAGCCAGCTTCAATTAAAGCAACTTCGACACTATCTTGTATGTCTTCGATATTAACAATATCGTTGTTGATTTTCTTTTCAAAATCAGCAGACGCACGAAGAGCTATTAAATTCAAAATCTCAAGAGTATAATTTTTGTTAACAGAATTAAACGCTTTTTCGATAGCTGTTGCAATTTTACCTATTTCAAAATTTACAATTCTCCCATCTCTTTTTTTAACCTTAAACATTTATTTTTCCTCCTTATCTGTTGTAGGTTTGTATTATACGCCACGAAGGACGGTATTACCATTTTCAGTTTTTGCTATTTCTAATAGCTCTTGCATCTCACTTGGCGAAAAGCTACCAAAACCATGACTATCTAATATATCGCCAGAGTCAACAAAGTTCTGCAAAAAGTAGTTTTTAGCATCTTTCACAAGACTCGCTGCTTTTTTAACCGTTTGCGGTGTTGTTAAGCCTTTTATACAAGTTGTTCGAAACTCGTGTGGAATGTTGCTTTTTTCCAAAACGTCTATGCTTTTTGCAATTGCACTAGCGTCAAAACTTGTTAGCCCGACAAACTTATAATAATTTTCTAAGTCGCCTTTAACGTCCATTGCAACATAATCCACATATCCACTTTTTAGCGTGCGTTCAAGTTTATCTGTTAAAACTCCATTAGTGTCCAGCTTTATACTTAAGCCAAAACACGATTTTATTTTACCCATAAACTCAATTAGATCTGGTTGCAAAAGCGGTTCACCACCCGTGATTACCACGCCATCTAAAATACCTTTTCGCTTTTCAAGATAATCAAAAATTTCTTTTTCTTCAATATTGTCATATTTGCCTTTAACAATACCAGCATTATGACACCAAGGGCATCTAAGATTGCAGCCTGTTGTAAATATAATCGCAGCAACTTTTTCGGGGTAATCTAGCAAAGATGTTTTCTGAAATCCAGATATAAGCATAAGTTTTTCAACCTTTTTTGTTGATTTTTTTATTTTTGTGCAAAATCAACATATTGTGATGATATTTTTTTGTTAAACACAAGATGTTGTGGTTAACGACTCCCATATTATCAAAACCTTCAAAACATGTCAAACAATTTTTTAAACTTTTTTTATTCTGTTTTAGCAGAAAAAATTGTTTCACAAATTTAAAATTGTTTCACAAAATCATAAAATGTAAAAAAGTAAATATGTATGTCAGCTTTTATCAAAAATTTTGGCTTTTAATTTTATAAAAATAACAATGAAAAAATAACCATTTCATTCAAAAATTTAGATACTTTGCACAAATTTTAAGCATAAAAAAATAAGGACAAAAGTCCTTATTTTGTAGATAAAATCAATCTTTTATTTTCTTGGAGCCTTAATGTTTGCTTGAGCAGCAGCAAGTCTTGCAATTGGAACTCTGAATGGTGAGCAAGAAACATAGTTCAAACCAATCTTATGACAGAATTCAATAGAAGAAGGATCGCCACCGTGTTCACCACAAATACCGCAATGAAGGTTCTTTCTTTCTTTTCTACCAAGAGTAACAGCCATATCCATAAGTTTACCAACGCCTGTTGTATCAAGTCTTGCAAATGGATCTGATTCATAAATCTTGTTTGCATAGTATGATGGTAAGAATTTACCAGCATCATCACGGCTAAAGCCGAATGTCATTTGTGTTAAGTCGTTTGTACCAAAGCAGAAGAATTCAGCTTCTTTTGCAATTTCGTCAGCAGTTAATGCCGCACGAGGAATTTCGATCATTGTACCAACTTCATACTTTAAGTTAACGCCAGCTTCAGCAATAACTTTGTCTGCAGTTTTAACAACAATGTCTTTAACAAACTTAAGTTCTTTTACTTCCCCAACAAGTGGGATCATGATTTCTGGAACAATCTTCCAATCTTTGTGTTTCTTAGAAACAGCAATAGCAGCCTTAATAACAGCATTTGTTTGCATAACAGCAATTTCTGGATATGTAACGCAAAGTCTGCAACCACGATGACCCATCATTGGGTTAGCTTCGTGAAGGTCTGTGATATATTGTTTAATTTGTTCAACAGTCTTACCCTTAGCTTTTGCTAAAGCTTTGATATCGTTTTCTTCTGTTGGAACAAACTCATGAAGAGGTGGATCCAAGAAACGAATTGTTACAGGGTTGCCTTGAAGAGCTTCAAACAAACCTTCAAAGTCTGCTTGTTGCATAGGCTCAATCTTAGCAAGAGCAACTTCTCTTTCTTCAACAGAGTCAGAGCAGATCATTTCACGGAATGCACCAATTCTTGCAGGATCGAAGAACATGTGTTCTGTACGGCAAAGACCAATACCTTCAGCACCAAGTTCAACAGCTTTCTTAGCATCTTTTGGTGTATCAGCATTTGTTCTAACGCCAAGAGCTCTATATTTATCAGCGAGCTTCATAATTCTGCCGAAGTAACCACTGTTAGGGTCAGCATCAACAGTCTTAATTTCTGTATCATAGATTTTACCAGTAGAACCATCAAGAGAGATCCAATCTCCTTCCTTGAATGTCTTGCCAGCAAGAGTGAAGCGTTTATTTTCTTCATCCATCTTGATTTCGCCACAGCCAGAAACGCAGCATGTACCCATACCACGAGCAACAACAGCAGCGTGTGATGTTTGACCACCACGAACAGTTAAGATACCTTGAGCAAATTTCATACCTTCGATATCTTCTGGAGATGTTTCAAGTCTTACAAGAACAACTTTCTCTTTCTTTTTACCATGAGCAACAGCGTCTTCGGCTGTGAACACGATTTTACCAGTAGCAGCACCAGGAGATGCAGCGATACCTTTACCAATAACATTATTTTTATCAGCAGCTTTAAGTGCAGCTGTATCAAATGTTGGGTGAAGCAACATATCGAGTGATTTAGCATCGATTTGCATAAGAGCTTCTTGTTCTGTAATCATTTTTTCGTCAATCAAGTCGCAAGCGATACGAATAGCAGCAGCTGCCGTTCTCTTACCGTTACGAGTTTGAAGCATATAGAGTTTTTTATCTTCGATAGTAAACTCCATATCTTGCATATCATGATAGTGATTTTCCAAAGTATTGCAAATTCCAATGAATTGTTCATAAACTTCAGGCATAATCTCTTTCATTTTTGCGATAGGCATTGGCGTACGAACACCGGCAACAACGTCTTCGCCTTGAGCGTTCATTAAGAATTCACCCATCAAGCCCTTTTCGCCTGTTGCAGGGTTACGTGTAAAGGCAACACCTGTACCACTTGTTTCGCCCATGTTACCAAACGCCATCATTTGAACGTTAACAGCAGTACCCCATGAATATGGAATATCATGGTCCATACGATAAACGTTAGCTCTTGGGTTATCCCAGCTTCTAAACACAGCTTTAATAGCTTCGAACAATTGTTCTTTTGGATCGCTTGGGAAATCTTTACCAAGTTGTTTTTTATATTCAGCTTTAAATTCGTTAGCGAGTTCTTTTAAGTCTTCTGCTGTCAAATCGACATCATAGACAACACCTTTCTTTTCCTTCATTTGGTCGATGAGTTTTTCGAAGTACTTTTTACCAACTTCCATAACTACATCAGAGAACATTTGAATGAATCTTCTATAGCAGTCGTAAGCCCATCTAGGGTTACCACTCTTTCTAGCTAAGACTTCAACAACTTCTTCATTTAAACCAAGGTTCAAAATTGTATCCATCATACCAGGCATTGATGCACGAGCACCACTTCTTACTGATACTAGAAGAGGATTTTCTTTATCGCCGAACTTCTTTCCAGTAATCTTTTCCATCTTTTCGATGTAAGTTAAGATTTCTTTTTGAATGTCAGCGTTAATTTGTTTACCATCTTCATAGTATTGTGTGCAAGCTTCTGTAGAAATTGTAAATCCTTGTGGAACTGGAAGACCAAGACGGGTCATTTCAGCAAGGTTAGCACCTTTACCACCAAGGAGATTTCTCATAGTAGCGTCGCCTTCACTAAACAAATAAACATATTTCTTTTTTGACATAAACTTTACTTTCTCCTTTTTGTATTGTCACGAGTGAAATTATACCACACCGCAAAATTATACCGCAAGTTTTTGGTTATATTATTTTTAATTAATTTAAAATTGCTTTAAAACTTTGCAGCTTTTCACCAGTTTTATACACAAACGTCTTTTGCATAAGGTTGAGTGCATACTTAATATTCTCGTTTGATGAAAATTTTAGATTTTCTAAGTTTTCAAAATCTGTACTATTTATAATTTTTAGAATTGCAAGCTCCCCTTTTGAAATAGAAAATGCGTTCATTTTGTCGCACTTTTCGCAAACCACACCACCTGCAACAAATGAATAATACTCTGCCGCGTCTAGTGGCTTGTCGCAAATGGAACATTTGTCAAACGACAGAGCGTAGCCAATTATTTCAAGCACTTCAATAAAAAACTTGATTGTAACCGCCATTTCTTGGGCACTGGAATAGCACAAAGCTTGAAGCGTTTTTATCAAAGCAATAAATAGCTCTGGCGACACTTCGCCCACCTGAAGCGATTTACTCGTTACTTCCAAACAAGCAAGCCCCAAATAGAACTTGTCTATATCACGCGTAATATCAAAAAAACAATCAATGCTACTACATCCTGTAACGGTATAAAATCCATTTTTTTCTGCTAGCACAAACTCAGCATAGCAAAAAGGTTGACCAGCAAACGCCATTTTTGCTTTTGCCTTTTTTACACCAACAAGTTTAGCTGTTATAATTCCTTTTTCAAGCGAAAAGATAGTGATAAGCTTATCACTATCTTTATAATCTGTTGCTTTTAAAACTATTCCTTGTAACTTTATTTGTTCCATTATCTTTCGTTTTCTTGATCATTTATCATTTTGTTATAATACTCGCGTTGCAAATCACGCGCACCACAAACTGCGCCATAGTAGGCAATTTTTCCAGTTTTCATAAATAGCTTTTTAGAAATAGATTTTACGTTTTCCAAGTTTTGCATTTTGTCTTTATATTCTTTCTCTGTCATAATGCCTCCTATATTATTTGTTTCCACTTTCCAGCTCACTTAAAAGCTGAAAATCAAAAATCTTTGTCGAATTATTCATCAAAACCAAGATCAGCTAAAACGCCTTTGCTTTGATCCCAGTTTTCTTTTACTTTAACATATAAATCTAGCCCAACTTTTTCGCCAGTAATACGTTCTAGGTCAAGCCTGCTGCTTGTGCCTATTTTTTTGAGCATCTGACCGCCCTTGCCAATAATTATCCCCTTGTGCCTATCACTTGCACAAATAATGTCTGCTTGAATGTTAACTGAATTCTTTTTCTCTTCATATTTAACAATATCTATCGCAATGCCATGCGGAATTTCTTCTTGCAACAAAAGTAAACACTTTTCGCGGATAACTTCACTTGCAATAAATCGCATAGATTTATCGGTGTAGCTTTCCATTTCAAACTCTGGCTCGCCTTCTGGCAATATTTCTTCAATGGCAGTGAGCAATGGCTCGAGTTTAAGTTTTTTTAATGCCGATAAAACAAAGAACTGTTTAACAAAAGTAAACTTGTTGAGCTCTGCCAAAACTGGATAAAGTTTTTCGTAACTTGTTATGTCCATCTTATTGATGACAACAAATACTGGACACTCACTCTTTTCGCAGCTGCTGATTAACTTTTTATCGAACTCTGTAATCTTGCCAGCATCAAGCACAACAAGCAAGCAATCAACACCTTCCCTTGCACTGCTAGTAGATTTACTCATATACTTGCCAAGTGCCGTCTGCCCGTTTTGTACGCCAGGGGTATCGATAAAAATCATCTGACAGTTGTTCGTATTCCTAATCCCAAGAATGTTATTACGTGTCGTCTGTGGCTTTGGGCTTGTTATCGAAACCTTTTCGCCAACAAGAGCATTAATAAGACTCGACTTACCAGTATTAGGTTTACCAAGCAATGCAATGTACCCTGTTTTAAATGCCATAATATTTCTCCTTGCAATTATATTTTATCATATCCCGCAAATTTTTCACAAAGAAAAAGACCAAATATTAAAATTTGGTCAATTTGCTTAAAATTTTATCTTCCATGGTTTTCATTATCGCATAATCTTCATCTTTAATATGATCATATCCAAAAAGATGACACATACTGTGAACAACAAGTTTTGCGAGCTCTTGCTCTGTCGTTTGCCCATATTCTTTTGCTTGGCGTGCAAGCTGACAAATATCAATCGCCATGTCGCCAATTGGTATTATACCATTGTCGCTACATACTTTTGCTTCCATACTGCTAGTGTCCAAAATCTCACCAGGTGCAAGCGAAAATAATGGAAACGATAAAACATCGGTAATTCTGTCTACCCCACGCATCTCACGGTTAAGCTCGTGGATTTCGTCATCATTTACAAAGTTAACACAAACAGACAAGTTTTGCGGCTGCCCAAGTTCTTTTATTGCAGCATGCACACACTCTCTTACTATCTTTTTATATTCATTATCAACCTTTTGTCCTATTATATATATTCTCATACTACCCTACAATATTTTCTAATGTTTCGATAAAACAATCGACTTTAACAATTGTTCCCTCTCTTTTTATAGTATAATCAATATTTTGAATTTGACAAGCGGAATTGATGTTTTGCTCTGCCATGCGTTTTGCTTGATCCTTAATACTCTCTGCCACGTCATTAAATGGCACAAACTTGGTCTTTTGCTCAAGTTCTATATAAGTAGTTTTAACAATCTCTAGTGGTAAAAAGAAATTATAAAACGGATAAATTTTTTGCACAGCTGTTTCATAGAACCTAAAGTCTGGCACGCTGTCACTAAATATCTTTTTACCAAGAAAATAATAATCATCGCTCACTTTTGTTTTACCAGTTCTTTCCAAAACCGTTGTGTTCTCGTCATAAATAACACTGCCCATATAATAGACCGTGCCCATTATACAAGCTACAGCATTGCCGCTTTGGTCAGATTTAACAACCTTATCACCTTCTCGAACGACATCGCCAACTTTGACAATTGGCTCACCAGTTCCAACCAAAATACTTTTTATCACCGCATTGCGTGAAGACACTAAATCGCCAGTTTTACTTGTTTCGGAAATTGGATAAATTGTAACTGTTAATTTTGCCCCTTTTTTAGTCACAGTTGCAGCTGCAATTTTTTCGCTCGAACCAACAATCTTTTGCGACAAATCATACATAGAAATTTGCGGCAAATCTTTGCTTATATATATATCGTTTTCTTGCAAAACATTTTGCACACTTTGCTCTAAGATTGCGTCACCGCCACCACGGATAACAATGTCTATGCAAGCGATTTTTTTGTTGTAATTAAAATAAAAAAACACACTACAAATAATTCCAATAAGTGCACCAAGCAAAGAAATTAGCCTAAATAAAAATTTTTCAATTCCAAGCTTGTGTACCACGGAAACGTCGAATTTATCGAATAGTCTGTCTGACATAGCACATATGTAATCGCTTTTGCTAATGGTCAAGTACATTGCATGATTATCATCTTTTTGCTTGTAAACATTAGAAATATTAAATTTACGTGAATAAAATATATTGAGGAGATTATTAAGGTTTAATCCCTTAACTAAAATAACATATCTAGTTCTCATAAACTTCCAAACTATTAACTATCCCACCAACAAAAATTTCACTCTCTGCCAGCGACGAAATAGAAAGGCTTTCTCCGCAAATTTTAAGACGTTTTTTATTTGGTAAACTAAGTATAATTTGCTCGCCAGAAAGTTCAACGATTTTTTTATAACCAGTCACAGCAAACCCCTTGGGATAAACCAAATTGCACGACCACTCCCCACGGCCAAAGCAAACCAGCATTTCTTCTAATAATGCCATATAATCTCCTCACCATAACTATATGTTTTCCCGTCGTTAATTATAACCCCGCCCGTCATCTTGAGCGTAATGAAATATTGGGGTCCCCGAAAAGTTTTGGTACAAAACTTTATGGGGAAAGGAAAAACCGCGGCTTAAATGAACTTTTCGTAAGAAAAGTGATTACATTGCTCGCGTGTTTTGACGCAAAGATCGATTTCGTGCTAATAGTACTACAAATAAAAAATCTGCATTAAAAAGAAGTAAGGTGCAGTGGGGAGCAAAGCACCTTACCCCTTTATTTACACAGACACAAAGTCTGAATAAATCAATATTTTTTTGTCCGATTAGAATGGCAATATATTCTCATTTGGCCAATACTCTATTGTTCTGTCACTGTACGTCTTCACAGACCTTGCTGCACTTACAGGATCTTCTACAGATATAAATGCCTTTGACTGTGTTGATGTGTTGTATGCTAGCCATCTTGCTGTACTCTTCATTGTCAAACTTGTTAAGTTTGAGCATCCACCGAATGCCCCTTTACCTATTCTTATTACTGAATCTGGAAGCGTCATACTTGTAATGTTTGTATTATTTTTAAATCCATTTTCTGCAATCTGTGTTACAGACTTTCCGTTATATGTGGCAGGAACAACAACTGCGCCTCTGCAACCATTATCTTTAACTGAATATGTATTTCCGTCTGAATTTAATACATATGTGAAATTGCTTACATCAGCAATCTCCTTTTCCCACATATAATCTACATATGTGCTTCTTAAATATGTAGCATTTGTAGTTGCACTTGCATCTACAGTTATCACCTGACGTATGCCTAAGCCATCACTATCAACGCCTGTTAATACCCATGAACCAGTATTTTCAATCGTTGCTTTCGTTAGTTTTGTGCAACCACTAAAAGCTTTACTACCTATCCTTGTTATAGAATATGGAAGGGTTATTCTTGTAATGTTTGTATTATTTTTAAATCCATTTTGTGCAATCTGTGTTACCGGCTTTCCGTTATATGTTTCTGGAACAACAACTGCACCTCTGCAACCATTATCTTTAACTGAATATGTATTTCCGTCTGAATTTAATACATATGTGAAATTGCTTACATTTGTAGCATCCTTTGTCCATATATAATCTACATAAGTAGTTTTTAAGTTTGTCGCATTTGTAGATGCTGTTGTTACTGTAAACGATGTTCCATTTGCTGACCACGTACCAGCTGCATTTGCAAATGTTGCACTTGTAAGAGCTGTGCAACCAACAAATGCATTATTTCCTATATATGCAATACTTTCTGGCAATGTAACGCTTATCAAAGATGTACAGTTTTCAAAAGTTTTTGCAGCTGTAACGTCTTTATCAGTCATTTCAGCAAACTTGGTAATAGTTGATGGAAACGATACACTTGTGAGCTTAGTACATTCACTAAACATCTGAGCTTGTATTATTTTTATTGTTGAACCGCTTGCAAATGTTACAGATTCGAGATTAGAGCATTTTCTGAATACCTTTACGCCAAGGCTTGTTACTGTATTTGGAATTTCAAAACTTGTTAAACTTGTACAAGCGTAAAACATTGATTGTGGCATTGATTTTACCCTATTGCCCAACGTTACACTCGTTAAGTTTGAGCATGTATGGAACAAGTCAATACCCAAAGAAAGAGTAGTTGCACCATCACTAAAAATTACTGTTTCTAGACCAGACATATAGAACGAGCCTTCGCCAAGTGAAGAAACAGATTCTGGTATAGTCAAATTTTTTAACTTTGGACATCTCGAAAATACGAAAGTTTTGAAATCATGCGACACAGTCGTTGATGTTGGGAAATTTACAGTCGCAAGTTCTGCACAATATGAAAATGCAAACGAATCCACAGTTGTAACATTATTTGGTATAGTAACTTCTGTTAAAGCATTGCAAGCAGAAAATGCATATGTACCAATTGAAGTAACATTTGTTGGTATAGTAATCTCTGTCAATAGATTACAGTTTCTGAATGCATCATTACCTATCTTTGTTATTGTATTAGGCAATGTTACAGATTCGAGCGATGTATAGTTTTTGAAGTAACTATCTGGTATCTCGTTGCCTGTTGTGATTATTACATTTTTTACGCCGAGTGGGATTGAACTTTCAAACGGTCTATAAGTGCTAGAAAATACAGGAGCAATAACTGTTGTGAAGTTTGGACAATTACCAAAACTGTTGGTACCGCTACTTAAATATGTGGTATTTGCTGTTAAGCTTTTTAATGCCGTACAGCCATAAAATGCCGCAACACCTATACCCACACCACTAAATGTAATATTTTCTATACCCGTGCAACGTGCAAAGGCGGAATCACCAATAGAAGCCATAATGTTTATGTCTATATCACCTGACAAAGATGAACTATCAAATGCCTTTTCCCCGATAGATGATACACTCCTTTCTTCAAATTCCAAACCTGTTGCTGAACACATATAGAATGCGTATTTCTTTATATCTGTCACACCATTTGGTATAACAATTTTTGTGATTAATTCATTATTTAAATATAAATTCCTTGCAAAACGCAATGGATTTGATTCTATAGTGGCAAAATCAACCGAACACCATGCCGCCAAGTTCGATATTTTTACTTGAGTTAAATTAGGGCAGGCGTTAAAAGCATCAGTTCCAACGGCGGTTAAACCAGCTGGTAGCGTTATACTTTGAAGTTTTGAATATCCATTAAAGTATCGTGATGGAATACTTGAACCACTTGTAAAAATCACAGTTGTAGCTTGCGTACCAAAAGCCGTTGAAAAATAGTTACCTATTATAGGTGTTGTAATATTAACAAGGTTTGTACAACCGGTAAACGCTGACGAACCAATAGTTGTAACGCTATTTGGAACTACTATGCTTGCGAGTGATGTGTAACCACTAAAATAACTATCTGGAATACTCGTACCACTAGTAAGTGTTACTTTTGTTACTTGCGATCCAAACATGTTAGAAAATTTTGTGTCAATTATTGGTGTTGTGACATCAACAAGCTTTGTGCAACCGTTAAATGCATAATTGCCAACACCCGTCACGCTGTTTGGAATTACAATGTTTGTAAGTGACGAACATCCAGCGAATGCATATTCATAGATATTTTTAACACTGTTTGGTATTGTTACGCTTATGAGTGATTTACAACCCAAAAACACATTAAAATTTATATATGTAATATTGTTTGATAGAATTACGTTTTTTAGCGATGAACAACCAGAAAATGCACTAGAACCCATTTGTGTTACACTATCTGGTATTGTAACACTAGTTAACGAAGTGTTTTCAAAAGCTCCATTACTAATGCTTGTAACACTGCTTGGTATTGTTACATTTGTGAACGAACCACCAACAAAGCTATATTGACCGATACTAGTGATACTACTTGGTATTACCAAGTCAGTTATTTTTGCGTCATTTAAATATAAGTTATGAGCTATACTAAGTGGGTTTGCTCTTTCTCCATTAAATGATATATTGCACCATTTTGTTAGGTCTGTGATATTTACCTTTGAAGATGTACCAATTACAAACGCGTCACTTCCTATACTTGTTACACTGCTAGGTATAGTAATGCTTGCAAATGAACCACCAGCGAATACATATTGACCGATTCTAGTAATACTACTTGGTATTACCAAGTTAGTTATTTTTGCGTCATTTAAATATAAGTTATGTGCTATACTAAGCGGGTTTGAGTTTCTATCAACAAATGATATATTGCACCATTTTGTTAGGTCTGTGATATTTACCTTTGAAGATGCACCATTTATAAACACATCGTTCCCTATGCTTGTTACACTGCTAGGTATGGTAATGCTTGTAAATGAACCACCAGCAAAAACATAATCACCGATACTAGTAATACTACTTGGTATTACCAAGTCAGTTATTTTTGCGTCATTTAAATATAAGTCGTGTGCATAATAAAGTGGGTTTGAAGGACAACTACCAAAATTAATATTGCACCACGCGGTTAGGTCTGCGATGTCTACCCTTGTGAGTGATGAACAATTTTGGAACGCATTTGTACCAATACTTGTAAGTTCATCTGGAAGCGTAATATTAACAAGATTGGAATAGTCTTTAAAATAATCATTTGGAATACTCGTTCCTTTTGTTAATGTTACTGTCGTTGCTTGAGAACCAAATTTCTCTGAAAATTTTGCACCAAAGATTGGTGTTGTGATATTAACAAGGTTCGAACAACCATAAAATGCACTAGAACTAATACTTGTTATATTGTTTGGAATTACCACGTTTGTAAGAGAAGTGCATGTATCAAATGCCTCATAATCAATTCTTGTCACAGTGTTTGGTATTGTTACACTTGTAAGTTTTGAACACCTACTAAATGTATAATGTTCAATGACTGTTATACCACTTGGAATTGCTATACTTGTAAGTGATTTACAATCCGAAAATGCAGCATAACCAATGCTTGTTACAGTGTTTGGCATTGTTATACTTAAAAGTTTTGAACAACCACTAAATGCAGCACTACCAATACTTGTCACACCACTTGGGATTGTTATATTTGTTAGTGACCGACAATTTCGAAATGCTCCTTCATTAATGTTTGTAACATTGCTATGCATTGTTAAGCTTGTAAACGAACCACCTATAAAAACATATTTTTTTATTTCTGTTATTTCATTTGGCAACACAAGATCTGTTATTAAAGCTCCATTTAAATATAAATCATGGGCATAGTAAAGCGGGTTTGATGTTTGATCAGCAAAAGATATATTGCACCATTTTGCAAGGTCTGCAATGTCTACCCTTGTGAGTGATGAACAATCATCGAATGCACCATAACTAATACTTGTCACATTATTAGGTATTGTTACACTTGTAAGTGATGAACAATTTCTAAATGCACTACCGCCAATACTTTTCACACTGCTTGGTATTGTTATTGTAGTGAGCGATGAACATTCACAAAATGCATAATTATCTATATTGGTTACACTTTCTGGGATAACTACACTTTCGAGTTTTGAGCAACCATAAAAAACACTACCATTTATTGTTATAAGTTCATCTGGAAGCGTAATATTAACAAGATTGGAATATTCATTGAAATAAGATGATGGTATACTTGTTCCTTTTGTTAACGTTACTGTCGTTGCTTGAGTGCCAAATATAGTCGAAAATTTTGTGCCAAGTATTGGTGTTGTAATGTTAACAAGCTTTGAACAACCATAAAATGCTTCGTTTGCAATACTTGTCACACTGTTTGGTATTGTTATACTGGTTAGTACATAACAACCATTAAATGCAAGACTTTCGATTGTTAATAAACTATCTGGTAATGTTACTGAACTAAGTGCTGTACAATTGATAAACATCTTTTCGCATATTGTTGTTAGTTTGCTTGGTAATTTGCAAGTTGAAAGTACTTTGCAATTTGCAAATGTACCCCAACCAAAGTTTGTTGCTGACTCTGGAAGAGTGATAGTTTTAAGACCATTCATCGCAGCAAATGCTAAAATACCTATATTTTTAACACCTTCAGCAAAGTTAATTTCTGTCACACCTGTGCAACTATCAAATGCGTGGTCACCAAGTGTCACCATGCTGTCTGGCAAAGACAATGTTGTTAAGGCTGAGCAGCCATAAAAACCATTGACATTTATTTTTCTCATCGCATTGCCAAAAGTTATGCTAGAGAAACTCATATTTGCAAAACCCGCATCAGAAACTGTTGTTACCTTTGCACCGCTATATTTCCTTGGAATAACAATACTTCCAGTAGCACCGTTTACCGCCCTAACACTAGCTTCGCCATTTGCAACTGTGAACGATAGTTTATTGAGTGTAGCCATTTTTGTGTAAAGAGTTTTGTCTGCTGTTAATTTTGTTGTTGTGGCTGTTTCGGTGTAACCATAAATAAAATTGTTATCGCTAAACCAACCGCAAGAATTTTCTTCTGTCGCGACACCTGTAAGTGCCGTTGCTACATAATTATAATCAATTGTGTTGGTTGCGTATGTTGTTGTAGACAAAACGCCGTCTTTATTTGGAAGAATCTTTGGCGAAGTTGTTGTAGCTGTTCCTGACATGGTCACAAAATAAAAGCCACTTGCGTTGCTGTTTACATCAAGCGTGCCAGCGTTCATATATCCGTCTGCACCAATATTTGCGGTATTGCCTTTAATCGAACCCGTAAAGTCGGCTGCAATATTTACCGCACCGGCAGCAAAAATAGCTCCACCATATGATGTAGCTGTGTTATTTTGTATATTGAGTTTTCCTGAGATGTTAACAGTTGAACCAGCTGCGGCATAGATTGCACC
>CAKVLG010000005.1 GCA_934756675.1 uncultured Clostridia bacterium | reverse complement strand
CTCCTGTAGATACAAGTGCATTTGCACATATGTCTCTTAATGAGCTCCAAGCAATGTTCTTGCCAAGCAATTTCTACAAGCTTAACGGGCAACAAGTTTGCCAGTTATCTCAAGCTTATGTTAATGCATACTGTGCATCACTTGGCGTTCCTTCTTGCAGAGTTAACTTTAATCAACTCAAATCTGACGATTCTGCAATCTGCTTTGGTATGTACTACCCTAACAAAGGTATGATCGACATTAACAATAAGTTTATTTTGAACTTGAATTATGCAAAAGAAACAGGAAATCCAAACTTCTCATTGCGTCTACTTTCGACCTTAACACACGAAGCTCACCACAGATACCAATTTGCAAGCCTTGATAACGAGAATAAAAACGCACGCGACAAGTTTGTAAGTTACGCAATTGTTAATAATAAAGATAAGGTTTGGCTCGCAAACGACAGCAAAGTTTCTACAATGGCTGAATACTTGTCAGAACCAGACGAAATCGACGCTCGCGACGCTGCCCTTGCTGCTATATATAACTTAGCAACAATAGAAAACGACAACATCACAAAAACCGACCGTGACGCTGCTAAACTTTTCTTTAATAACGGTCTTAAAAAAGAACAACAAAACGTTAAACAAGAATTGAAACCAGAATACAAAAAATTATTTAACTTTGTATATTCAAATGAAAGCTTTGATGTTTCTGGAATTTCTAAGGGGGTAAAACAAGAGTTTAAAAACTCTATTGTGTTAACTGGAGACATTATCCGAAACAAGACACAAAATAATCAAATGCTAAAATATTAAAACAAAAAATCTTTTTATGAGTTAAACGTTTTAGGGTTAAAAAAAGAAGCTTTGCATTCACTTGCATTGCTTCTTTTTTATTGATTTTAGAATTGTGAATCTTTATTTGCTCTGATTTATAAAATATGTTATCATTGTGTTGTAGTATGAAAAGATGTATTAATCAATTGAAAACAAAAACTTTTGTCATTTTAACAATTCTAATATTGCTTGTATCATGTTTTATAACCATAACCAAACATGATTTTGTTTTTGCCGATACATTATCAAGCACAAATACGCTCGAAGCATTAAGTATAGATGAGATTTCACAGAGGGAAAAATATAACAGTTGCGATTATGGTATCGTTACGCCCAATCTTGATCAAGGGAGCACAAATATTTGCTGGGCTTACGCAACTGCAAGTGCATCTGAAACATCAGTTTTAAAAGATAAATTAGACAGTAACACAAAGGATACTTTGCGATTTTCCCCAAAACAAATTGCGTATAGAACACATAATAGAGACGCCGACCCACTTGGTAATACGGTTGGCGTTTATGCAAACGATAAGTGGAATGTACCTGGAAATTCATATAATACATTTTTAATGTTATCACAATGGTGTGCACCAGTATCTGGACATGTTTCTCCTAAAGCTGACGCATATATAAACAACTTATACAGACTGTTAGATGCCGAACAGATAGACTTATACTCTACCGGTTCATATAGAATAAATGAAATAAAGCGGGCAATTGCAAAATATGGTGCCGTAACTGGGTCATATTACAATGCTCGTGAAGAAATTTACTATAACACAAAAGGCGAAACTCGTGACGGAACTCCTCACGCAATGACTATTGTTGGGTGGGACGACACAATTCCCGCAAGTAATTTTCAACCAAAAACTGCCAGTCAAAATGGCGGCTGGATAATTAAAAATAGTTATAATTCTCTTCCCTATTTTTACCTATCTTTTGATAGTAGTATTGGCAATGTTTGTGGTTTTAAATATGCAAACAAATCTGAATTTGACTTTAATTATTTTTACGACAATGTATCAGACGCTCCAATACGTAGTGAAAATAATTCAAAATGTGTTTCAAATGTGTTTATGGCAAAGAAAAGCAATAACACTCATAATGAATATGTAAAAGCGGTTAATGTGGCAACTTATGGTCATAATCAAACTTGTCAAGTTAAGGTCTATACCAACCTAACTAACCCTGAAGACCCCGAAAGTGGAATACTAACAGCTAGTGGAGAAAGAGTTTTGGATTATGGTGGTTATCACACAATTATGCTAGATAATTTAGCACAAATTGATAATGGTACATACTACTCTATTGTTGTAAACATCAGTAGCAATAATGGCGAAAGTGTATACATTCTATACTCGCTCAATTCAAGTAATAACACATATTACAAAACTTCTTATGGTTGGAATAGTATTGGTTATGCTGGAAGAATTAAAGCCTACACCGTTTTGCAAGAAAAGGAAGAAACGGAACAAAAAATTGATATTTCTACTGCTCAGCATAACGTAATTTCTCCTATTTCTTTTACCGGCCAAGCCATTTACCCACAGATAAATTTAACAATAAATTCACAAACACTTATTAAAGATATTGACTACTCTGTTTTCTATAAAAACAACAAAAATGTTGGCACTGCTGAAATTGAAATAAAAGGAATTGAAAAATACACTGGAAATATAACCATACAATTTGAAATTTTACCAATTGATGTGCCTACAAAACCTAATAGTGAAATAAAAATTCCTAACAATGCTACTACTCTTTCCGATATCAATCTTCCTGCTGGTTGGCAATGGGAAAATCCGAATTTATCTGTTGAAAATTTGACGAGTGCAACAGCAAATTATATAGGTGAAAACAAAGAAAATTACAAAAATACAACAATGACGATAACATTGCAAAAAAAAGAACAAACACCCCCTTCTCATGACAATCCAGATGATAATAATTATAATTTAAACAACACAATTCAAGATAAGCCATATATTATCCCTACAATTATTATTTCAACTATTTTTGCTTTAACAGTAGTATTGATATTTATTATTAGAGTTAAGAAAAAGAAAAAATAGAATAATGCTTTACCTTAATTAAAAGATTTGTTTTTACATTTTCACACAAATACTAATTTCCATCGCATATAATTTTAAACGAAAAAAAAAGAACTTTACATTCATTTGTATAGTTCTTTTTTATTATGCCAATTTCAAAACTGCCAACTATCTATTTCTAAAATTTTTCTCAGCTCCTATTTTTCGATAATATCTTCGGCTACTTGATTTTCTTTATTTTCAACTGCCGCTAACTTTTGTTTCTTTTTGCGTTTAACAAGTGAAACAATTATCGAAACTAAAACAAATATAACTATCAAAATTAAAAATGCATATAACCCGTAAATGCTTTTATCGCCAAGGATAAGTGTGAGCAATGTAATAATTAATCCTGCTATCGCGTTGCCAGAAATAACAGCAAGCATTGTATCCCAAAAGCTCATTCCTAGCACAACGGCAATAGCTGTACCCGTCCAAACACCAGTTAGTGGAAGTGGCACTGCAACAAATGCAAAAATGCCAATCATTTTTTTCCATTTAAGTTTTTTTACTTTTTCCGATGCTAAAATATTATCATTAGTGTTTAAATTTTTACAATCTTCTTGAATTTTTGAAGATTTTTCATTAACTCTGTTATATATTGCATTGCCAAGTTTTTTGAATAATTTTGTTTTTTTAAGCCACCTAATAATTGGCGTAAATAGCAATGCAATGAGCGGAACAACAAGAGAACTACCAATAAAGCTAACCAAATACGCCAGCCAAGGTGAAAGCGTTATTTCACCCCAAAGAGCAGAAGAAGATGCAAACATAATCGCGCCCCTAAGCTCGATTAGTGGAAGCATTGCGATAATAATTGTTGCAAGTATTATATGTTTGCCAAACACCGTGGCAAAAAATGCAGATATAGCAGCTGTCATAAATTTCCTCCGCAGGAATAATATATAAAAAATCTTATATAAAAGTGAACTTTACTTAGTATAATATTTATCTATTAGTGCAAAATTTACACATGGATATAAAAAAGGCATACAGTGACCTTTATAGGTCAAGCATAAAAGACATTGATAAAAACCTAGACAAGTTTATGCGTGCAAAAAAACAAGTTAGCAAATCGAGCAACAAAGGTCCAACAGAGCTCGAAATGTAAAAGAAAAAGACCAAAACAGTCTTAAATTTCTTTTCTGTCGCTTATTGCTCTTGCAAGAGTAACTTCGTCTGCATATTCAAGATCACTACCCACTTGAACACCTTGCGCAATTCTTGTTACTTTTACTTCAAGTGGCTTTAGTATTTTTGCAATATACATAGCCGTTGCTTCACCTTCCACATCGGCATTTGTTGCCATGATAACTTCTTTTACATTGCCACTAGATATGCGTGAAAGCAATTCTTTTATTCTTATATCATCTGGGCCAACACCAGCTAATGGATTTATTGTTCCATTTAATACATGGTATGTTCCTTTGAACACGCCAGCTTTTTCTATTGCGTCAATATCTTTTGGTTCTTTTACAACGCAAATAGTTTCGCTTGACCTAGTTTTGCAAATATGGCAAGGGTTGGTATCTGTGAAATTGCCGCAAATATCGCAAAAACGTACTTTGCTTTTAACTTCTTTAAGTGCTTCTACAAAGCTAATAACATCTTCAACTTTGCTATTGATTATGTAGTATGCATACCTTGCAGCTGTTTTTTTGCCGACACCAGGCAACTTCGAAAACTCGTTTGTTAGTCTTGCAATAGACTCAATTTTTCCCGAATCCATATTACATCATTCCACCAAGAGCACCGAGCCCACCAAGTTTGCTTTCTTTTAATTCATCAGCTTTCTTTTCGGCATCTTTTATTGCTGCAACTATTAAATCTTCGAGCAATTCAACATCATCGCCATCAACAACTTGTGGGTTGAGTTTTATTTCTTTTATCGACTTGTTACCAAACATAGTAACAGTTACCATGCCACCGCCAGATGTTCCTTGTACTTCTGTTTCGTTAATTTCATTTTGTGCACGGATAGCATCTTCTTGCATCTTTTGAGCTTGACGCATAAGTGCTTGCATATTGTTTCCGCCGCCAAATCCACCAAATCTATTCATAATCTTACCTCTTTTTTATATTAACATATTAATAAATTTTTATCAACTAATCTTCTATCTTCAAGTCACTGCCCAGCATGTTTTTTAAGCCATTTATGTCGAGAATCTTTTTGCCAAGCACCACAACATTATATTTAAGCCCCTTGTTCTCAAAAAACTCACGAAGCTCACGCTCGTGGCGAGAAGAACAAAGCATGTCCTTTGTCTCTTCGTCTTCAACATAAGCAATAGCTGTTTTGTTATCTATATCAACTTTTTGTATTTGCCTTGCAGCTGCAAGTAAGCTCATACTCTTTTGCTCACGCAAGTAACTAAACAGTTCTGCAAGCAAGTTGTTTGGCGTTTTTATTTCACTTTTAACACTTTCTTGCTGGCGTGGCTGTGCACTTTGTATAGCTTGCACAACTGGTTTAACTTCACCAGGTTTTGCTGGAAGCGTTGTAATTATTCCCCTTTCTAGGTTTTCGATACGCTCTAAAAGTGAAAGATTGTTTACAACTTTAATTAGTGCCGTTTCGAGCACAATACGTGGGTTGCTCGAATATCTAAGATTTTGTTCAACTTCACTCAAGTCTTTTATTGCTTCGACAATCAAGTTGAAGTTTTTGTCTGTTGCCTGCGATTTCATCTTTTCGAATATATCGTCTTGAACAACAACCAATTCTCTGCTTTTTTCTGGAATTGTTAAAATTACAAGTAAATCTCTAAAATAACCAATCAAATCTTTTGCAAGAACGATTGGACGTTTGCCACTAGCAAGGGCGCAATCTAGACTCGCCAAAACTTCGCCCATGTTTTTGTTTAAAACATTTTCAGCAATGCCGGCAAGCGTTTCGCGTTCGGTTGTACCAAGAACATCAAGAACATTTTTATATGTGAGTTTTTCGCCCGAAAAAGATATGCACATATCGGCAAGCGACAACATATCACGCACACTACCCTCTGCACTTCGAACAATCAGTTCAATAGCTTTGTCTTCGTATGTTATGCCTTCATTCGTCAAAACTTTTTTCGCTAGGCCAGACAAGTCTTCGTTTGAAAGTAAACTGAAATCAAAGCGCATACAACGTGAAAGTATGGTTGCTGGAAGCTTGTGCACTTCGGTTGTTGCCAAAATGAAAACAACATACTTTGGTGGCTCTTCCAATGTTTTTAATAATGCGTTAAATGCACTAGGCGAAAGCATGTGGACTTCGTCTATAATATAAACTTTATATCTGCCGACAACTGGTGGGTATTTTACTTTTTCCCTTAAATCACGGATTTCATCAACACCATTGTTTGAAGCGGCATCAATTTCAAGAATGTCCATGTTGTTTTTCTCTAAGTTTTTGCAAATATCGCAAGTGCCACAAGGGATACCGTCTTTAGTATTTGGACAATTAATAGCTCGTGCAAAGATTTTAGCAATACTTGTTTTACCAGTTCCGCGGCTACCACAAAACAAATATGCATGCCCCACTTTGTCTGTTTTTATTTGGTTGATAAGCGTTTTAACAATATGTCTTTGCCCAACAACTTCATTAAATGTTTGTGGTCTGTATTTTCTATATAATGCTAAATACATCTATTTATCCTCCCGCAGTTTGTTTTTCACGCGCTGCAATGTGTTATCTATCGATTTTTTATCTTTACCAAGCTTGATTGCAATTTCGGACTGCGACTCGCCATCAAGATACATATCAATCACTTGTTTTTCATAATCGCTCAATTTTTCGCTGAGTTTTTTTACACGTTCTTCCACAAGCTCTTGTTTTAAAAACAAAATGGCTGGGTCGTTTTCGGCGTTACTTGCTATGCTTACATCGTGAAGTTCAAATTCAGAGTTTTCGTCTTCGTTGCGGTACACGATTGGAACATAGTTATTAAGCGGCTGATTTTTTTTGTTATTTGACTTACGTATCGCATCAAAGATTTTATGTTTTGCACAAATAATTGCAAACTTCTTAAACTCTTCGTCTTTTGGCTTGCCATCGAACTTGTTATAAGCTTCAAGCACGCCAATCATACCTTCTTGAAAAAGGTCATCTTGAGTCGCGCCTGCCAAATAGTATCTTCGGCAAACTTTGCGAATTATCTTTGAATAAGAACTGATAATATCTTCTAATTCGTCGTCAAATTTCTTCAATTTTAACCCCTTTGTCTTATTGCTTCATAAGTAACAATGCCCGCACTTACACTAGCATTTAATGAATTAATTTTTCCTTTCATAGGAATAGAAATAATGCCGTCACAAACCTTTCTTGTAAGCTTAGAAACGCCATCACCTTCTGCGCCAATAACTAGCGCTATGTCACCTTTAAGATTAACATCATACATAGGTGTGCCGTCCATATCGGCTGCATAAACCCATATACCCATTTCCTTTAGTTCTTCAATTGCTTGGTTGAGATTATTAACCTTGCAAACAGGCACATACATACTTGCACCAACCGAAACCCTAACAACTGTTTCGTTAACAACGGCAGACCTGCGGTTTGGTATAACAACAGCTGTCGCGCCAGCACATTCGGCAACTCTTATAACGCTGCCAAGGTTATGTGGATCTTCGATTCCGTCGAGAAGAATGAGCAAAATATCTTCGCCTTTTTCGCGTGCGTTATTCACAACATCTTTTAAGTCAGAATAAACAAAATCCGAAACAATCGCAATAATGTTTTGATGTTTTCCCGTTTCACTAAGTTTGTCCATACGCTTTTTGTCTGCAAATTCAACTCTTATTGCCTTTGCTTTTGCTTGAGCAAGCAAGTCACGAACTTCATTATCCGTTGTACCGTCTGTTATATAAATTTTATCTATTGTCTTGTCGCATCTAAGTGCTTCTTGAACTGCATTTTTACCTTCTATATTCATAATAACTCCAATTTATCAAATATTTCTTTTAATCTATCTTCCCTGCCAAGCAACTTTAAGTAGCCAAGCAATGATTCAAACGCTGTCGCATAAATATATTCTTCAATTGAATAATTTTTTGCATGACTATGAATGTTTGTGTTGCGTGCACGCTTTGCCACTTGCAATTCGCGATCTGTTAGCATTGGCTCTATCAAAAAGTAACTGTCATGCTGAGCTTTTGCATTAACATTTTTCGAAACTCTACGGCTAAGCTCATTGACTTTTAAGTTTGTTTCTTTCGCCAATCTTTCGCGCACATACAAAGTATACACCGCATCGCCAACAATGGCGAGCACCAGCGGCTGTTTTTCAAAAACTTGCATTTCAGATAAATTATCCGTCTTTTCCATCATATCTATTATACCAAACTGCCACCGCACTTGCAAGGAGTGAACATGGTTTTTAAAAAAAACAAAGAAAAAACATAGCAATTTGAAATGTTCAAATTGCTATGTGTTAATTTATTGGTTCTCCGCCATTTGGCACAAACTTTTCGATTTCTTCATCTATTATTTTGCTGAAATCTTGCACTAATTCTTTTTCTTTTCTCGAACCTTTTACCAACCTGTAATATGCTTCCACTTTTTGCATCTCTTGCATCAGTTCAACCTGAGATAAATATAAAGATTTTAAATAATCACCAAGCGATGCCACGTAACTAAAATAAATTTGCAAATCTTTCTTTTGCATTTTCTTTTCTGCCATTAATTGTTTATATTTTGGCGTCATTATCAAATCATTCATAATGCAAGATTCTAGTGCAATGTCCATAAATTCTTCATCTGAATAAATTTTATTCTTAAGTCTACCGTTTTCAATTTCTCTTATCGCCATACACTTCTCCTACCTGGCATTTTAACACCACTTGCCGTTAATTTTCAAGTGGCAAAGAAAAGAAAAATCAATAATTGTAACTTATGTCACTTATTTCTTGCCATATATCTTTTAGATAACTGTTATCAATTTTAGTATTGTTTTTTAATTCTTGTAACGATTTAAAAATTGATAGTCTCTAGAGCGTCAACTTTTATATCTTTACCACAAACATCGCATTTTTTAATTTTCATATTCACCCTTTCTAATCTGCAAAGTCCACCTTTTAAAAGCATTATGATACTTGGCTCTAAAATCTCCAACGTTTTATTGTGCCCACGCATAAATTCTTCTATTGCCATATTTTCTACTTTTGGAGCTTGATAATTTATTCAATAGAACGGCTGATACATATTTTGCAAAATGTTAGCGTAACTTTTAGTATGCGAAAACAACATTTAATAAAAGCTGTAACAAAAGGACAAATAATAATATTTTCGATAATCATGTGCTTTGTGATTATCTCTTCTTTCACGTTTGCAAAAGTGGTAGACGCAAGCGAAAATAAAACAAAACTAGACTATACAATTGTGTTGGACGCTGGGCATGGCGGTCTTGACCCTGGAAGTATTGGTTACAAGACAAAAACGCCCGAAAGCGAGCTTAATTTGAAATATACCTTACTCCTTAAACAAAAACTAGAGAACGCTGGTATAAGGGTGGTTTTAACGCGTGAAACTTCTGACGGGTTATATGGCATTTCTACCGCAAACTACAAAAAGCGTGACATGCAAAAACGCAAAGAGATAATAGAAAAAGCAAACCCTAACCTTGTTGTAAGTGTACATATGAACAGCTACACAAACCACACACTTCGCGGTGCACAAGTGTTTTTTGATGGCAAAAGTGACACCTCTCTTATGATTGCAAAATCCATACAAAAATTATTTTACGAACGTTTGCCCGCAAGTAAACCAGAAGTGTCTAAGGGTGATTATTTTATGTTAAAGTGCTCAAATGCACCAGCTATAATTGCTGAATGTGGTTTTTTATCTAACGCAGAAGACGAAGCAAACTTATTAAACGCCGACTATCAAGACAAAGTCACAACTTGTATATTTGAAGGTATAATGGAATTTATTTCTAAAGCAAACTAACAATAAAAAAGCCACCAGATAATCTGGTGGGTTTTTTAATATATTATTTCATCACTTTCTAACTCACGCATGGGAATTTTTGTAAGGCCATTTTTATCCAAAGAATACACTTCATCACAAACTTCTTTAATAAACTTTCTATCGTGCGATACTGTAATGATTGCACCATTATAAGTCTTTAACATTTCTCTTATAACAGGATTAGATAGTGGGCTAAGATTACGTGTTGGTTCATCAAGAACAAGTATATTGTTCTTTTCTATAACAAGCTTCATAAGTGCTATTTTTGCCTTTTGCCCTTCGCTTAAGTCTTTTACTTTTTTAAGCATTTCATCACGCGTAAATTTTAAACTTCCGAGTAATGTTCGTGGGTTAAATTCGCTATTAGATTCAAAAATTTGGTCACATGCTGTAGCGTTATAATCGAGCACTTCATAGTAATTCTGTGAAAAATATCCAACTCTTAAACCTGGCGTTTCATCTAAAATTGGTACAATTTCTCTTAGCAATGTTGTTTTACCGCAACCATTTTTACCAATAATTGCCACCTTTTTTGGCCCATAAATTTGCAAATCAACATCTTTAGATAACAACTTGTCGCCTACGCCCAAATAATCCATGTGCAAATCTAACACTCTTTTTTGGTTTGGGACAGTGACAGATTTATCTACAATAATATTAATAGCTTCTTCAACATCTGGAACTTCTGTTAATTCTTCATTTTCATATCTATGTTCCAAGGCTTTTACATTTGCCATTTTTTTAGCAATAATTCTGCCAGAAGATGGGTCTTTTTTAGCTGCAACCAAGGCATTTTCAACTTTTTGCTTTATTTGTCTTAAAATCTCTTCTTTTTTCTCATGCTCGCGGCGTTCATTATAAGCAACTTGAGTTTGATGTTCTATACTTCTTTTTCTTGCAGAAACATACTCATCATACCCGCATCTTTCAAGTGTAAATTTAGGTTTAGATTTTCTTATTAATTGTTCTATGTGCAAAATTCTGTTAGCTGTTCTTTCGAGCAATGTTTCATCATGCGAAATATACATTATAGGCTGCTTTGTTTGAAGAATATATTGCTCTAGAATTTTTAACGTATCGATGTCCAGATCGTTAGTTGGTTCATCTAAGAAAATTGCATCTGGCTTGTTTATAAAAAGTTTTGCAATCTGCAATTTTACCTGTTCGCCACCAGATAGATTTCCTATTTTCATATCCTTATGCAAATATTCTGGATTAAAATCGAGCCTTTTAAGTGTGCGTTCAAAAAGGTTTATTTCGCCATATTTTTCATAATCTATGTCGCTATAATAGTTATCTCTCAAAAAGAACTCTAATACACTGCAATCATACCAACCAGAATTTAATTTTTGCTCTAAGTATCCAATATTAGTGCTGTCTTTTTTCACAACCCCAGACACATTACAATAAGAGTTAACAAGCGAAAAATCAATAATGGCTTTTAAAAGTGTAGATTTTCCATTACCTTCTTCACCGATAACCGCAAGCTTGTCACCATCACTAAGTTGAAAAGAAAGGTTTTCTATTAACTTTCTACCATCAAGCGTTTCAATAGATAATTTATCAACAGTTATCATGTCTTCCCCCTCCTTTCTCTTTTAATTTAATATACAACATAGACTAAATCTTTGTCAAATTGTAAAAATTGCAACAATAAAGTGCTATTTTATTGCAAAACGATATGCGGTTTGCTATAATTTTGGCATGGAAAAAGATTTAATTGAACAAAACAAACAAGATTTTATCACAATTGCCAAAACAAATATAAAACGCGACGGCATTGACGAATTATTAAAATATCTCGAAAACACAGACTTCTTCACCGCGCCAGCATCTTCAAGGTACCATTTGTGCGAAGAAGGTGGGCTTTGCGCTCATTCTCTTAATGTATATTACAGGCTAGAACAACTTTGCCTGACAGAATATGGCGAAAGCGGATATAATCCCGAAACAGTTGCAATCATCGCCTTATTTCATGATATTTGCAAGGCAAACTTCTATAAAACAGATTACAGAAATGTCAAAGAAGACGGCGTTTGGGTGCAAAAACCATATTATACAATAGAAGACGCTTTGCCATATGGTCATGGCGAAAAAAGTGTTTATATTATTAACGGCTTTATGCGCTTAACTCGTGAAGAAGCTATGGCTATTAACTGGCACATGGGGCTTGCCGACAAGCGTGCCGTTGGTGGCGACACAACATACTCTGTCGCATTTAAAAAATACCCTATGGCTTTTTTGGTGCACATTGCAGATATGGAAGCAACATATCTTGACGAAACTGACTTAGATAATTAGTTATACAAAAAATAAACACAAAAAAATCACGCATTTAGCGTGATTTTTTATTGTTATCCTTCTGTTTCATCAGATGTTTCAAGAATAGATGAATCTATAGCAGTTGCTGGTTCTACACCACTTGCTTTTGCATAGCGTGGAGAAGCTTCTCTATATTTTCTAACACCAGTACCGGCAGGAATAAGTTTACCGATAATAATGTTACCCTTCAAGCCTTCAAGGTCATCGACTTTTGCTTTGATTGCAGCATCAGTCAATACTCTAACTGTTTCCTGGAAGGAAGCAGCAGCAAGGAAGCCATCAGATGCAAGTGCAGATTTTGTAACAGAAAGAAGTATACGTTTTGCAGTTGCTGGTTCGCCACCATTTGCAAGTACTCTTTCGTTTTCTTCATCATACTTAAAGATATCAACAAGGTCACCAGGTAAGAATTCTGTATCGCCAGACTCTTCAACTTTAACCTTTCTAAGCATTTGACGAATAATAATTTCAAGGTGTTTATCGTTAACATCAACTGAGTTGTTCTTATAAACTTTGTGAATTTCACTAAGCATATAGTCTTGAACTCCCTTGATACCTTTTGTCTTTAAGATATCGTGTGGGTTAAGTGGACCTTCGGTAAGTTGTGTACCAGGTTCAACAACGTCGCCTTTCTTAACTTTAAACTTAGAACCATAAGAAACATTGTATTGTACTTCCTCACCAGTGTCAGCCATGATGTCGATAACTTGTTTAGCTTCGTCAATGTTTGTAACTTTACCATTAACTTCACTAATAACAGCAACACCCTTTGGTTTCTTAGCTTCAAAGACTTCTTCAACTCTTGGAAGACCTTGAGTAATATCGTCCGCGTTCGAAGCACCACCAGATTGGAAGACCTTCATTGTAAGCTGTGTACCAGGTTCACCAATTGATTGAGCTGCGATTGTACCAACAGCTTCACCAACATTAACCATACCACGAGATGCCATGTCACGGCCATAACATTTAGCACATGCTCCCGTCTTTGACTTACAAGTAAAGATTGTTCTGATTTCAACAGTTTTAATGCCAGCAGCTTCAACAGCTTTAGCTTGTTCTGGAGTAATCATTTCGTTATCTTTTGCGATAACTTCACCAGTTGTAGGGTTAACAATGTCGCCAACTGGGCAACGACCAGAAATACGTTGAGACAATGGCTCAATAACGTTTCCTTCGTTATAAAGAGCAGAAATTTTCATTCCCTTTGGTTTTTCACCAAGTGCAGCATAACAGTCTTCTTCGCCAACAATAACTTCTTGAGCAACATCGACAAGACGACGTGTTAAGTAACCAGCATCGGCAGTCTTAAGCGCCTTATCAACCATACCTTTTCTACCACCACGTGTAGCAATAAAGTATTCAACGACAGACAAACCTTTCTTAAAGCTTGCACGAATAGGAACTTCGATAACCTTACCAGATGTAGATACCTTAAGACCAAGGATACCAGAAAGTTGGTTCATGTTACCAGCAGAACCACGGGCAGAAGAGTCAACCATCATGCGGAGTGGGTTACCTTCTTCGTATGCAAGCATTGTTTCGCTTTGCATCTTGTTCATGGCACCATTCCAAATGTTTAAAAGTTTAATACTCTTTTCATCGCCAGTTATAAGACCACGTCTGTATTGTTGTTCTGTTGTCTTAGCAAGTTCGTTAGCTTCTTCGATGATTTCGTCTCTCTTACTTGTTTCACGAATATCAAATAGGTTGGCTGTTAAACATGCTTTTGTAGAATATTTAAAGCCTAAATCTTTTAAGTCATCAAGCAATTTTGCTGTAGCTGTTGGACCAAGGTTGTCGTATGCAGCTTGAATAATGCTCTTAATTTGCTTTTTAGCAATAGAATAGTCAACTTCGAGTTTCAATTGGTCTTCTGGAGTTTTTCTTTCGAGCAATCCAAGATTTTGTGGAATAATCTCGTTAAAGATTAATCTACCAACCGTAGTCTTAAGTCTTGTGCTATATACTTTACCATCGATAGTTTTTGTAACACGAACGTTGATAATAGAATGAAGTGTAATTTCTCCATTGTTATAAGCAAGCAAAGCTTCTTCTTTGTTAATAAAGTTTCTACCTTCACCCTTATCACCTTCTTTTGCATAAGTAAGGTAATAGTTACCAAAAATCATATCTTGGTTTGGAACAGTGATAGGTTCACCACTGCTTGGTTTTAATATGTTGTTAGAAGCAATCATCAAGAATCTTGCTTCAGCTTGAGCTTCAATCGAAAGTGGAAGGTGGATAGCCATTTGGTCACCATCGAAGTCCGCACCAAATGCAGGACATGCAAGTGGGTGAAGTTTCATAGCTCTACCTTCTACAAGGATAGGTTCATACGCTTGGATACCAAGTCTGTGAAGTGTAGGCGCACGGTTCAAAAGAACTGGGTGGTCTTTAATAACATCTTCAAGAACGTCCCAAACGATTGGTCTAGCTCTTTCAACGACACGTTTAGCACTCTTAATGTTATGTGATTGGTTCAAATCAACCAAACGTTTCATAACAAATGGCTTAAAGAGTTCAAGTGCCATTTCTTTTGGAAGACCGCATTGATAAATCTTGAGGTTTGGTCCGACAACGATAACCGAACGACCAGAATAGTCAACACGTTTACCAAGTAAGTTTTGACGGAATCTACCTTGTTTACCACGAAGTAATCCAGAAAGTGATTTAAGTTCACGTCCGCCAGCACCAGTAATAGCTTTGCCTCTGCGGCCGTTGTCGATTAATGCATCGACAGCTTCTTGAAGCATTCTCTTTTCATTTCTAATAATGATATCAGGAGCTCCAAGTTCAAGTAATTTTTTAAGTCTATTATTTCTGTTAATAACTCTTCTATACAAATCGTTCAAATCGCTTGTTGCGAAACGACCACCATCAAGTGGAACCATAGGACGAAGGTCTGGTGGAATAACAGGAACCACATCAAGAATCATCCATTCTGGTTTAGCATTATTGCGTCTAAAGGCTTCAAGCAAACCAAGTTTTTTGGCAGCTTTAAGTTTCTTTTGACCTTTGCTTGTTTCTACAATTTTTTTGCATTCAGCAGCTTCAGCTTCAATATCAACACGGCTAAGCAATTCTTTGATTACTTCAGCACCCATGCCAGCTTTAAATGCTTTTGAACCAAACTTATCAATAGCTTCACGATATTCTCTATCGTTTAAAATTTGTTTAAATTCAAGGTCAGTGTCGCCCGGATCGGTAACAACATAAGATGTGTAATAAAGCACTTGTTCCAAAGCTTTAAGTGACATATCAAGAAGTGTACCAATTCTAGAAGGAACGCCCTTAAAATACCAGATATGAGATACTGGTGTAACAAGTTCAATGTGACCCATTCTTTCTCTTCTTACCTTTGCGCGGGTAACTTCTACGCCACATTTATCACAGATAACGCCTTTGTATCTTATTCTCTTGTATTTGCCACAATGACACTCCCAGTCTTTTGTAGGTCCAAAAATACGTTCACAAAACAAACCATCTCTTTCTGGTTTTTGAGTACGATAGTTGATGGTCTCTGGCTTTGTAACTTCGCCATAAGACCATTCACGTATTTTTTCTGGACTTGCAAGTCCGATTTGAATCGAGTCAAAATTATTTAATTCAAACATTCTTTATTCCTCTTTTCTTTTATTTATTATTCAAAATCATCGTCGAAATCGAATAAGTTTCCAGCATCATTGTCTTCATTAGGGTCGAAAACAGTTTCTTCTTCAAGTACTGGTTCTTCTATTTCTTCAAGGTTAACATCAATTTCATCTTGAAGTTTACGTTTGTCTGGTTTGATTGTTTCAAGTTCACGGTCATCATCTGTTAAGTCTTTCAAACCAATTTCTTGTTTATCTTCTGTAAGAACTTTAATATCAAGAGCCAAGCCTTGAAGTTCTTTGATTAATACTTTGAACGATTCAGGTATGCCTGGTTCAGCAACTGTTTCATTCTTAACAATTGACTCGTAAGTTTTAAGTCTACCAACAACATCATCAGATTTAACGGTAAGCATTTCTTGAAGTGTGTTAGCAGCGCCATAAGCTTCAAGAGCCCAAACTTCCATTTCACCAAATCTTTGGCCACCAAATTGAGCTTTACCACCAAGAGGTTGTTGTGTAACAAGTGAGTATGGACCAGTAGAACGAGCATGCATCTTATCATCAACAAGGTGATGCAATTTAAGCATGTACATATAACCTACTGTTGCACGGTTTTCGAAAGGTTCACCAGTACGTCCATCATAAAGTTGCATCTTGCCATCTGCTGGGAAACCATTATCAACAAGCATTTGTTTAATTTCTTGGTCAGTAGCACCATCGAATACAGGAGTTGCAATCTTCCAATCAAGAGCTTTTGCAACCAAGCCTAAGTGTGTTTCGAAAAGCTGACCAATATTCATACGAGAAGGAACGCCAAGTGGGTTAAGTACGATTTGGATAGGACTACCGTCTGGCATGAATGGCATATCTGCTTCTGGAACGATAATAGAAACAACGCCTTTGTTACCATGACGACCAGACATCTTATCACCAACGCTCATCTTTCTCTTTTGAGCAATGTAAACTCTAACAACTTTATTAACGCCAGTACCAAGCTCGTCTTTGTTTTCACGAGTAAATACTTTAACGTCAACAACGACACCACCTTCACCATGTTGTACACGGAGAGATGTATCTCTAACTTCACGTGCTTTTTCACCAAAGATAGCACGGAGTAATCTTTCTTCTGGTGTCAATTCTGTTTCACCCTTTGGAGTTACCTTTCCAACTAAAATATCGCCAGGTTCAACTTCTGCACCAATTCTAACAATACCATTTTCATCAAGGTTATGAAGTGCTTCTTCACCAAGGTTTGGTATATCACGAGTAATATCTTCTGGTCCAAGTTTTGTATCTCTTGCATCAGTTTCATACTCTTCAATGTGAATAGATGTTAAAACATCATCACGTACAAGTTTTTCAGAAATGATGACAGCGTCTTCATAGTTATAACCTTCCCATGGCATGAATGCTACGAGAATGTTTTTACCAATTGAAAGCTCGCCTTGATTTGTTGATGGACCATCGGCAATAACATCACCTTTCTTAATCTTGTCGCCAGTGTTAATGATAGGTTTTTGACGCAAACATGTACCGTTGTTCGAACGTACAAATTTTGTTAATTCGTATGTGTCGTCACCAGTAGCTGTTTGAATAATAATCTTTTCACCACTTACATATTTTGCAACACCATCGTTTTTAGCAACGATAACAACACCACTATCAACTGCAATTCTATATTCTGTACCAGTGGCAATAATAGGAGCTTCTGTTTTGAGAAGTGGAACTGCTTGACGTTGTTGGTTAGATGCCATCATCGCACGGGTAGCATCATCATGTTCGATGAATGGTACAAGTGTTGTAGCAATAGAAACAAGCTCTTTTGGAGAAATATCCATATAGTCTGTATAACTAGCTGGAAGTTCGACGATTTCCCCTTTCTTTCTACAAATAACTTTCTTATTAACGAATTTGTTTTCGCTATCGAGAGGTTCGTTCGCTTGAGCGATAACATATTTTTCTTCGACATCGGCAGTCATATATTCAACTTTGTCGGTAACTACGCCAGTTTCTTTGTTAACCTTTTTATATGGAGCTTCAAGGAAACCATATTTGTTAATTCTTGCGTATGTTGCCAAACTGTTGATAAGACCAATGTTTTGACCTTCTGGAGTTTCGTTAGGACACAAACGACCATAGTGTGTATAGTGCACATCACGAACTTCAAAGCCCGCTCTTTCACGAGTCAAAGCACCAGGTCCAATAGACGATACTTTTCTCTTATGAGTAAGAGCAGCGATTGGGTTTGTTTGTTCCATGAATTGTGACATTTGGCTCGAACCAAAGAATTCACGGATAGCAGCAGAAATAGGACGAACGTTAATCAAACTGTTTGGAGAAACTTCGTTAACGTTTTGTACTTGCATTTTTTCTGAAATAACTTTTTCAAGACGAGCCATACCAATAAAGAATTGATTAACAAGCAATTCGCCTACTGTTCTAATACGACGGTTACCAAGGTGGTCAACATCGTCAAGGTTACCAAGGCCTTCAGAAAGTGACAAGTGATAGTTAATAGCAGCCATAATATCATCAAGATAGATATGTCTACCCATTAATAAATCTCTATTTGCAATAATAGCTTGCTTCTTTTCTTCGTCTGTCTTGCAGCCATTAATAACTTCAAGAAGAGAAGGAAGATGAACATAGTCATCAATTTCAGCTTCTGGTGGGTTGATGCCAAGGTATGCCTTTAAGTCAACTCTGTTGTTACCAAGAATACCAAAAGTGCCGTTTTTGGTTGCAACATAAACTTTGTTTATACCAGAATTCATAATAGCTTTAGCTGTTTCTTCGCTAATAACTTCACCAGCAGAAGCAATAAGTTTATTTTTAACTTTAATATCTTCTGCAAGAGTTTGACCGGCGATACGTGTGGCTAAGCAAAGTTTTTGGTTATATTTATAACGACCAACAGTTGTCAAATCATATCTTCTTGTATAGAAGAATGTTTTTTCCAAGTTTTTCTTAATAGCTTTAAAGTTTAAAACTTCGCCAGGACGTAATCTTTTAGAAATTTCGATTAAAGCTTCATCTTCGTTTGTTGTAAAGTCTTTTTCAAGAGTTTTAACAATAATTGGATGGTGATCAAACATATCCAAAATTTGCTCATTAGTAGCAAGACCAAGAGCTCTTAAAAAGATTGTGGCAACCATTTTTCTAGTTCTGTCTAGATGAACCCACAAAACACCATTTTGGTCTTCTTCGAAATCAATCCATGCACCACGACCAGGCTTAATGTTGGTTGTAGTTACAAGGTTACCTGATTTATTAACAGATTTTTTGCAATAAATACCAGGGCTACTTACAAGCTGAGAAACAATGGCACGTTCTGCACCATTGATGATAAATGATCCGTTATCGGTCATAATAGGAATATCGCCCATGAAAACTTCTTGGTCGACAACTTCGCCCGTCTCACGATATACAAGACGGATTTTAACTTTTAAAGGTAAACTGTATGTAGCATCTCTCGCTTTACACTCAGCTTCTGTGTACTTAGGAGTGCCCGATACGCTATGGTCCAAGAAATGAAGTTCAACTCTACAATCTTTGTCTTCGTCTTTAACATCACGTTGAAGATTGTCGGTATCTGTGATTGGCGAAAAATCGCGAAGCACGTCGCGAATACCTTTTGTTAAGAAGTTGTTATAACTGTCCTTTTGGATTTCAACCAAATAAGGAATATCTAACACTTCGTCAATCTTGCCGAATTTGTACCTCTCCCTCTTTCCATACTTTACTTTTTTTACGTTAAGATTTTTTGAATTCATCTTACCCCTCCTTGGGTTATAAAAAAAAATATTATGTCGTTTACAAAAGAGTGGGCCCAAAGCCCAAATACAAGTACTTTGAATAAAAAAATATTAGATAAATTAATTTATCTCACCAATTCTACTCACATAAAACGGCAAAATGGCGATAATACTCATAGTAAACTACATAATAATAACATAGTAAAATCGGCTAGTCAACACATATTTTTAAAAATTTCTAATTTTTTTGCTATTTGTCAAGCATTTTTACACAAAATATTCAAAACCACAAAACTTTGACATTCCTTACAAAAATTCAAAAAAATAAAGGTTTTATCAAAAATAATAATTTTAAACAAAAAAAATCAGACAGATTTCTCTGTCTGATAAAAGGTAATCTGATTACTTGTCGATCTTAGTAACAACACCAGAACCAACTGTTCTACCACCTTCACGAATAGCGAAACGAAGACCTTCTTCGATAGCGATAGGAGTGATAAGTTTAACTGTCATCTTTGTGTTATCACCAGGCATTACCATTTCAACGCCTGCTGGAAGTTCAATTGTACCTGTAACGTCTGTTGTTCTGAAATAGAATTGTGGACGATAGTTGTTGAAGAATGGAGTATGACGACCACCTTCATCTTTTGTAAGTACATAAACTTGAGCTTCGAAATCAGTGTGTGGGTGAACTGAACCAGGTTTGCAAAGGATTTGACCTCTTTCAACTTGGTCACGTGTTGTACCACGAAGAAGAACACCAACGTTGTATCCTGCAATAGCTTCGTCAAGTGTCTTTCTGAACATTTCAATACCAGTAACAACTGTTTGTTGTGGTTTGTTGTTCATACCAACGATTTCAACTGTATCGTTAACTTTTAATACACCTCTTTCAACTCTACCTGTAACAACTGTACCACGACCTGTGATTGTGAATACATCTTCGATAGGCATCAAGAATGGTTTGTCACTATCTCTGTTTGGAGTTGGGATATAAGTATCAACAGCATCCATAAGTTCAAGGATAGGTTTAATTGCTGGGTCGTCCCATTTGCCAGCTTTAGCAGCTTCAAGAGCTTCAAGAGCTGAACCTCTGATTACTGGTGTGTTGTCACCATCGAAACCATATTGAGTAAGAAGATCTCTGATTTCCATCTCAACAAGGTCTGCAAGTTCGGTATCGCCACCAAGTTGATCCATTTTGTTCATGAATACAACAATGTACGGAACGCCAACCTGACGAGCAAGAAGGATGTGCTCACGTGTCTGAGGCATAGGACCATCAGTAGCAGCAACTACAAGGATAGCACCATCCATTTGAGCTGCACCTGTGATCATGTTCTTAACATAGTCAGCATGTCCTGGGCAGTCAACGTGTGCATAGTGTCTGTTTGCTGTTTGGTATTCAATGTGAGCTGTATTAATTGTAATACCTCTAGCTTTCTCTTCTGGTGCTGAGTCGATTTGATCGTAGTCCTTAACTTCTTTATCGTCAATAGGATTGAAGTGGCCTTCGATGAAAGAAATAGCAGCACTAAGAGTTGTTTTACCGTGGTCAACGTGGCCGATTGTACCAATGTTAACGTGTGGTTTTGAGTTGTCAAATTTTTGTTTTGCCATTTATTTTTTCTCCTTTTATTAATTTACTTTTTCGCTCTTTCGCCGATAATTTTTTCGGCTACATTTCTAGGTACTTCAGCATAATGTGAAGGTTCCATATTGAAGTCACCAAGTCCTTGAGTCTTACTGCGAAGGTCTGAAATATATCCAAACATTTCAGCAAGTGGAATTTGTGCTCTTATTATTTGAACTCCCGCATTAGAAGTTGTACCCTGTAATTGACCTCTACGTTTAGATACATCACCCATAACGTCACCGAGGTATTGATCTGGAACAGTGATTTCTACGTTCATGATTGGTTCGAGTAATACTGCTCCGGCGTTCTTGCAAGCTTCTTTAAAAGCCATAGAACCTGCGATTTTAAAGGCCATTTCTGATGAATCGACCTCATGGTAAGAACCATCTTTTAAGATAGCTCTAAAATCTACCATTTCGTATCCTGCTAAGAAACCACTAGCAGCAGCTTCTTGAATACCTTTATCAACTGCTGGGATATATTCTTTTGGAATAGCACCACCAACAACTTTATCGACAAATTCATAACCTTCGCCTGGTTGTCTTGGTTCAAGGTCGATAATACAATGACCATATTGACCTTTACCACCTGACTGACGAATGAATTTACCTTCGATGTCTCTAGCTGGCTTTGTGATAGATTCACGGTAAGCAACTTGAGGAGCACCTACGTTACATTCAACTTTATATTCTCTTCTCATACGATCAACGATGATGTCGAGGTGAAGTTCACCCATACCAGAAATGATTGTTTGACCAGTTTCTGTATTGGTTTCTCTTCTAAATGATGGATCTTCTTCTGCAAGTTTTGCAAGAGCGTTAGCCATCTTTTCTTGGTCGCCTTTTGTTTTTGGTTCAACAGCAACTTGGATAACTGGTTCTGGGAAATCCATTTTCTCAAGGATAACTGGATTCTTTTCATCACAGAGTGTATCACCTGTTGTTGTATCTTTCAAACCTACGATAGCTACGATATCGCCAGCGTAAGCAACTTGTTCTTCTGTTCTTGTGTTAGCATGCATACGAACAAGTCTACCAACTCTTTCTCTTTCGTCCTTTGTTGAGTTGTAAACATAAGAACCAGCTTCGATCTTACCACTATAGATACGGAAGAATGTAAGTGTTCCGAATGGATCTTTAGCGATCTTGAATGCTAAGCCAGAGAATGGAGCTTCAGATGACGCTTCTCTTGTTATTTCGTTTCCGTCCATATCGTGACCTTTAACAGGTGGGATATCAACAGGAGCTGGGAAATAATCAATAACGGCATCAAGCAACATTTGAACACCTTTGTTTCTAAGTGATGAACCACAAAGAACTGGTGTCATCTTTAATTCGATAGTTGCTTCTCTGATAGCTTTTTTGATTTCTGCAATTGTAAATTCTTCGCCGTTAAAATATTTTTCAAGTAATTCATCGTTTGTTTCAGCAACAGATTCGATCATCTTTGAATGATATTCTTCAGCTAAATCCTTCATATCAGCAGGAATTTCTACAGTGTCATAGTGTTCGCCTTTGTCATCATGATAAACATAAGCTTTCATTTCTACAAGGTCTACAACACCAATAAATGATTCTTCTTTACCGATTGGTAATTGAAGAGGTACGGCGTTAGCTTTAAGTTGTTCTTTGATAGAAGCAACAACGTTATAGAAGTCAGCGCCAGGGTTATCCATTTTGTTAATGAACGCAATTCTTGGTACATGATATTTATTAGCTTGGTTCCAAACTTTACGAGATTGGGCTTGAACGCCTTCTTTCGCAGTAAAGAGTTCGATTGCAGCATCAAGTACCTTTAAGCTTCTCTCAACTTCAATGGTAAAGTCAACGTGTCCTGGTGTATCAATAATGTTAATCTTGTGACCTTTCCAGAAAGTTGTGGTAGCTGCAGAAGTGATTGTGATACCACGTTCTTGTTCTTGCGCCATCCAGTCCATGGTAGCTTGACCATCATGAACTTCACCAATTTTATGAGATTTACCAGTAAAGTACAAAATACGCTCAGTTGTTGTTGTTTTACCAGCATCAATATGAGCCATAATACCAATGTTTCTTGTAATATCAATTACTGTGTCTCTTGCCATAAAATATTAAATTTCTCCTTAATTTATTTGTAAATTACTATATTATTATAGTGATTTTTTGTTAATGTATCAAATGATTTTAACCATTTTTAGATTTTTCTAGTCTAAAAATCAAAAAAGGGCGGAAAATTTGAGCCAAAATCTCAATCTCGCACCCCTTAGAATAATCTTACCATCTGTAAGATGCAAACGCTTTGTTTGCCTCTGCCATTCTATGAACATCTTCCTTCTTCTTGAAAGCGTTTCCGGTGCTATTGTAAGCATCCATCATTTCACCTGCAAGCTTAGCAGCCATAGTTCTGTCGTTTCTGTTTCTAGCAGCTGCAACTAACCATCTAAGAGCTAATGTTTGTCTTCTTGCTGGTCTAATTTCAATAGGTACTTGGTATGTTGAACCACCTACTCTTCTAGCTTTAACTTCAAGTACTGGCTTTAAGTTTTCAAGCACTTGGTTAAAAAGGTCCATAGGTGCAACGCCAAGTTTTTCAGAAGCGATATTCAAAGCATCATAAACTATAGTTTGTGCTGTTGTGTGTTTACCATCGAGCATAACGTTGTTAATAAGTTTAGTAACAACTTTAGATCCATAAACTGGATCTGGTAATACATCACGAACTTCTGCACTATTTCTTCTTGACATAATTTCCTCTCCTTAATTTATTTTTTACTTAGGTCTTTTAGCACCATACTTACTTCTGGCTTGTTTACGATCCTTAACACCAGCAGTATCAAGTGTACCACGAATAATATGATAACGAACACCAGGCAAGTCCTTTACACGGCCGCCACGAATAAGAACAACCGAGTGTTCTTGTAAGTTGTGACCTTCACCTGGAATATAAACAGTACCTTCCATCTTATTAGAAAGTCTTACTCTGGCAATTTTACGCATAGCTGAGTTAGGCTTCTTTGGAGATGTTGTGGTAACTGACAAACATACGCCTCTTTTTTGTGGGCATTGCTCCAAGATTGGAGATTTTGCCTTGTATGTTTGTTGCTCACGCCCTTTACCATGTCTAAGTAATTGGTTAATGGTTGGCATAGTTCTACCTCCTAAAAGTTTTGGTGAACTCCTCTACTGCCCCATTTCGAGGAAATTCTTGCTCCCGCTTTTGCAATCTTTTGTACACACTTTTAAAAATTAACAAAATAAAAAGCAAACATGATAATCCATGCTTGCCTATTCTAACATTATTCGAACTTTAAGTCAATAAGTTTTATAAAATATTTTTTACTTTTTAGTAAATTAACCATTGTCTTTTTCAAGAAATCTGTTACGATTTTTCATAAACCCAATTTTGTAGTCAATTTTCTTGATTTTGCCAAGCACTGGCGCAAGTTCAAGTGGCAAAGAACTTTCGATTAATGCCAAAATTTGCTTTTGCTCTTTCTTCGACAAATTGTAATCAAAACAATAATTGTGTTTTTCGAGATCAACACCCACAAGTTGCCCATATTCATAAAGTTTTTGGTATGGTGTTTTCATCTTATACTCTTCGATTGTATAATACACAAGGTCGAGAATATTTTGCTTATTGTTTTTATCGAACTTCTTTGTGAGCTTATATATCTTTTTCTTTAAATCCTTTGGCAAAACATCGATAATTGCATAAAGGGTAATTTTCATCTCATCAAAAGAAAGCTCGTCTTTGATTGTAATCAAATAAGACAAACTTTCGAAACTTGCGAGTTTTTGATGATATTCATAGTTGGTGAACCCGTCATCAACATTGACAACTTCATATCCAACTAGTGTTGCTATATTTTGCAAATTTGCTGACATAATTTCCCTAATTGTGGTTAACAGCTTGATATTCCGGATATAATGCTTGAATTTGTTTATAATTGTCAGTTTGCTCTAAAGCGTCAACTGCTAATCTCAAGCACTCTGAATCTGGATATTGTCTAGAAAGCTCATTAATATATTCAAAGTTGTCTTTCCAAACACTCAAGGCTATTTCCTTTAATTTTTCATCTTTTATACTATTAATATATTGTGCACTTCTCACGCGGACAAGTGGTTGATTATAATCTTCGCCTTCAATACCTAAACTTTTTTGAAACTTTAAACCATTTAACGTTGCAATGGTTTGATTTTCAGGTGAAGCATAAATAAATTCTGGATCAAGTGGAATAAAGATTGCTTGCATGAGGTTTGAACCACGATCATTACAAGCGAATATTAAGCTCTTCTCTGTTTTACCATTCATTCTTTTGCTATTAATAGCATTAGCAAAATATAATGAGTTTACAGCCGTAATTATATCCATAGCTTTTCTCTTTTCGCTATAATCAATTTCGCCAGGTTTAAATTGTCTTGCCATAACTTACCCCCTAATCATCATACAAAAAATTTTTCATAAAGTTTTTGTATTTTTTTTCTCTTTTTGTAAGCACAAGGTTATCGTTTTGAGCATTTGCATCTGTAAGCAAAACAATACGTTTTGGATTTAACCCTTTTGTTTCATCATATGTAGATGCTTCACTTAGTGCGGATTCAAACTTTGTTGCCATGTCCAAAAACGATTGTAAATAATCTTGCGCTCTTAAATATGCTTCTTCAACCGTATCGCCAGTTGTAACAATATCAAGGTCTGGGAAAAGCACAGTGTAGCCTTGTCCTTCGCTACTTGCAAATAAAACCATTGGGTAAACATATTTTTCCATTTAGTTTTCTCCAAAATAATTTTTCATGGTTAGTTTAACACATAAAAAACCAAAATGTAAAACGTTTTTGCCAACTATTCTATTTGTAACTATATTTTACCATCAAACTGACTATTTGTAAATACCAATTTTAAAAATAACATCATATTATTGCCAGCAATTTTGCACACGAAAAAAGAGGCAACTTTGCCCCTTTTATTTTTTCTTTTAGTCTTCTGCTTTCAAATAAAGCGTTGTTACTTGGTAAGCGCCCGTTACCGAAATAAATGGAGCTGCAACCAAGTTTTTGCTGACAATTGGATTCTTTTTTGCTATTAACAAATTGCCCGCATAAACAGATGCTTCTTTGTTTTTTGTAGACTTAAGTTCATAGTTAACTTCGTCATATAGTTTGCAAGTAGCATCAATGTTTACAACTTTGCATTTTGTACCAACCGAAACCCTAATATCTTTAGAAATGTTTTGGAAATGCATATTTGTTTCGCCATTTGCATAAGCTTCTACCGCACCCTCCAAGTTTTCACAAGTCAAACCTTTCCCGGCAGAGAGTTTAAATTCAGACGCACCAACACCCTTTGTATTGCGAACAAAAATTGCCGCATTGTTACTTGTAAGGTTAACCGTGCCAAGTGTGTTATATACTGTTATTCTACCAGTAGTTGTTGTTACTGTTGGGTTATTAACCGAACCACTGCCGTCTTTGCCAAGGTTAACAGCACCGTTACGTGCATTTATATCAACTTTTCCAGCGACAGATGTAATATTTATTGTGCCAGAACCACCTTCGATATCAACATTTTTTGCTTGACCAATGTTTACTGGCCCCCTTGAAGAATTGATACTGATGTCATTAACATAATCAATATTGATAGTTCCAGACTTTGTTGTAATTGTTGATGTTTCTTTTGAACCTAAGATTTTGCCAATTGTAATAGAGCCAGATTTGCTCGAAAGTTCAGCTTTGCCACTAACTGTAATTTTTTTATCATTAATACTTTTAATTACGCCCGATGATGTTGTTGCTTTTAAGTTGTTGCAAGAGTTGATTTCGATATTGCCGCTAGTTGTTGTCAAATTAAGGTCACCACTAACAGCTGGTGCTATTTTTATGTATTTATTTTTTGTAGTAATTGTTGCGTTCGAAAGTTTAACGTTTTCGCCAACTTCAACGTTGGAGTTTGTGTTAATTGTGAGAGTACCGATTGTCATTGAGTTGTTGATTTTAACTTCGCCAGCGGTGGCAATGTTTACCTTGCCAGCTTGAGCAATATTACCTTCGAATGTAACTGGCGAATTTTTGGCTTTAACTGTTATATTTCTGCTGGTGTATGGTAAACTAATTTTTAAGAATTTAGCATTTTCTAATTTTGTTTCAAACAAAAATTTTGTAATTTCTTCTGTAACGATTTTAACATTCCCAGATTGGTCTGTTGCAATATTCAAGCTTGGTTGTTTAGCCTTTGAAGCTGTGAAACCAATAAATTTTTCTCTGAAAGAAACTTGCGCGTTTGTGATTGTTGAATAGTCAATAATAACTGGAACATCTTCACACTCAATAATAATATCCCCGCGGGAAATTGTGAATGCTTTTGTGTCCGAAAAATCACATGTGCCATTAGCGACATATCTTATACCAAAAATTTCGAACCCAGGTGCAAGATACATAATGAGCATTGCCCCACTACAAAACAAAAGTGGCAATCCTATAAATAAAATTATTATCCAGGCAACAAGTCTTCCTTTCATAATTTTTCTCCTTTTGTTATTCGATTATATCACACCCCCGCAGCTTTGGCAAGCACTCAAATAAAAAAGGTTAAAACGTATCCGCTTTAACCTTTATTTTTACTCGTTTTTTATTCAAGAATAGCCTTTATTCTACGTACACCACTAGAAGAAGCTTCTTCTTTTTTAATCTTAAACTTACCAAGTTCGCCAGTGTGTTTTATGTGTGGGCCAGTGCAAATTTCCTTGCTTGCATCACCAATTGTATAAACAGATACAATGTCTGGATATTTTTCGATAAATTGATGTTCAGCGCCAGCTTTAACCGCATCAATCTTGTTCATTTCTTCTTTGGTAACAGGCAAGTCTGCCGCAATCCAACCATTAACAAGTTCAGCTGTTTTCTTTAGCTCTTCGTCTGTCATTTTGTGGTCACAGTTAAAGTCAAAACGCAACCTTTCTGCTGTGATATTAGACCCCATTTGGTGGGTATCTTCACCAAGCACTCTTTTTAGAGCAGCATTGAGCAAGTGTGTTGCTGTGTGATATTTTGTTTCCATTTCGCCAGATGTTGCAAGCCCCGATTTTGCAACAGAAGATGTTGCACGTGCAAGCTCTTGATGTTCTTCGAAGGCTTTTTTAAAGTCTTCTTCATCAACATTAAGTCCTTTTTCCGCAGCCATTTCTACCGTCATTTCTATTGGGAAACCATATGTTTCATAAAGTCTAAAAGCTGCTTTGCCGCTAATTGTTTTGTCTTGTTCTGTTTCTTTGTATTCTGGATTATTTTTCTTTAAAAATTCAATCTTTCTATCTATGCCACTAGCAAGTTTTTCGAACTCTTTGTTCCCGGTTTCGATAGTCTTGTTAAACTTAGCAATTTCATTGTCAATACTTTGAAGAATGTACTCTTCTTTTTCTTTTAAAAGTGGATAAGCTTCGTTATAAATCTCTTCGATATAAATCTTAGCGATATTTAAAAGAGTTTCTTTGCTAGCATTAATTTTTTTCGCATGTCTAATTGCACGGCGCATGATTCTTCTTAAAACATAGCCAGCACCAACGTTGCTTGGAAGAATGCCGTTTATATCTCCAATGAGCATAACAGATGTACGCATATGATCTGCAATAATACGCATAGAACATGTTTGCTTCTCATCTGCACCATACACTATTTTGCATGCTTGTGACAAACAATCGATAACAGGTTTAAACACGTCTGTGAGATATACGTCATCTAGACCATTAATATACATAAGTAATCTTTCGAACCCGAAACCAGTGTCAACGTTTTTATTTTTAAGCGTTTCAACTTTTCCGTCTTCAAGCTTTTTGTATTGCATATAAACATCGTTACCAATTTCTACCCATCTGCCACATTCACAAGTAATGTCGCAATGGTCACTACATGGGTTGTCATGGCGTGGATAGAACCATTCGTTATCTGGGCCGCAAGGTGTTCCAACTGTTCCAGGTAAATCCCACCAGTTATTTTCTTTTGGAAGGTAGAAAATGTTTTCTTTCTTTATTCCAGCCTTTTGCAAATATTCAGCTGTTTCCGTATCGCGTGGGACATTTTCGTCACCAGCAAAAACAGACGCACAGATTTTGTTTGAATCAAAACCCAAAACCTTTGTTAAAAAATCAAAAGTCCATTGAGTTTTTTCTGCCTTAAAATAATCACCAAGGCTCCAGTTACCCATCATTTCGAAAAATGTACAGTGACTTTCGTCACCAACAGACTCTATATCGTTTGTCCTAACACAACCTTGAACGTTGCAAAGTCTAGTTTTTCCGCTTGGGTGTTTTGCACCTAAAAGATATGGCATAAGTGGTTGCATACCAGCAACGTTAAACATAACACCTGTTGTACCGTCACCAATAAGCGAAACAGCCCCAATGTTCAAATGTCCACGGTCTTCATAAAACTTCAACCAAGCATTTCTTAATTCTTTTCCTGTAATTTTATTCATAAATTCCCTCTATTGTGGTTTGTAACTACCTTTTAGGTCAACAACACGGTTAAATACCAAAGCTTCTGGCTTGCTATCTTTACTGTCTAGGCAATAATAACCGTTTCTCATAAATTGATATCTATCTTCCAAATTATAGTTTACACCATCTTCAACTAAAGCGTTTGTGTTGATGTCTACACTATTTGGATTGATTTTTATTTCATCTTGAACAGTTCTTTCGTTTGTAGATGCACTTTCTTCATCTGCAAGCAAGTTGAAAAATGTTCTTACTTCAACTTCTTTTACATGTTTTTGGTTAAGCCAGTGGATAGTTCCTTTAACCTTAACCTGACTGCCAGAACCAGATTTTGTCGACTTGTCATATTCGGCATAAACGCAAGTTACTTTGCCGTTTTCATCTACATCATAGCCAGTACATTTAACAACATATGCTCCAAATAAACGGACCGTGTTACCAACATACATACGGTAATATTTTGGTGGTGGAGTAACTTCAAAGTCACTTCTTTCGATATAAAGTTCTCTGCCAAAATAATATTTACGTTTAGTCGATTCTTCTTTTTGTGGATAGTCAGTAAGTTCGATTTCTTCGTCTTCGCCCTCATAGTTTGTAATAACAAGTTTTAGTGGGTCAAGAACTGCCATAACACGTTTCGCTTTTTCATTTAATGTGTTACGAATAAAGTAATCAAGCATGCTTGGTTCACATACTGTTGTTGTTTTACCAAAGCCAGCAGCACGTACAAAATCAATCAAACTTTCTGGAAGCACACCTCTTCTTCTAAGCCCACGAAGAGTGATAAGCCTTGGATCATCAAAGCCCCAAACAACACCTTCTTCTACAAGCTTTTTAATATTACGTTTACCAGAAATTGTATTTTTAATCATAAGGTTAGAGTATTCAATCTGACGCGAATGGTTGCTAAGTCCACTGTTTTCAACTACCCAATTATAAAGTGGTCTGTGGTCTTCGAACTCCAAACCGCAAATAGAATGTGTAACGCCTTCCAAACAGTCGTCAAGTGGGTGCGAAAAATCATATGAAGGATAAATATTCCAACTTCTACCAATTCTTTGGTGATTTAGATATTGGATTCTATAGATAACAGGGTCACGCATGTTCATATTTGGTGACGCCATGTCTATTTTTGCACGCAAACATCTTGAACCTTGTTCAAACTCGCCATTTTTCATGCGTTCAAAAAGGTCAAGGTTTTCTTCTACACTACGATTTCTGTATGGACTGTTTGTTCCTGGTTCTGTTAATGTTCCACGCGACTTAGAAAGTTCTTCTGGAGATAGGTCACAAACATAAGCTTTACCTTCTTTAATAAGCTTAACTGCTATCTCATAATTTTGTTGAAAGTAATCTGTGGCATAGTAAATATGATTCCACTTATATCCAAGCCACAAAACATCTTCTTGAAGAGCATCAACAAACTCTTGTTTTTCTTTGATTGGGTTGGTGTCATCGTATCTAAGGTTACAAATGCCACCATATTTCTCAGCTGTGCCATAGTTAAGCACAATATTTCTTACATGGCCAATATGCAAATATCCACTTGGTTCTGGTGGATGACGGGTTTGAATACCACCATGGATTTTTCCATTTATTATATCTTTATTAATTTCATTTTCAATAAAATTAGTTGCCTCGATAGGCTCTGCTTTTTTCATATTATTCCTCTTCATTAAAAATTTGTTTTATATCATCTGTCATAAAGACTTCTTCAATATTCCCCTCCTCAGGGGCTTGGACTGAAGGCTCCACATATGATTCAACCAAACTTTTAGCTTCAGCATCTTTTGGCAAGTTAACAAAGCTAACTCTCGATCCTTTCCAACCAAGGAATACACTGCCACATTCACCAGCTCTGTGTTTAGCAAGGATAATTTCCGCATTATAGTCGGCATTTTTATCTTCTTGCTCGCTAGCATTTTCTGGTGGCTCTTTGTGAATGAACATAACAATATCTGCGTCTTGTTCAATTGCACCAGATTCACGAAGGTCAGAGAGCACTGGTTTTTTGCCAGTTCTTTGTTCAACAGCACGTGACAATTGTGAAAGAACCACAACTGGCACACCAATTTCTTTTGCCAAAATCTTCATTCTACGTGAAATATCAGAAATTTCAGTTTGTCTGTTATCTGATTTTTTAACATCAGATGACATAAGTTGCAAATAGTCGACCATGATTAAGTCCAGACCTTTTTCACGTTTAAGTTTTCGGCACTTAGACAAAATTTGAGATGGTCTATTGAGTGACGAATCATCGATAAAAATATTTGCAGTTTGAAGTTTTTTATTCGCTTTCCAAAGTTTTGTCCAATCAGCTTCGGTGAGTTCACCGCGGAGTGCCTTTTTCATATCTACATTTGCAATAGAGCAAAGCATTCTTTGAGTCAATTGGTCGCGGCTCATTTCAAGCGAGAATACCGCACATTTTTTGCCATAGTCAATAGCCGCGTTCGATACAATGTTCATCGCGAGCGAAGTTTTACCAACGGCAGGACGTGCGGCAATAATAACAAGGTCTCCCTTATTAAATCCACCGTTCAAAATTTGGTCTAGTGCATAAAATCCAGTTTTAAGACCTTGAACATTGCCACCATTTTTGTGGATAGTTTCGAACTTGTCCATAACTTCTTCGAGTGACTTTTGAATTTTTTCGAGAGATGAAACTTGCCCTTTTTCGGCAATTTCATAAATAGTTTTTTCGGCAAAACCCAAAGCATCGTCACTTTCGGCATCGGTAAATGCATGTTCTGTGATTTTTCCGCAAGCGGATATTAATTGTCTTAAAACAGAATCACGCTTAACAATCTCTTCATAATGAGCATAGTATGCGGCACTTGGAACAATTGTCGAAAGTGTTGTTAAATACCCCATTCCGCCAACGCCTGCAAGTTTGTCGCGTTTTTCAAGTTCATCAGAAAGAGTAATAATATCTATTGGTGAATTCTTTTCATACAAACTTTTCATTGCATCAAAAATAATTTGATGCGATTCGCTATAAAAATCTTCTGGGTTAAGCTTGCTCACAATTTCAAGAGCAGCTTCTTGATCAATCATAGCACAACCTAAAACAGATTGTTCTGCTTCTAGATTGTTTGGTAAAATTCTTGAAGTTTTTTCTTCGTTTGTCTTTGGCATAGCTTTCCCCCTATAATAATATTAAGTATACGCATAATTCAAAATGGTGTCAATAACAAAGAATAAAAAATCCACCAAATTGGTGGACCATTTTTACTATGCGTTTTTGTATGGAAGTAAACCCATAACTCTTGCTCTTTTAATAGCGTTTGTAAGCTCTCTTTGGTGACGAGCGCAAACACCAGTTGTACGTCTTGGGATAATCTTACCCTTTTCTGTCATATATCTCTTGAGTTTAGCAACATCTTTATAGTCGATAACTTCAATTTTATCAGAACAGAAAGCACAACTCTTACGAACAGTCTTGTGAACTTTTTTAGGGTTCTTGTCGTCGTATTGAGCATCTACCTTATTGTTTTGCTTTTTCATTTTCATTCTCCTAATTAAAATGGAAGGTTGTCGTCATCGATTGGCTCGAACTTATCAACAACTTCTTTGTTTTCTTTCTTAACTGATTCGCTAGGAATAGATCTTTCATCATCACCATCACTGCCAGTATTTTTACTAGACAAGAATTCAACATTATCTGCAACAATTTCTGTTATATATCTTTTTGTTCCATCTGTACCTTCGTAAGAACGAGTTTGAATAGAACCAGATACAGCAGCTTTGCTACCTTTTTTAAGGTATTTGTAGCAGTTTTCAGCTTGACCACGCCATACAACAATAGACAAAAAGTCAGCTTCTCTTTCGCCATCGCTAGCAGAAAAGTTTCTTTGAACGGCTAAGCTAAATTTGCAAAGTGAAACACCATTATTTGTAGTAATGAGTTCTGGATCTCTTGCCAAATTTCCTATTAATATTACTTTGTTCATATTTTTCTCCTTATTTTGCTACTATCATATGTCTAACAATGCCATCAGTAATTAACATTTGTTGTTTGATTATAGCTGGAAGAGTTGCGTCTGCTTCAAAATTGAGCAACACATAATACCCTTCTGTTTTGAAGTTGATTGGGTAAGCATATTTTTTAACGCCCATCTTTTCTTCACTAACAATTTTGCCATTGTTGTTTTCAACTAAAGCTTTGAACTTGGAAATAATGTTTTCTCTTTGTTCGTCACTGACAGCTGTGTCAACAATGTACATAAGCTCGTAATTTTTCATACTTTTACCTCCTTTTGGACTCATTCGGCTAAGAGCAGAGTGCCCCTAGCAAGGAATTATGCAATGATTATAACATCATTTTTTTTATTTTGCAAGTCATTTTTTCAGTTTTATTTGCTTAGTAATTGACATGAAAGTAGATATTGATATAATATAAATGTATTATAAGTAATAACTAGCGAGGTGTAAATGGCTCCTAAAAATTCAAAACAAATAAAGATTGAAGAAGTTATTGATAATGGCGAAAAACCAACTATTCTACCAACTATAGATGACAATAAGAAAGATAAAAAAGAAGATAAAAAATTAGCCGTTACAAAAGAAGTCCAATCTAAAGAAGATATAAAAAAAGAAACAGAACAACCAATAGTTCTGGAAAATCAAACCAAAGCAGAAGCAACTGCTGAACTTGAATTTCCAAAGCCAGAAGAAGCTGTTTCTAATAAAAAAATAGAAAAAATTAAAAAGGCCGCTGCCACAAAAATAGACAAAAAACAACAAAAAACTGCTACAAAAAATGGCAAAAAAACCGAAACTAACAAAAAAATCAAAGGTCAAGCGGAAGAAGTTAAAAAGCCAACAAGGGTAAAACGCGTTAAAGCTAGCTACGAGCAAGGCCTTACAAGTGACCAAGTAAAAGAAAGGGTGGAGAAAGGTCAAACAAACAAGACTCCAAACACCAATGTAAAAACGTATAGAGCTATTTTCTTCGAAAATATTTTTACATTCTTTAACATCTTGTGTTTTGCCGTTTCTGTTAGTTTAATCGTCGTTGGCTCATTTTCTAACCTTCTCTTCATGGCAATTATTCTTGCAAATATCACAATTGGTATTATTCAAGAGATAAAAGCGAAAAAGACAATCGAAAAACTTTCGCTGTTAACCGCACCCGCCGTTAAAGTTGTGCGTGATGGCAAAGAACAAACAATTTCGGTTGACGAAGTTGTTATCGATGATGTCGTTATCTTAACAAACGGTAAACAAATCGTTGCCGATAGCATTATTATCGAAGGTGCAATTGAAGTTAACGAAAGTATGCTTACTGGTGAAAGTTTACCAATTAAGAAAAAAGTTGGCGATACAGTGCTTGCTGGTAGCTTTGTTGTTAGTGGTTCGTGCCACGTTCGTGTAGAAAAGGTTGGCTCAAATAATTATATTCAACAACTTGCAAGCAAAGCTAAGCAATACAAAAAACCACAATCAGAACTATTTAATTCATTAAAACAAATAATCAGAGTAATTGCATTTATCTTAATCCCTATTGCAATTTTAATGTACATTAACAACTACACACAATTTGGCAACATAAAAACAACTGTCGAAAAGACAGCTGGTTCCATCATTGGTATGATACCAGCGGGCATGTTCTTACTCTGTTCGGTAACACTAACTGTATCTGTTATCAAACTTGCTCGCAGAAAAGCATTGGTTCAAGACTTGTATTGCGTTGAAATGCTTGCAAGAGTAAATGTTTTGTGCCTTGATAAAACAGGAACAATTACCGATGGCACAATGAAGGTTTATAATTGTATTCAATTAAATAATACAAATTACACACTAAAACGCATTATGGGTTCGCTTTTATCTGCCCTTGGCGACAATAATCAAACAAGTCAAGCATTGATAAACTATTTTGGTTACAACAAAGAATTAAAACCTGTTGCGACTGTTCCATTTTCATCAGCTAGAAAACTAAGTGCTGTTTCTTTTGAGAATGCTGGAACTTACATCATGGGTGCACCTGACTTTGTTATACCAAGTGGACTTGACGAAAAAACACAAAATATGGTGGAGCAATATTCGAAAGATGGCTACAGAGTTTTACTTCTTGCCTACTCTCCATCAAATATAATAAAAGACAACCCACCATCTAACAGAACACCTGTTGCATTGCTTATTCTTGAAGACCGTATTCGTGACGATGCCGCAAGCACTATCAAATGGTTCAAAGAAAACGATGTTGAAGTTAAAATTATTTCTGGTGATAACCCACTTACCGTTGCAGAAATTGCAAAACGTGTAGGTGTCGATAATACCGACAAACTTATAAGCCTAGAAGGTTTAAACGAAAAACAAGTAATTGCTGCTGCAAACAAATATACGGTTTTTGGTAGAGTTACACCAGAACAAAAAGCAATACTTGTAAAAGCAATAAAAGCTAACGGCAACACCGTAGCCATGACTGGCGATGGTGTCAACGATATTTTGGCGCTAAAAGAAGCCGATTGTTCTATCGCCATGGCAAGTGGTAGCGAAGCTGTACGTAGCGTATCACACATGGTGCTTTTAAATTCGGACTTTGGCAGCATGCCAGAAACCGTGCTCGAAGGAAGAAGAGTTATAAATAACGTTCAACGTGCATCTGCACTCTTCTTTATGAAAACGATATTTGCAATTGTGTTTAGTATATTCGTTCTTGCGATTATGGAACCTTACCCACTAGAACCAATACAAATGATTCTTCTTGAATCGCTTGTAATTGGCTTGCCTTCGTTCTTCCTGGCATTCTTGCCGAACACCAAACGAATACAAGGTAAGTTCATCTATAACCTTATCAAAAACGCATTGCCTGGTGCACTTGCATTAATCATCAATTCAATTGCTATTTATGCATTCTTCTATTTTGGAACAGGTGCTCTTCCTAGCACAGAAATTCTTAGCACAATGGTTGCTATTACCTTAACTTTTACTGGTCTTGCAGTTCTTTATAGACTTTGCAAACCTATCACACTTTTAACAGGTCTATTGTTCTTTGCAATGCTTAGTTTGTGCTTTATTGGCGTGTTCGCTTTATCAGACTTCTTTAAACTCTCAATCGGTACACTTTCACTTTCTGACCAACTATTTGCAATAATATTAATCATTGTTGCTCCAACACTTTTGAATATTCTTTATAAATTGATGGATAAAATAAGGCTATAAAAAAGTCCCCCCACTTGGGGGATTTTTTTATGTTAATTTTTCTATTTTAACATTTACTTGCACAGTTGCATTTTGAATATAATTTGGATTATTTTCGATATATTTTTTATAATCTTTGTAATTATATAGATATGCAGAATCTGCAATCATAAAAACATCAACATTTTGCGATTTTCCGCTATTGAAACATGTGGTTATAAGTTCTGTTATTTTTTCGGCAGTTTTTTGCCTAATTTTTTCATTGAACTCGTCATTGTCTTCGTTGTAATAATCTATTGCTGGCTCTTCTTTTGAATTAAGGCATCTTATTTTTACATCGCCGAGCGATATATCAAACACAGCAATAATTTTGCCATCTTCAAACTTCAATTTCATTTTAGACTTTTTCTTGTAGTATTTCACATTAAAGTCTTGTGCCAATTGATTTGCAAACTCAATTTGTCCAATATCCATAGACGCATCTTTACTATAACGGTTTGGAATTAACAGCCCAACAATTTCATCTTCGCTTTCAAGCACACCAACTTTCTTGCCTTTTTTTAATAAATATATTTTGTTTAGATATTTTATCTTTGCATTTTGCTTTGCACCGCTACCAGCCCCAGCAGACGACTCGCTAGACGAGTTTTCTGTCCCGGAACTAGCCGCCGATTCGCCACCGCCAGACTCGCCACTTGATGTACCCGAGTTCTCTTCTTCGTCTTCGCCGCTCTGAATTTTGAGTCCACTCATCAAACACACGCCAGACTTTGAATAAACCGAGTTTGCAAGTTCTAGCATTGGCAAAACGTATGCATTTGTTTCTTGCTGCTTATATAAAAACACTTTTTGCATTCCCATTGCAGAACTAGCTTCAAGATTGGCCGTCTTTTTTATTTCGTCTTTGGCAGCCCCGTCACAAGCCAAAACAAGTACCGAATTGTTAATCTTTTTATCTCTCATAAAATAATCTAGTTGACCTGCAACATTATTTTCGAGCATGCTTTCGCCAATTAATACAAAATTGATGTGCCCAAGTCCCGCAGTTTTGCCAAGCGTAAAGCCAATACGTTCAACAGCCTCTGCAACTGTTTTTCCACTGTCTGTAATGAATATAACTTGCGTTTCGCCGCCACCAGATTCACTGCCCTTGTTTGGCATAACAACTTGTGCTGTCACTTCAAATCCGTTTGCTTTTCTATCGATAGCTAGACCTGTTACAATAGACTTCATGTTTAATTTTGCTTGGTTAGACAAACTCTGTGGAAAAAGAATGCAAAGAGCAATTAAAATAAGTAGCCATGTGTGCTTTTTTATAAACTTAAACATGCTTTTTCTCCTTTAATCGTTTTTGGTCGAACAATCCATACACAAGCAAAAATAATGGCAACGCAACTTGAACTACCAAAGCTAGCCACCTTGTGTAGGTTGCAACAATTGCCGCGCCAACGGTCAAGTCTTTTAACACGAAAATATCAACAATGTAGATGCCCGCAATTAGGTATATAGTTGTCTTGTAGCTTTGCTTTATGCCAAACACCTTAGAAAAATTATAGCTTGCTAAATACAAATACAGCCCGCAAGCGATAATCGTGCTCATTTCAACACCAAGTTCCAAAAACCAATCAATTCGCCCAATATCTAGCGTCAAAAGCGAAAACTCGCTTATTTCTGTAATCAGGTTAGACTGATATACACTCAGTTCTTGATACACGCCATAGAAAACAATGTACGCGCACACTTGCACAAGTATTGTAATGCTATAAAAAATCCCAAGTCTAAGCCCAAGTTTATCGTTTGGTTTCACCTTGCCCATAAACATAAGAACTATTAAAAAGTCACCAAACCAAAACGAATAATTAAATGCCGTGCTAAATAGTTTGTTTGGTTCAAACTCTGCAAAAGGCAAAATTTTTGCAAGTGCCGATGTTCCACCAGATATTGCAATAAGTCCAATTAACGAAAGAGTAATAACGCCAAAATATAAGTCACCTATTCTGCCAATTGTTTTAAGCCCGCGACTACCAAGATATACAACGGCAGCAACTAAAATTAAGCTAAATGATGTCCATGGCAAATCATCAAACAAGATATTTGCAAACACATCATGCAAAGCCTCGTATGGCAAAATTATTTGCGCAAAAAAATATACAAACAAAATAAACGATATTGTTTTTGCAACGATTTTACTTACCCTTTCTTCTAACACTTCATAAAGTGTTCTGCCGCCAGCAAGCTTGCCTATCCAAAGCGCGATGAAAATAAACATCAAATCAATTAAGCCAAGGAACAAGAAATATAAATACCCAAATCGACCTAGGTCAGATGCTATTAAACATGGTAATCTTTGCATCTTTGTTGCCAGCGAACAAATAATCACTAAAAATGTTGCCTGTCTTCCAGTTAGTTCCATCTACTTTTCCGCCTTTAACCTTATTTTATTGTGGTTCGGTATTGTCTTTGGTCGATTTTTTAAGTCCATTAAATCTTTTTTAACAAGCCCGTCTTGTTTGTCTTGTGGCACGATTGGTGCGTATGGCGACAAGTATGGCGCCTTAAAGCTTGTAATGTCTGCCAAAAATGTTGTAACAATCATAAAACACAAACATATACCAAAAAAGCCCGCAATACCACCAGCGAGTGTAAAGATAACGCGGAGCAAACTGTTTTCGTTTGCTTGGTCTGGAACAATATAGAGCGTTATGCCAGAAATCGCCACAACCACAATACTTGGCGGCGTAATTAGCCCCGCTTGTACGGCGGTGTTGCCAAGAATAAGCGCGCCAATAACGCTGAGTGCCATGCCCAAGTATTTTGGCATTCTAATGCTCGCTTCGTTTAAAATTTCAAACAAAAACAAAACAAACAAAATCTCCATTAGCGGTGGAAAGCTAATACCTTGAATGCTACTCATAAGCGTGATTAAAAAGTTTATTGGCAAAACGCTATAGTGGTAGCTTTGCAACGCCACATAAATGCCCGGCAAACTAATCGCGATAATTAGCCCCAAAAAGCGTATGACTCTGACATAACTTGCCTTAACAGAAAACATATAATAGTCATCGGCTGTCTGCAAACTTTCGAGCAATATAAATGGCACGGTCAAAACAATTGGCGAACCATCGACAATTAAAACAATTCTTCCTTCTAGCATTTTGGCAACGGCTACATCGGGTTTTTCGGTGTTACCTACTTGCTTAAATATTTTGTTATTTTTGCTTTCTAGCATGTTTTGAACATAATACGAATCGATTATACCATCTATCTCAATACTTTTAAGCTTTTTTAAAATATCTTGAACAATCTCTTTATCCGCAATTCCTTTTATATAACATATTGCGATTTCTGTTTGCGTACGCTTGCCCATGTTTGTTTTTATAACAGAAAAGTCTGGGGTTTTTAATCGTTTGCGAATAAGTCCAAGGTTTGTGTTTATATCTTCGACAAAGCCTTCTCGCGGGCCCTTTATAACCGCCGCTGTTGGAGGCTCTGCAATTGCACGTTTCTCGACGCCTTTCATGGACAAGGCGACAACATTATCGTCATCATCTAAACAAACGATAAGCGAACCGCTAAGTATTTGCGACACGATTTGTGAAACCTGAGTTTTGCTTTTTTCTATTATGTTTCCAAACATTTTTAAGTTGTTACAAAGTCCTTTTGCACCGCCATTATTACCATCTAAAAAACTGCTAACTTCTTCCATAATTCCACTGTTTAGCAGTTTGTTATCGACCATGCATTTAATAAAAATAAGCGTAGCAGATTTGTTGCTACTCATAACCTTTTGATATGTTATATCCGCATTTTTACCAAAGCATTTTTTTATTTTTTCTACTAGTGTATTCATCAAAAATAGTTTGACGCATGCACAAAATTTTTATTCGTTTTAGCGAACTAACCGTTAATATTTCTTTACAAAAGTACTAAATCTGTTTATAATCTAATATAGTTAAATAAAGGGAGGAACTTTTATGGCACGTCAAAGAGCATATTTTGGTCTTGATTGGATCGTTTCTTTAATTCTTGCTATTATCCCAGTAACAAACGTAATTCTTGGCTGGGTTACAAGAGCTCAAAGAAAGAACTGGATTGGTTTAATCTTAAACATTGTTTTAGCTCCAGTATTTTACGTTATTGACCTTGTTACAATGATTATTAACAAAGACCTAACAATCCTTGCATAACTAGCAAAACAAAAAATCAGACGTCTTGGTCTGATTTTTTATTTGCCTAAAAAAAACCACCAGACTGTCTGGTGGATTTTTTGTCATGTATTATGGATCAAGTCTGTCTGGTCCGCGGAACAAGAATTGTGCTTCTTTCAGTGATGCCAAGTTTAACAAAAGCATTGTCAATCTATCTACACCAATAGCAAATCCGCCATGTGGTGGAATACCGTTTTCAAAGAATTTAAGATAGTTTTTAACATCATTTGTTAATCCTTTTTCGGCAACGTTTTTCTTTAATTCTTCGATTCTGTGTTCTCTTTGTGCACCAGATGTAATTTCAATACCTTTCCAAATAAGGTCATAGCCTTGAAGAATACCATTAAGACGCATATGGTAGAATGCTCTTTTATCTGGTGGATAATCGGTAACAAACATAAACTCGTGATTGAACTTGTCTTTTGCTAACCTTTCGCAAAGCCTCTCAGCTTCGGTTGTAAGGTCTGTTTTTTCTTCTTCTGGAACAGTGTAGCCATAACGAGATTCAAGCTCATCATAAATATCGCGAAGCTTCATTTGTGGGAAAGGAAGAGTTGGAACAACAATGTCCACGCCAAAAACTTCTTTGACCTTGTCGCCAAACTTTTCTTTTGTTTTTCTAAGGCCATATTCAATCATTTCAGCTTCCAAATTCATAACATCTTGGAATGAATCAATATAACTAAATTCTACGTCAAAACTTGTAAATTCTGTCGCATGTTTTTTTGTGTGAGATTTTTCAGCTCTAAAGCAAGGAGCAATTTCAAAAATTCTCTCTAACCCGCCTGCCATAGCCATTTGTTTATAGAATTGTGGACTTTGTGCAAGATATGCCTTTCTATCAAAATACTTAACTTCAAACACTTCTGCACCACTTTCAGAAGCGGTAGAAATAAACTTTGGTGTGTGAATTTCAATGAAATCATTATCAATCAAATATTCACGCATTGCGTTAATAAGATAACTTTGGAAGGCAAAGATAAGTGTGTTTCTTTCTGTTCTAAGGTCAACCCAACGATTATCTATTCTTTGGTCAATTGAGCTATCTTCGGCAATAGGCAATGCTTCGGCAATGCTTGTGAGTTCAACCTTTGTTGGCAATACTTCCCTGCCACCAAGTTTAACAAATTCGTTGTTTACAAGTTCGCCTTCTACCTTAACAGTTGATTCCAGTGTTGCTTTTGAAAAGACTTCTGCAACTTCTGGATTTTCGGCTTTTATAACAGTTAATTGAATTTTTCCCGATAAGTCGCGGATAACAATAAATTGCATAGATTTTTTATCGCGAATATTTTCGATCCAGCCTTGAAATTGAACTTTACCAGGTTTTAAATTAGCAATACATTTTTTCATGTTTTTCTCCATAGTTTTAATATAATAAAATATAATCTTTTATCTACCCTTTGTCAATCGCTTAGTTGACAAAACATTATCTATTTATTATACTTTTCGCATGGAAAGCTCGCTTAATAAACCAAATACTTACACTAAAATCAACTTTAGTGCAATTTTAATCGTTTTCGCTTGGCCACTTATAAGGTTTATTTTATATTTCTTTACTAGAGCAATAACTATTACTTTTAATACTATATTTCTATTTATTATTCTTACTTATTTTTTAATTATTCTTATCTTGTGGCTTGTTAACGAGAAAAATAAAAAGCAATGTCTAAAAAATATAAAAAACGATATTCTTGGAAAACCGGAACTTATAATTCTCGCTTGTTTTTTGCTATGGATGACAATATCTTGTTTTTTTTCAATAGAGCCTGTCCGCTCACTATTTGGCATTAGTTGCAATAACGAACTTGTCGAAGAAGGTTTAACTCAATTTTATTTTTATGGTTGTATGTTTATCTTTGCCTACACCTTACGTGATGAAAACAAAACAATCTTGCTTTTAAAAGTGCTTATGTACTTTAGCTTAATAATTTCTATTTTAGTATTTATAGACCCAGACAGCAAATTCTTCCCCGCTTTTTTAAAATCGTACCCATACTCCGCAATGTTTGTTAACCCAAATCATTACGGTTATTATTTAACGCTTGTTTCATTAATTGCAACAGGGCTTTCACTATCCGAAAAAAACATTTACAAAAAAATCTTATACTCAGCAATCACTATTGTTTTGTTTATTCAATTATTTTTAACGTATTCAACTGGGCCACAGCTTGCAGTCTTCATCATTCTTTTGCTTTTACCATTTGCTAAAATATTTTTCAAAAGTGATTATTCTTGGCAAAACTTTGTTCCCTTGAGCGTATTTTTAATTCTTGCTCTATTTATTAATAAAGGTAATTTCTATTCTGATTTATACACTGCTGGCAAACAATTTTTAATGTTAATTGGAATACTAAATCCATCAGGCATGGGTTCTGACGGAATAGAATTAGATATAAACACTTTTGGCACTGACCGTATTGGTCTTTGGAAATCAGCAATATCAGTTGCACTAAGTAACCCAATATTTGGCACTGGACTTGGTTGTATGATGCACAATGGTGCATACGACCGCCCGCACAATGAATACTTGCAATATGCTGCAAATATTGGCATAATCGGAGCACTAATCTACATCGCAGCACTTGTAACCATGTTTGTTCGTGCATGCAAAAACCGAAAACAAACATGTGACTTATCGTTTTTACTTGGTTGCAGTGTGTATGGATATTTAATCTCAGCTTTCTTTGGTAACACAATGCCACACGTCATGCCATTTTTTGCCGTGATACTTGGATTTTATATTTATTCTATAAAACCATTTGAAAAAAATAAATTTGAAAAAAATAAAGTAGCTTAACGCTACTTTTTTATTTGTTTTTATATTTTTTATTGAACTTTTGTTGGCGAGTCCAAATACGCATAACTTGGTTTTTAGGCAAGCATCTCGAAAGCCCTGTATAGAACCTTGCAAAGCAACCGCAAATAGAAATCTTTTTGCGTTTTAATGTGTCTTTAAATGCTTTTTCTACAACGTCATCTGGGTTATATAGTTTTATGTAATTAATAGCCCTGCTCTGTTCTTCTGCCTTTTTAATAAATGGTGTATTTGTCCAATATGGGCAAACACAAGTTACGCTTATTTTTCTGTTTTTAAGTTCTACATTAAGTGCTCTTGAATAATTTAATACAAAAGCCTTTGTTGCCGAATATACATTGATATATGGCAATGGTTGAAAACCAGCACTCGAAGCAATTTCTGTTATTCTTGCCCCTTCTTTCATATATGGCAAGCAAAGTTGTGTGACGGCAACTAGCGCCCTACAGTTAACATCAATCATACCAAGAGTTTGAGCAAGTGGAATTTCGTCATATCTACCAATTTTGCAAAAACCAGACGCACAAAGCAACCATACAATTTCTACATCGCTCTCTTTTAAAGCGTCTTCTATAACCTTTAAACTTTCGTCCTTCGATAAGTCAAGTGGAAATTTACGCATAGGGGTCTTTAACATTTGCTCCGTTTGGTCAAGACCGTCACTTTCAAGAGCAATGCCCCAAATCTCATCTGCACCGATAGTATCGAGTTTAATGCAAAACTTTTGCCCCATGCCCGAACTTGCACCTGTTACAACCGCAATCTTTTTCATATCTACTCCTTATAAAACTTCATTATTATATGTTTTAGCAATAGTTCCCTTATAGTCAGCACTTGTCATAATCTTATAGATGTAAGAATCTGTGTTTTGTGGACCACGGAAAGCGATTTGTGCGTTATCTCTAAATGCACCTTTTTCGATGTTTGTAATAACCGATTGGTTGTTGAATTCAAAAGTTTCAAGACCAGTCAAACCAGAAAATGCACCATCTTTAATTTCTGTAATGTTAGCATCAAGTGTAACTGATTTAATATAAGCAAGTTTATCAAATCTATTCATCAAGCTTCTTAAAACAACGGTTTTTTCAGTTTTAGCAGTGATGAAGAATTCGTATCCATCAAGATCTTCTGTGAATAATACTTTGCAAGAAGAGCTAAGCCCGTCAAAACTTGCAACATCAATAGTAAATGAATTACCAATAGAAATTGAGTTTTTGCCAGAGATATAAATCGTTTCCAAGTTGTCATAGCCAGCAAAAGCATTAGCGCGAATTGTATCCACAACTTCGCCAACGTGGAAAGTTTTTATTTTCTTTTTTGCAACATCATTAATTACATCTGTTTTTTCTTTTGTAAGTTCGGTTTGTTTCAGTTGCTCTTGAGTAGAAGTACAATTTACTTCAATTTCATTTATCATAGCATCTTCTGTAAATGCAAACATTTTTGTTCCAGAATAAACAGACAAACTTGTGATTTTATTAGCCATTTCCGAAAGCATTGTTGCGTCACTTACACCTTGACCAAGTGTAAGCTTTGCTGCTCTAATATTGTTAGAATATTGGTGGTTATAGTCTTGAGTGTTGCCACAAATTGTTTCAACAACAAACTCGTTAAGTTCACAACCATCAAATGTTAACAAACCATAGCCAGGTGTTAGGTTTTCGATAACCAATCTCTTAACACCACTTCCCTTTAAAATCTGTTTGCCATAACTTTCAACCTTGCCAGGAATAACAAGTTCGGTTAAAAATTGTGTTCTCGTAAAAGCTTCGTCACCAATTTTTGTAATAGTCTTTGGAAGTGTAAGCGATGTGATTAACCCCAAATTTTCGTTTGTTTCATAAGAAAAACTTTTTGCACCAAGTGTGGTAACTGTATAAACTTTTTCTTCAATTGTAATAGTTTCTGGAACTTCAACATTGCCGCCACTAGCAGAGCCAGTGTATTTATTGATTGACAACCCCTTGTCCACACCATTTTTGTCGTAATTAACTTCATATTCTCCAACAGTTGCCGAGACATATTCTGCTTTTGGTCTCTTTATAAAAACCAAGCAAATTGTTGTAACAATAATTGCAATACAAACAATAACAGCAACCGAAAAAGCAATAACATTCTTTTTGGAATTAAAAAATTTATTATTCATAATTTACCCCTATTTATTATATGTTTACATAATATAAAATTTACTACCACTCTGTCAAATAAATATAACAATATATAAATAGTTTGATTAAAAAAACAAAAAAAATGCTGCCACTGTGGCAGCACATTTTAGTATTCAATTGTTTCTTGCAAATAATCTTTCATTGTTTTTTCAAACTTGCGAATATGCGAGCTGAAAACAAGTGTTGTGATAATATCAAACACACCATCAACGATAAGTGAAATACCAGCAATAAGCATAACACTATCAAATGAGCCAAACATTACAACACAACCAAGAGCAACTGTCAAAACAGAGATAATGTACAAAACCCAACTACCGCGTACTTGCGATCTAGAGCAAATAACACCATAACGCATTTTGCTTATACCATCTGCAACAAGATATACGCCAAAGATTACTGTAATGATACCTTTAACCGCATCTGGTCTAACAAGACAAAAGATGCCACCAAGAAGTAATGCTAAACCAAATACCATATATTCGGCACTAATTGCAAGCCCCATAGCAATGCTGCGGATAATTGCAGACACACCAAGGATAATAAAAATTACACCCGAGATATAGCAAAGAACATTACCAGTATTTTGTGGCCAAACTACAAAAGCAACACCAATTAAAATTGCCAATATAGCTGTGATCAAAGATTCCCACTTAATTCTTTTTAAAAATTCTTTTACCAAGTTTCTATCCTCCTTGGCAATATTATAGTCCACTAAAAAATTTTTAGCAAACTATTTTTTATGAATTTCACAGCAAACAGGGTGCGGTGCGTACTTTTCTTTGTCGAAAGGAATGTTGTTTTTTGTATAATAATCGCTAATTGCAGCTTTTATTGCTTCTTCTGCCAAAACAGAACAATGTACCTTGTGTGCTGGCAAACCGTCTAGCGCTTCAACCACGGCGCGGTTAGTAATCTTTAATGCGTCTTCAAGTGGTTTTCCAATTATTAATTCTGTCGCCATGGAACTTGTTGCAATTGCACTCCCACAACCAAAAGTCATAAATTTTGCATCGGTAATAATTCCGTCTTTCACTTTTAATTGCATACGCATAATGTCGCCACATTTTGCGTTACCTACTTCACCAACAGCATCTGGATTTTCCATTTCACCAACATTTCTTGGGTGTAAAAAATGATCCATAACTTTTTCACTATATAACATAATTTTCTCCTTTTTTCATAATAACTCCGCCGCCTAAAACTTCATCGCCCTTGTATGCAACCGCAATTTGCCCTGGGGTAATTGCTCGTTGTGGCGAGTTAAATACAATTTTAACCGTTCCATTTTCTTGTGGAATTAACTTTGCTGGCTGCTCTTTTTGTCTGTATCGAATTTTCACGCAGCATTCAAGCGGTTGTGTTACTATTTCGCCAGAAACCCAGCTAAAATCTTTTACAAAAAGTGTAGTTTCTAATAAATCGTCACTATGTCCCAAAACTACCTGGTTTTTCTCTTTGTCAATGCCGCAGACATAAAGCGGCATTTTGCTCGAAATACCGAGCCCTTTTCTTTGCCCAATTGTGTAATTTATTATTCCTTTGTGCGTGCCAATTTTGTTGCCGTTTGTGTCAACAAAATCTCCACTTTTGCTCTTTTTGTTTGTGTATTTTTCTATCACTGCAGCATAGTCACCATCTGGTACAAAACAAATATCTTGACTGTCTGGTTTTAAAGAATTTACAAAGCCGTTTTCACTTGCAATTTTTCGCGTCTGTATTTTTGTTAGTTTTCCTAGCGGAAACATTGTATGTGCAAGCTGATCTTGCGTCATTGTATAAAGCACATAACTTTGGTCTTTTGTGTCGTCTTTAGCTTTTCGCAAATGATATTTTTTACCGTCAAAATCAATAATTGCATAATGCCCCGTCACAATATAATCACAACCAAGCACTTTTGCACGGTTATAAAGTTTATCAAACTTCATATATCTGTTGCAGTCTACACAAGGGTTTGGCGTCAAACCACATTCGTAATAGCAAATGAACTTATCAATTACCTTTTCCTTAAACTCGTCTGCAAAATTGAACACATAATATGGCATTCCAAGTTTATATGCCACGCTTCTCGCATCTTCGACATCACTAAGTGAGCAACATGTGTGCAACTGGCATACATCGACATTTTCACTGTTATAAAGTTTCATAGTACAACCAATGCAATCATAACCCTTTTCTTTTGTCAAAAGTGCCGCCACACTCGAATCTACGCCACCACTCATAGCAATTAATGCTTTTTTAGATAACATGTTTTATTTTTCCCTTTTCAAGCTTGTCCCAAACTGGGCTCATTTTTCTTAAATATTCAACAATTTTTGGAACTTCGGCAATAGTTTTATCTATTTCTTCTTCTGTTGTATATTTCGAAAGCGTCAATCTTAAACTGCCATGTGCTATTTCGTGTGGCAAACCGATTGCAAGCAAAACGTGACTAGGGTCAAGCGAACCAGATGTGCAAGCTGAACCACTAGACGCGCAAATGCCAGCATTATCTAAAAGTAAAAGTAAACTTTCACCTTCTATACCTTCAAACGACATATTAAAATTGTTTGGCAAACGATTTTTCGTGTCGCCATTTATCTTCGAATGTGAAATCTTAGAAAGCTCTGCAAAAAGTTTATCTCTAAGTTTAATTTCTGTTTTAGCAACCTTGTCCATTTCGTTTATAGCGTCTTCAAGCGCCGTTGCCATGCCAACAATGCCAGCTAGGTTTTCTGTTCCGGCACGCTTGCCTCTTTCTTGCGCCCCACCATTAACAAACGGGTAAAGTGGCACAGTTTTTTTGCAATAGAAAATTCCGACACCTTTTGGCCCATGGAACTTGTGTCCCGAAACCGAAAGCATGTCTACATTTGCCAAATTAACAGCAATATGCCCAACAGCTTGAACAGCATCTGTGTGGAACAAAACGCCCTTTTCTTTGCAAACTTTACCTATTTCTTCTATTGGTTGAATGGTACCAATTTCGTTATTTGCATACATGATTGTAACAAGGCAAGTATCTTCTTTTATAGCAGATTTTAAGTCGCTAACTTTTATAATACCATTTTCATAAACTGGCAAATACGTAACCGAAAAACCTTCCATTTCTTTCTTTTTTAGGGTGTTAAGTATGGCGTGATGTTCAATAGCTGAGGTAATTATGTGTCTTTTGCCATTTTTAGCACCAATGGTACATGCGTTTTCAATTGCCCAGTTATCGCTTTCGCTGCCACCAGAAGTAAAATAAATTTCTCTTGGTTCAACGCCTAAGCTTTTTGCAACTTTTTCTCTCGCTTCTTCTAGTTTTTCTTTTGCAATTTGTCCACTTGTGTGCAAACTACTTGCGTTGCCATAAATTTCATCAAAATAAGGCAACATAACATTTTTAACATGCTCCGAAACTTTTGTCGTTCCAGCATTATCTAGATATATCATAAATCCTCCGATTTTTAATTCCTACCATTTTGGTGTGATATTAATATATAGCATAATTACGTTTTTGTCAATCACTAAAAAAATAAATAATAAAAAAAGATGGGGCTAGCCATCTTAATAATTTTTGTTTATCAAATCAAATAATGTCAATTTCGAAAGATATTCAACAATTAACGAGTTGAGTTTTTCCCAACAACCAATACTATCGCATTGCATTTTTCTTGGGCAGTTGGTTTTGTTTTCTATACATGGAACAAGTTCTGGCAAATCGCCAGTTGCTTTTAATATTTGTGCAACATTAATTTTTTTTGCACTAGAAGACAAAGTGTATCCTCCAGTTGCCCCCTTTTCACTTTTAATAAGATTTGCCTTTTTTAAAAGTGCTAAAATCTTTTCGGCATATTTTTGCGATATATCTTGTTTTTCACAAAGTTCAGCACTAGACAAAAGTGTGCCATAGTTTTTTGCAAGTTCTGCCATAATGCGAACCGCATACCTACCCCTTGTCGATATTTTCATTTTTCTTTTCCTTTTTCACTATTTTTTCAGATTTTTCTTTATTTTTTTGCTGTTTTTCCTGTCTACTTTTTATTAGCATCTTTTTCTTATATAAATTGCGAAACTTATATATTGCCCATGCAAACAGGTATGCACTGCCAATAATTGCAACGCCCCAAATAGCTGAAATATACACGGGTTGCTCGTTTACTTGCAAAAATGGATATGGACCATAAATAACATAAACAACATTTAACACCACGGCAACAATAGCATATACAATTGTTGGTATCAGTGCAAAAAATGCATCTGACAACGAAACATCATTATCTGTTTCAAAAAATATAAAAGACACAAACCCAAGAATTGGGCACAAAAAGTGATGAAATAGTTTTGAGTCATAAAACATTGTTTTTACATATCCCGCAAAACTTCCCGTGCCAGGTGCAAGCAAAAATGCCACCACCAAAAACGTAACAGCGACTAAACACACTGAAATATACTTAAATGTCGTAATCGCTTGTGCAATTTTTACGTTTTTGCGGCTAAGACAAACAACCTCGTTAATAGCCATTGCAATGCAAGAAATGGCAAGAATTAAGTTACTATCCACCGTATAAAACTGCAAGCAACCAATGCCATGCTTGCCATAACTAATTATCACACCAACAAGGACGAACACAGCAGTAACCAGGTTCATCACAAGTGAAATAATTAAGTTTTTTCGTTGCATTTTTTCCATATTTTATTTAGTTTATTATATTGATCTAATATTATCTTGTCAAAAGATTATTTTGCATAAAACTCTTCGATTATTTTTTTGAAGTTTGATGGCAACTTTTTCATCGCCTTGTCGATATATTCTTGAGGCACACCATACAAAGCTTCTGCCATGCCACCAACAATTGCAGCATTTGTATCAGTATCGCCGCCAAAAGAAAGCGCCAAGCGTATTGCGTCTTCAAAGCTATCGCTTGTGAAAAGTGAATATAAACATAAATCTAAGGTGCTTTCGCATGTCATATTAAACGCTTTAAGTTTTGGCTTTTTAATTTCAAGTTTTAACTTTGATATTATTTGGTCTTTTGTTAAACCCTTTTTAGCATAATAAACAATCATAGCAACTGTCACAGCATCTTTTATTGCTTCTTGCGAGTTGTGCGAGCATTTTGTTGCAAGAATTGCTTGTTTTTTCACTTCTTTTGCGTTTTTATAATAATAGCCAACAGGACAAACACGCATGAGTGCACCATTACCATTGCTTGTTCCCGCTTTTTTACCATGCACCCAAGCTAAAAACCCAGGCGAAAATGGCGTAGCAAAATATGGCGAAAATTTAGGCTTATATTTTTCGTTTGCCAAAGCGTATTCTTTTATAGTTTGTTCAAAGTTTTTGCAATTTAACGCAGCGTCCATAACTGCCACAGTTAAAATTGTGTCGTCACTATAAAACGCATTATCCTCTATTACATTTTTCATTTTAACAGGCGACACAAAATCTATTTGATTATATTCATAAATCGACCCTGCTAAATCTCCAATTATTGATCCTATCATGTTTTATCCTCCAAAAATCGCATTTATTGTTAATTGCTATATTTTAAATTAATTTATGTAATTTTTTACACATTTGCGGGTAAATTTTTACACTTTATTAATTAATTTTCAATATTTTTCACAAAATAAAAAATATATTCATAGCAAAAACTATAAATATATTATCACATTTTTTATTAAAATAAAAGTAAATTGTACGCTAAAGTTCTAAAATACTGTGGTAAATTTGCGGTTTTTTGTTTATGAGCTTATGCACAGCCTCAATCGCCCCTTTTGCAAACACCTGTCTGTTTTGAGCCATATGTTTGATTTCCAACATTTCGCCATCGCAAAAAAACTTCACACTGTGAGTGCCTAGAGCATCTTTAACACGCAAAGAATTGATATATGGGTTTTGGTTGTCGTTTTCCAAAATACTTATAATCGTTCTTGCTGTACCACTTGGTATATCCTTTTTAGTTTTGTGGTGATATTCTGTTAAAACAACATCTGCTCCATCAAGCTTTTTTGCCGCATCGTCAACCATTTTATATAATAAATTTACCTGCATGCTTGTATTTGTACATATTAACACTGGCACTTTTTTTGATACAAACTCTAGCCCTTCATAATCTTTTTTAGAAAGGAATGTCGAAAACATACCATATGGTATCTTATGTTTTGCCGCGTAATCATAAAATGTGCTTCTATCTTCTGCTACAGAAAAATCGATAATAGCATCGACTTCGCCAGTTAAGTTTATATCATTTATAACAAAATTAGGCTCAGATAAACTGATCTTGTCTAAAAGTACACATTCGTCACCATAACATTTTGCGACTTCATTTGTCTGCCTGCCCATTTTACCAAGGGCACCAATAATCAATAATCTCATAAATTACCTATAAATAATAATATTTTTCTTTGTCTAAAATATATCCTAGTGGCAAGTCGAATATACTAAACGCACCAAAATTTTTATTTTCTTTAAGTTTTTTATAGCTTTTTGCAAAAGCGCATAACACTTTTGCGGTAAACGCTGGGTTACTTGGCAAATTTAAGCTAAAATTTATAATATTTTTTGCAGTTAACACTGTCCCACGGTGAGAAAAGCTTTTCATTTTATCAAGCTCATTTTGCGAAACAAAATTTACAGATGTTTCATAGCCACAAAAATAGTCTGGCATAGTTTTTATTTGCTCTTCTATTTGCTTTCGGTCTTGCTTGCGTGCCACAATAAAACAATCACGCTTGTGGAAAGATTTATCAATTGACATCTCTTCGCCATGTTTAATTTTTTGCATTATTTTTTTATTAGGAATGGTGAACTGCAGTGCATCAACAACACCTGGGAGTTTTTTTATTGCTTCAGTGTGCCCTTGGCTCAGTCCACGCCCCCAAAACGTGTATGGAGTGAACCCAAGACTACTAATTAATCCACGCATTAAACTAAACAGTCCGGGATCCCACCCAAACGAACAAAGCATAATTTTTTTGTATTCTTTTGCAAGCTTGTCACTTTTTTCCATGTGTGATTTTATTTTTGCGTGGTTATCAAAACTTTCTATAATATTAAAGCTGTCAATTAAATAGTTTGTCTGTTTTTCGAGTTCTGTTTTTGACCCACCACAGACAAATAGCAATTCTATTTTACCCGCATAATCTTTTATATTTTTATAATCTTCACAGCCGGGCAAGTCGCGTTTCGAAAATTTAGCAACAAGTTTAAACTCTTTATTTCTTTTTACTTCTTCGCAAACTGCCTTGCCAAGATTTCCCATACCAACAACACCAACGTTAATCATATTGCGCCTCCAATATTAAATTATTCCATTTTTTCACCTTTTGTTTACCAATTTAAAAATATTATTCATAAACTATATTGTATGGAAAAAGTTATCAAAAAAAATATAGCAATAGTTGGAGCTACTGGCATTGTTGGTAGAAAGGTACTAAAGATATTGACAGAGAAAAATTTAGGCTGTCATAATTATTTTTTGTTCGCATCAATCTCTAGCGCTGGAAAAAAACTTTCTTGCTGCCACAAAATAAAGATTGTGCAAACCGCAACGCTGCCAAACATTTTGCAAACAAACCCCGATATTGTTATGCTTTGCACAAAAGAAAATGTGTCAAAAGAACTTGTGCCAGCACTTTTGCAAAAAGATATTTATTGCATAGATTTTTCTTCACATTACAGACACACATATCAACTTATAGTGCCAGAAATCAACAAAATTAATAAAAAAGAAAAACTTATTTGCAACCCGAACTGTTCTACAATTGCTGCATGTACAGCACTAAACTTAATAAGCAAAAATCTTGGGCTAAAAAACATTGTATATTCAACATATCAAGCTGTTAGCGGCGCGGGCAAACTTGCTCTGCAAGACTTTTATGTAAAAGATAAATCTAAACTAAAAAAACTTTGCTACCCAATAAACAATAACCTTATCCCAATAATTGGTTCACTCGATCCAAGTGGCATTTCGACCGAAGAAAACAAAATGATTTATGAAACAAAGAAAATTTTAGACGATGATAAAATCAAAATCGCCGCCACATGCGTACGCGTGCCAGTTAAGGTGTCGCACTCGATAAGCATTCACTTTCAAACAAAAAAAGCGGCAAGCCTTTCAATTATTAAGCATTTGTTAAAAATAACACCTGGCGTAATCATAGCCAAAAATGGTCTGCCAATGCCACTTTTCACAAGCGAACAAGACAAAGTTGTTGTTGGCAGAATTCGTCAAAGCTATCAAAAAAACACATTTGATATTTTTGTTTGCTCAGATAATTTACGCAAAGGCGCCGCGCAAAATGGAGTTCAGATCTTGGAGCAATTATTATGATAAAAGTTGCAAAGTTTGGTGGCACAAGCACAAGCTCTGCTCACGCAATTTCTAACGTTTATAAGATTTGCAAGCACCCAAATAGAAAAGTTTTAGTGTTTAGTGCCATTGGAAAATGCAATAACCACGACACAAAACTAACCGATTTATTAATCAATTATCTTTCAGCTAAAAGCCCTCAAAAAAAACAAATAAAAAGTCTTATTGTTCGAAAATTAACTTTTCTAAAAAAATTAACCAAAACAAAAATTAATATAAAATTGCTTGTGGATAAAGCAATAGATACATATAACAAAACTTACAATGCAGAATGGTTTATCTCTCGAGGGGAGTTTTTTACAAGTTTAATCATGGCTAAAATGCTAAATTTGCATTTTGTTCCAGCGGAAAATGTTATTTTTATGCAAAACGGCAAACTCGATGAAAATAAAACGCGAAAACAACTTATTTATTATATAAAAAAGTACAAACAAATTGTCGTTCCGGGTTTTTATTATTTTGATTATAACGGCGGTATAAAACTATTTACCCGTGGTGGCGGCGATGTATCGGGAGCCATTATTGCTAAGGCATTGCAAGCTAACGAATACGAGAATTTTACAGACATTTGTGGCATAAAACAAATCAACCCAAAAATCGCAAACTCAAAAACTATTTGTAATTTATCGTACAGTGAGCTCGGATTAATTACAAGCTACGATGCAAAAGTCATACATAAAAGCGTTGCAGGGATACTTAAAAACTCAAAAACAAAGCTAGTTATTCGTTCGATTTTTCATTTACATTCTGTAAAAACAATTGTTGCTGATAGCACCTATTCTAAACAATTTTACGCTTGTTTCAAACCATGCATGGTTGGGTATTTAGTGTGCATTCACGAAAAAAATGGCAATGTAAGATTTTTCACATCACCAAAAGAAAAACTAAAAGATTTTATTTTGCAAAAACAAAAACTAGGCAACGCCTAGTTTGTTTTTTTATTACCAAATTTTTGCAAGCCCGCCTCGTACGCCACAAGTGTTGAAGCAAAACCAACATTAAGTGATTCGCACGAACCAAGCATTGGTATTATTATTGGTTGAGCATTTTTTACTTTTCGCCACGAGTCTGATATGCCCGTATGTTCGTTACCTGCAATGATAGCAATTCTTCCAGAATAGTCTGCTTCCCTGTAACTCTTTTTTGCTTGCAAGTCAGTTACAATGCATCTAAAGTTGTTTTTAACGAGCCAGTCTTGAACTTCTTTTATGTCAGCTTCTAAAACTGGAAGCATAAAACTTGCACCAAGACTCGATCTTATAAGTCTGCTATTAGACAACCTTGCTTGTCTGTTTGTGCTAATTGCAAAGTCGCCACCCGCACAATCAAACGAACGCAATATTGCTCCAATGTTGCCAGGTTGCTCCAATCCGTCCATAACAATTGCCATTACATTATCTTTACCGCTAATCGCTTTTTCGATGTCAGACAATGTGTACGATTTTAGTTTTGCAACAACAAAATATTCGTCATACCCTTCGCGGTCACTAATTTTTTTGCACGCCTTTTCGCTTATTGCAAGCGTCTTTTTTGCATACTTTACCATGCTAGCAATTTTTTCTAAGGTTTGCTCGTCTAAACTTTCAAGTTTCTCTTGATTATAAAAAAAGTGAGTAACTTCAAAATCTTTTTGAATAAGCTTGCTGGTAGCCCAAAGACCTTCGGTCACAAACAATGACTTATCTTTACACTTGTTTTCCACAAGCGATTTTACCAAAGCAACGTCATCTGACGCAATGCCACACAAAATAGAATTATTTTTTATCTGTTCAATTAATTTCTGTTTATCCATAACTAAAGTTTAGCAAAAAATATTGTTAAAAGCAATAATTTGTTTAAAGTTTTGAAAGCAACATGCTATAATACACTCATGAAAATTCAAACCATTCAAGACTATAATAACTTGATAAATCTTTTAAGGTCAAAATCTGACGGTGTAGATTATATTAATTTTCAAAAGAAAATAATTAACACCCAAAAAGAGATTATTGGCGTTCGCACGCCCGTGCTCCGCAAGATTGCAAAATCGATAGACAAAAACAATTTTGCCCTTTTAACTTTTGGCGATAATAAAATTTATGAAGAAGTGCTTATTAAAGGCTTTTTTATTGCAAAGCAAAGCGACTTTGTTTTAGCGACTTCTATGCTAGATGATTTACTTCCGCAATTTGACACATGGGCAGAAACCGACACCATTTGCTGTAACCTTAATTTTGTGAAAAAGCACAAACAATTATCATACAACTATTTTGCAAACTTAACTAAGTCTAATTCACAATTTGTGTGTCGTTTTGGCATAGTTTGCCTAATGAAGTATTTTATCACTGATGATTTTTACCCATTAATTACGCTTTTAAATAACATTAAATGCGATAAATACTATGTAAACATGGCAATATCGTGGCTACTTTGCGAAATTTTGGTTAAAAATCCGCAAAACGCAGTTTCTATTATGAAAACCATTATAAATAACTACAATTTTTCGGACTTTGTGATAAACAAAGCAATACAAAAAGCAACAGAAAGCTTCCGCCTAGATACCATTTCTAAAACCGAACTGCGTAAACTAAAAAAATAGCAAATAAAAAACCACCAATTTATGGTGATTTTTTATTTGTCATAATCATCAAGGAAATTGTGTTTAGTTCCTTGTTTATCTTTATAGGCAATTATCGTTCCAAGGTTGACATTTTCGACACTTCTAAAAATGTTATCTTCGATTTGTGGGTCGTTTTGTTTTAGGTTTTTTATCAGTTCTTTTACTTGTTTGCGCTTAGATGCAGTTACCGCACCAGTCAAACATGACTCGCTCGAGCAATTATCTGTAAACTTACATGCACATTGAATAAAATACAAATCGTTATAATCGCGCCACTTTTTTATATCGTCTTCACGAATCAAATATAGCGGACGGATAAGTTCCATACCTTCAAAGTTTGTACTATGAAGTTTTGGCATCATGGTTTGCACTTGCGCGCCAAAAAGCATACCCATTAAAATCGTTTCAATGACGTCGTCAAAGTGATGCCCAAGCGCGATTTTATTACACCCGAGTTCCTTTGCCTTGCTATATAAATACCCACGACGCATACGCGCACAAATGTAGCATGGCGATTTTTCGATATTAAACACATTTTCAAAAATCGTGCTATTAAAAATTGTTATCGGAATGTTCAAAATTTTTGCATTGTGTTCAATCAGCTCGCGGTTAGCTGGGCTATAGCCTGGGTCCATAACCAAAAATACAAGCTCAAAATCAAACTTATTATGTTTTTTTAGTTCCTGAAAAAGTTTAGCCATGAGCATACTATCTTTTCCGCCAGAAATGCATACGGCAATCTTGTCGCCAGGTTTAACTAGATCATAAATTGTTATTGCTTTTGCAAACTTACTAAAAAGTTGTTTGTGAAACTTTTTGCGTATACTCTCTTCCGCGCGCAAAGCGACCTCTTTGGTATCTTTATCGTGAATGTGTGATTTAAGCCACGCCAAATACCCACCAGATAAGCTAAAAGCGTTTATTCCATTATCACGCAGTTCTTCTGCCACTTGTCTAGACACGGTTCCACTTTTGCAATAAATGTATACATCTTTTGGTTGTTTAAATTGTTTTACCCTTTCTAAAACTTTGTTTTCTGGCATGTTTAAACTGCCTGGCACATGGCCATAGTCAAACGATGTCGCATCGCGAATATCAATGATGACAAAACTGTCACAATTTTTGTTTTTTAGCTCTTCAAATTTTATCTCGCTATTCATAAAAATATTATAGCAAAGCATGGTAAAAAAGAAAAGAGTTTTTTTAAAAATACTATTGCACTAATAACCTTTTTATGGTAGAATAATCGAGCAAAAAAGGAGATACAATTATGGCAACAGAAGGATTAAATGTAAACCAAGAAATTCAACAAGTTAGAGATGCATTTTTCACACCAGAAGAAACGCAACAATTTAACAAGCTTATGCGTAACAGAAACCAACAATCACTTCATGAAAAGCTTACTCTTAAAAACCCAGAAAAACTTTTTGCCAGAGCCACAGAAATAATGCAAAATATTGAAGCTGGCAAATATAACGAAGATGAAATGGCAGAAGCTGAATACTTGATTATGCACTACCTAGCAGCATGTGAAGATGCCACAATGACCGCAGTACTTGAGCTATAAAAAAATACCCAACTTGGGTATTTTTATTTTGCTTGTTTTTGTTCTTTGCCTGAGTCTTTTTATTAACTTCTTAATGCCAACTATCGCGTTAAATAGCGAAAATATCGTTACATTAGCACATCATTCGCATTAATTAATATCTTTGAACCACAAGATCCAAATTTTTTGCACAAAAAAGAAACATCAATCTGACTTTTCTTTTTATTTACTTGGCAGAGAGTTAGCAACGTAAATCGGATAATAGTCACTCAACACTAACCAATCTAAATGTGAATTCATCACATATTATTTTCGTCATCGAATCTTTTTTTATCAAATATTGCACGTTCACCGTATACAAGAATAGGAACAAGCGTCATTTGTTGTAATTTTTCATAAATTTTTTGACTAACTTGCTCTTGACTTTCGCATAAATTGCCGGAATCGTCCGTGTATTCAAACTTTAAGTTATATATAGTGTAATTAGAAACGCAACCGTTATTATTTTCAGTCACTTCCGTTTCGGTTAAGTCTGTTATTCTACCATTTTCGGAATGACCTTTATGGGCAACCTCAAGTGACTTTTTGCCGTCGATAATCATTTTTGCTCCGTTGCCAATGAAACCTATTGCCGCAATAATCATTATTCCGCCAATTAGGCACATAAATATTGTTCCAAGTTTATCTTCAGGGTCGTATGACTTGATTCCCGAACTAATTACAATAATAGCAATTAGCACAGCAATTAACGCGATTGCAATTCTTACAATACCACCAACCATAGTTCCGTGATTAAAATTTTTCTTTTCCATTGAATTAACCTTTTTACATTTTTGGCAAAACTGAATTATGCATTTTGACACACTTGTCTTGCCTGTTTATTATTATAGCATAAATTTCTAAATTTTTCAACCACTATTAAGTTTGCGGACGTAGAAAATCTGAAAAAACTTCAAATGGCACTTTAGCGGGTGCTTGACTATACAAGTGCGTCGCTTCGCGTCGCGGTCAAGCCCGCCAAACAAACTCTTTAAACTCGGATAAAAAGGTCAACTTAAAGCCGGGCGGAAGCGCCCGGCTGATTCTTTTTTTTGCCGTCTAAATCGACTTTTATGCCGAAATATTCGTTAGAAAAAAACAATACGAACTCCAACTTATCGTCAGGGTTCGTATTATTCACTATTGGCGGAAGGATAGGGATTCGAACCCCAGTTAGCTCTCACTAAAACGGTTTTCAAGACCGCCGCTTTCGACCGCTCAGCCATCCTTCCATACAGTTCCAACTCGGAACTGTTTTAATATACTATAAATTTTAAAAAATTGCAAGGCATTTTACAAAAATAATTAAATTAATAATAACACGATTGCCGCGGCAGCTGCTAGCACGCCAAAAGTAATTGCGAGCACCTTACCTATTGATTTAGGCGATTTGCCACACACCGCGCCCGTTGCACCATTGATAAAACAGTGATAGATTTTGCCTTTATATGTATAGTGGTTTGCCCAAACTGGAACATACAAATAGTTAAACTTAACATTTTTTAGCGATGTTTTGCAGTCGAGCGAATCGATTGAGTCATACTTAGAACTTATGCGGCTATGAACCAAACGTTCGTTAATATTCTTTTCATCTCTTACGATTTGATTATATGCTTTAGTAATATCTCGGCTTGCATCTGTTGCTGTGTAACCAAACAAAAATTCTGGGCTAAAAGTCTTCATTTCATCAAGCGGATAAGCACCAAAATTACTCAAGAAATCGTCCGTAACATTTTTGCTTGCACTATACAAAATGTTGTCTATTCGTCTATACAATGTATCGTTAATAATGTATGAATGGCTGCGTTCTTCACCATCGAAATCTCTTTCAGTTTTCACAGCAACGCCATAATAATCACAATAGGTATCGTACGAAAAGTTATACACAGGTGTATAGTATCCCGAAATCTTTTCGAGTCTTGCCATAGCCTTTAGGTCACGAGGGGCAAACTTACGTTTTGCTATCCACTCCTTAAAAATACCCGCAGCCTGTTTTCTTGTTATCGAAAAAGGAACGATAGCATCTGGAGATTTACTATAATCACCACAAGGTGTTAGCGAAACATTGCCGCATGATGGACAACGTTTTATTTCTTCCCCACTGCCAACACTAATCTGCGCGCCACAAATTCCACATCTATAACCAAACATGTCTTTATTTTCGCCGCTAGAAGAAAACTCGCCAGTATACTCACGTTTTCTGTTGCCTTGAAGGCTAGTTTTTATCGAAAATTTACTTTCGCAATGGTCACACTTAAGCATTCCACTTTTAGGGTCAAAGGCTATGCGCGCGCCACAATTTTCACATTTGTTTTCCATTTATTCACCTAATAGCATTCTACAATATTTTGCACGTCCATGCAAGCAATTTACCACTCGTCATCAGACGCAATTTTCACATCGTCATAAAAAGCAAAGTATTTGTTTTTAGCTGCATTTTCTTTTCGTTTCGCAGGCAATGTCTTACTTTGCGGTTCAAGCACTGCAAGCGTTTCGACATGCGGAGTCTGCGGAAACATATCAAAGGTCTGCGCAGACACAAGCTTATATCCGTTTTCTTCGAAAATAGCAACATCGCGTGCAAGTGTTGCTGGCCCGCAAGAGATATAAATCACTCTAACGGGTTTTGCGCTCGCAATTGTAAGTATTACACTTTTATCTAGCCCTTTACGTGGCGGGTCGACAACAATGTTCACCTTTTCTTTTGCAAGCTTAGTTGCAAGTTTTGGCAACTCTATTTTACAGTCGCCATTAATGTTCTTCATGTTGTAAATATGGTTCTCTGCTTTGAGTTTATCGGCATCGGCAATTGCACTTTTAACAATTTCTATACCATAACACGTCTTTGCACGTTTAGAAAGAATAGCAGTTAATAGCCCCGCCCCGCTATAACAATCGACAACAACAGAGTTGTTATCTATCAGTTGCAAAACGCGGCGATAAATCTCTTCACTAACCATTTCGTTAACTTGGAAAAAACTACCGTTAGAAACCTTCACACGCACACCAAGTGCATCATGTTCGATTTCGCCATTGCCTTTTATGTCGACAAACTTGTCAGACAAAATAACGTTGTTACCAAGAGTATTGATATTTAAATTCAATTGATAGTCATCAAAATAATTATCTAGAACTTTTATCGCCATTCTCGTGTCGACATTTTTCTCATTTTCTGTAACAAACGTTATTAATATTTTGCCAGATAATTCACGCGCTAAGACATGCTTGATTTTAGCACCACCAGCAATTATTTCTTTGCCAGCAGCAAGCAATTTTTTTGCAAATGGTTTGCCAATAACGCAATCGTCCAGCGGAACGACAGTGTGCGTGCCCGTGCGATACATACCAATCTCGCCCGCGTCCGAAACTGGAAATGCCACTTTGTTACGATAAAAATATTCGCCAGTAGAAAATGTGCCTTGCACCTTTACTCTGCCACCAAGCAATCGCTCTACTTGTTCACGTTTAAATTCTAGTTGACTTTTATAATTTAAGTGTTGCAAGCCGCAGCCACCACACTTCAAAAAATATTTACATTTAGGCACTACCCTGTTTTCACTTTCACGCGTTATTTTTTGCATTTTTCCAATAGCAAATTTAGATTTACAGTTAATAACAACGCCTTCTATCTCTTCGCCAGGGAGCGTGCCCGGAACAAACACTGCCTCGCCATTTATTTTTGCAACACCGTTGCCACTTGCCGACAAATCTATAATCTCTGCGTTAAATTTTTGGTTTTTCTTAAGTTCACTCATACATGCATTATAGCATAAAAATTAAAAAAACAATATCAAAGAGTTTATTATTTTGCAAAATTATTGTACAATATCTCTATGATTAAAGATAAGAATGTGCATACTGGTCACAGGCAGCGTATGAAAGAAACATATCTGAGAAGCGAGTTCGACAATTTTAGTGAAGTCGAACGCCTTGAATTTTTGTTGTTTTTTGCTTGCCCACAAAAGGACACAAACTTGCTTGCACACAAATTACTCAAAGAGTTTGGTTCTCTCGAAGATGTTGTGCACGCACCTGTCGATGCACTTATGAGTATCAATGGCATTGGCGAGCATGCGGCAATATTTTTAAACTCGCTTGGCACGGTTATCGAAAGCTATGGCAGTCACGGCCGCGAGATTACGCTTAGTAGTACGTCTATTGCAAAACAATATACCCAACGCATGCTACTTGGCAGAAAAGAAGAAGGCTTTGCTGTTGTGTGTCTTGATGCACAAAACCGCGTTATGGCAAGAAAAGTGCTTGCAGTTGGCACGGCTCATTCTGTCAACGCATCAATACGCGACATAACTAACTATTGTATTGCATGCAAAAGCGAACGCATTGTCGTTGCTCACAATCACCCAGCTGGCGAATGTTCACCTAGCGACCCAGACATTGCATTTACAAGAGCACTAGTCTGCAGTTGTCTGCTCAACGACATAAAGGTGCTTGATCACATAATTATTACCGACATTGACGCATATAGTATGGTCGAACACCAAATCATGAGCGCAATAGAAGAAAGCGCGTTTGAAGCGGTAACCAAGGAATATAACATGCAAAAACTTGCACAACCACAAGCTGAATACAAAAACGACGCACTAGACGCATAAATCGCCACGTTCTCTCGTAAGATTAACTAGCGGAGAGAACATGGAACAAAACATATTTGCAAAATATAACACAAGTGCTGGCGGGCTCACAGACGAACAAGTCGCAAAGAGCCGCGAGCAGCACGGAACAAACGAACTGGAAAAACAAAAACGCAAACCTTTTCTGGTTCGTTTTTTGTTGCAATTTAAAAACTTAATGGTAATAGTATTGCTGCTAAGTGCCACTATTTCTTTAATTATAAATGTTCGTGAACCTGGCGGCGGCAACATTTTTGAAGCGGTCATAATTTTTGTAATCGTTATTGTAAACGCTTTTATTGGTGTGTTACAAGAACAAAAGGCAGAAGACGCCATCGAAAAACTGAAAAAACAGACATCTCCAAAAGCTGTCGTCACGCGTGGCGGAAAAGAACTTGTTATAGACACTTCAGAGCTTGTTGTTGGTGATGTGGTGCACATAAAAAACGGCGATTTTTGCCCCGCGGATATTGTTTTGTCTGCCGCCAGTAGTCTAAAGTGTAACGAAAGTACACTAACTGGCGAAAGCGACAATATCGAAAAGTTTGCAACTGATAACAACAAAATAACAGATAAAAACATATGTTTTTCTGGCACAATAATCACAAGCGGCAGTGGCACAGGCATTGTTATTGCTACCGGCAAAAACGCTAAAATTGGCAAGATTGCGGGGCTGATTAATAACAGCAAAAAAGAAAAGACACCGCTAGAAAACACAATTGACCAAATCGGCAAAGTAATAACAATTAGCGTGCTGATTATTTCTGCCCTAGTGTTTGCAATAGAACTGCTATTTTCAAAACGATTAAACATGCTTGATTCATTTATGGTTGCAGTTGCCTTGGCAGTTGCTGCCATTCCCGAAAGTTTACCCGCAGTCATAACAATAATCATGGCGCTCGGTGTAGAAAAGCTTGCAAAACACAACGCGATAATAAAAAACCTAAGCTCTGTCGAAACTCTTGGCTGCTGCAACTATTTGTGTTCAGACAAAACTGGAACACTGACCGAAAACAAAATGACTGTCACATCAATTTTTGTAAGCGGCAATCATCTATCCACTGCAAACAAGCTTGATGAGTTTTCAAAGCAAATTTTGTGCCTTTGCACAAACGCAAAAGCAAATAATGATAAAATAATTGGTGACGCAACCGAAACGGCGATTTTGAATTATATTTCGCCTCAAATCAATATAAATGTATGTAAACAGGCATGCAAACGCCTGGCAGAAGTTCCATTTAACAGCAAAGATAAAAAAATGTCCACCTTGAACTTGATTAATGGCGAGCCTTGGCTGATTATGAAAGGTGCAATGGACTATATTTTGCCTTTTTGCTCAAATATCGAAATAGACGGCAAACAAGTGCCAGCTAGCAAAGAACTTTTAAAAAACTTGGAGCTAGAACACTCTAAAATGGCATCAAGGGGCGAACGCGTAATCGCCTTTGCCGTCAAACAAACATCAAATATAGAAAATTGTAGCGGCTTAACATTAAAAATACTTGTTGGCATAACCGACCCACCGCGCAAAGAAGTAATATCTGCAATAAAAACATGTAAACGCGCGCATATGAAACCCGTTATGATAACAGGCGACCACCCCGAAACAGCTTTTGCAATAAGCAAACAGTTGGGGCTTGCAAAATCTTATAAGGAAGTGTTGACTGGCGAGCAAATGCACCACCTTAGCGATGAAAAGCTGTTGCAAATTATCGATTCGTTAAGCGTGTTTGCAAGGGTCACGCCCGAAGACAAAAACAGACTTGTGCGATTGCTTCAAAAGAAAGGCAACATCGTTGCAATGACAGGTGACGGAGCTAACGATGCTCCAAGCGTAAAGCAAGCTGACATTGGCGTATGTATGGGCAGCGGCAGTGATGTAACAAAGAGCGTTGCCGACCTTGTTCTTTCTGACAACAACTTCACAAGCATTGTGCTTGCCGTCAAACAAGGCAGAACAATTTATGCAAACTTGCGTAAGACCTTGCAATTCTTAATCAGTACCAACGCGGTAGAAGTTATTTGCATTTTTGTTTCGTCACTACTAATTCGTGACGCGGCAATGCTGCTGCCTTCCCAATTGCTGTTTATTAACCTTATAACAGATAGCTTGCCAGCATTTGCCTTGGGGCTCGAAAAACCAGAAAAAAATATTATGGACATCCCGCCACGCAAATCTAGCGAATCTATTTTTGCCGGCAACACGGGTTGGCACATCTTGCTCCAAGCGTTCGTACAAAGTTTGCTAGTTCTAACCGTATTCACTTGCACATGCCACGCATATGGCAACATGGTTGCAAGTACCATTTGTTTTTTAATCATCTGCTTTATGCAAATAATTCATGCAATAAATTGCAAAACAAACCAAAGTGTTTTCAAAATTAAAGTGTTTAATAACCCAGCATTCAATATTTCATTTGTCGTTCTCATGCTTTCAATTGTTGGCGTAAGCACCATTGCCCCACTCCAAAAAATGTTTAGTTTAACATCGCTCAACTTAACACAATGGTTAATAACAATTATCGCCAGCATTTCAATCATTCCACTAGTCGAACTCACAAAGCTAATCGTGAACGGGAAGAAAAAAAATAGCTAATATTTTAGCAATTACTTGACTTTTTTATATAAAATTGCTAATATTTTAGTAATATGAAAAACAAATATGATATTAACAATTTTATACATGCAACAACCGAGCAAAGTGTTTTGTGCGGAATAATAGAAAGATTAAAACAACGCCGCAAAGAAGCCAAATTAACTCAACAAACCTTGGCGAAAAAATCTGGCGTAAGCTATGCATCTATCAAAAGGTTTGAATCAACTGGCGAAATCTCTTTCACTTCACTTTTAAAAATTGCTAAAGCATTAAACATGCTAACAGATTTCGATTCAATTTTCACCACAGAAATTGTGCACAATTTAAAGGAGTACAAATGAAAATAGAAGATGTAAAAAAACTAACCGTTGAATACAATGGAAAAATTGTTGGTTACCTTGCAGAACTCAAAAATAAAAGTATTGCTTTTCAGTATGCTGACGAATGGATAAAAAATGGTTTTTCTATCTCACCATTTTCTCTGCCACTTTCTAGCGAGATATATATTAGCAATAAACCAACAATGTTTGGTGGTCTATTTGGTGTGTTTTGGGATAGTTTACCAGACGGTTGGGGCGAACTCTTAGTTCGCAGAATGTTAAGCGAGCACGGTATAGATTTTGACAAATTAACTTCTTTGCAAAAATTGTCTATCTTAAGTAAAAATGGTCTTGGCGCTTTGGAATATAAACCACACACCAGCATGCAAGCACAAAACACTAACTTGGGGCTTGACGAAATCGCAAAAGAGTGTGAAAAAATATTAAACAACAATACAACAAACATCGACCTAGACAGAATATTTAACCTTGGTGGTTCAAGTGGTGGTGCAAGGCCAAAGGCACACATAACAATTGACAATGAAGAGTGGATTGTTAAATTTCCTTGTTTAATAGACCCAAAAGATATTGGCGAGAAAGAGTTTATTGCAAATAAACTCGCAAAAGAGTGCGGCATCAATGTGAATGAATTTAAGCTATTCAAATCAAACATCTGCAAAGGTTATTTTGGGGCAAAAAGATTCGATAGACAAAACGGCAAAAAACTTCACATGATTTCATTAGCCGCTATTCTCGAAACAACTCACAGAATACCAAACCTTGACTATGGACACTTGTTCCAAGTTATACAAAATATTTGTGTGGACACAGAAGACATGTACGAAGCATTTAAAAGAATGTGCTTTAATGTGTTTTATAACAACCGCGATGACCACAGCAAAAACTTTTCATTTTTGTACGATGAAGATTTAGGCGGTTACAAACTATCACCAGCATACGACATAACAAGTATACCCCAAAAACCAGAACACGAGATGACAGTCAATGGTAACAGCAACCCAACAGAAGCCGATTTACTAGAGATAGCAAAAACATTTTCTTTGTCACAAAAAAGATGTAAAGATATAATTAAACAGATAAAATCTATTATAAAATAAACATTTGAACATAAAAAAAGAACTAAACGATTGTTTAGTTCTTTTTTGCATATTTTTTGCATATTAGCTTTGTGCAATACCTTGTGGGTTATGCACTCCATCTAGCGTAAAGCGTTATCTCCCCGTTCGCGTTAGCCATCAAAGAGTTATACTCAAATGTTGCACCGTCATCAATATTAACTGTGACTGTCGTGCCAGAAGCATTTTGATAAGAAATTGTCCAACCTACAAAGGTTTTGCCGCTTACAGCGAATTGGTTAACAGGAAGAACCGTAGACGACTCTGCCTTGTTTGCCCAAATGCTTGCAACTTTACCAGTAGCAGAGCTGTTATTCGCATTAAAATTAATAATATAGTACTGAGTTTCAGCGATTTCGGTGTCGTTTGCTGCAATGCCGTTATCTGCAATTGTACCACCGTTGAATGTGAATGTAGCTCCTGACTCTACATAAACACCGCCTGCAGCCTCTGTTGCATAATTATTAAGGATTGCGCCGCCGTCCATTGTTACTGTCGCACCAGAAACAACGTACATGCCGCCACCTTTAGTTGCCTTTTTTCCTACTATATTATTATTTTTAATAATTGTGCCAGACATATAAATGTCACTAGCTGTGTAAACACCAGCACCATTGCCACCATCAGTCAAGCCACAATTACTAATCTCGCCACCTTCTAGGAATGCAGCAGCTGTTTTGCCATTGCGTGTAATCTTTGTTGCATTTGCAGTGATGTTTAAACCACCACCTATACAATTTGTTATTTTTCCACCAGTCATAATTAATGTACCTGTCGTAACTTTAACACCAATATAGCTATCATTTACACCACCAGAAATATTAACAGTTCCACCAGCAATAATACCATTGGCAATACCGCCACCACCAATATTTCCACCAGTAATATTTACAGTTGCTCCGCTAACACAATTCAATGTATTACTACCAGTCATATAGGCAGTTCCACCAAAGTTAAGCGTTCCCGCATTAACATTAATGTCACTACCACCAATAGTACCACCAGTGATTGTTGCTGTGTCAGTTGTTAGAATCCCAGGTGTACAACTACTAATTGTTCCACCTGTCATTGTCAATGTTCCTGCATTATTAATACCTATTGTGCAACTGTCAAAATATGCAGATCCACTTATTTCAACCGTGCCAGTAGCTTTAATACCTGTTGTGTTGTGTCTGAGTTTACCGCCAGTCATAACAACTTTACCAGGGCAATCTATAGCAACGTAACAATAAGAAATTGTTGCATTGTCAGAGATTGTTGCACCATAAGATACCCCTTTAATACCGATATTTTTACCGATATTTTCAGTCGTTGTATTGGTGATTGTACCGCCAGACATTGTTGCGCCACCAACTGAATTAATACCAATTGTGTTATCTTGCAATGTACCACCAGTCATCGTTATTGCTCCGCCGGAAATACCTACTGTAGTACAGTTAGAAATTGTACCACCTTGCATCTTAGCCGTTCCGGCAAAGACACCGGTTGCATAACCATCAATTTTAGCTGTTCCAGAGATTGTTACAGTTGAAAATGCCGCATTAACACCATATGTACCATTTAAAATTTGACCGCCACTAACTTCAATTGATTGAGTTAGAACTGCATCAGTTATACCAACGATACCTTTTGCACAAGTTTCAATGTTACCACCAGTCATGATTACATTATTTCTAAGTGCTTCTATAGCTTTTTCGCAACCACTAATTGTGGCATTGCCAGAGATTGTTATATCACCTGTTGCTGTGCTTAGTGCTTTTATACCAGTACCACTTCCAGCATTAGAAATTGTACCACCTGTCATGGTTACAGAAGTGGATGAACTAATAGCAATATTACAACCTGTTATAGATCCACCAGACATAACAGCGCCACCAGAAATACCAGTTGCACAATCTCTGATTGCACCGCCTTCCATGGTTACAAAACCAAGGACACCAACTGAATTAGATTCTAATTTGGCACTTCCAGATAATTTGACAGCTGAATAAAGACTATTAACACCATATTCTGTGCATTGGTTAATACTACCACCACTAATATCAATTGTGGCTGTAGAAGTAGCTGAATTTGTATCTTTAATACCTTGTTTGCAACTTATGATTGTGCCACCAGTCATAACCACATCTGCATTGGTTTGGATACCAAATTCACAATTAGATATTGTAGCGTCGCCAGAAATGGTTACTTTCCTCGCTGTCGCATTAATACCATTATTCTTTATAGTGTCGTTAGTAATTGTGCCGCCACTCATTTCAACCTTAGTACCGCCAATTTTAATAGCTGTAGTATTATTAGACATTGTGCCGCCAGTCATTGTTGCTATTGATGAACAATCTACTGCTATATTGTTATTTTTGAGTGTACCGGCAGAGATTATAAATGTTGATGTTTCAACACCAGTTGAACATTTTGAAATAATTGCAGTGCCCGAAATAGAAACTGATCCACCACTTACAGATAATCCTGTGTTTTTAACAGTGTCGTTAGTGATTGTACCACCAGACATTGTTACTTTACCAGCATTAACAGCTGTGACACAATTAGATATTTCGCCGCCAGCAATTTTAACTTCAAAGCAACTAGCACCTATTTTACAATTCTTAATCGAACCAGCATTAATAGTTATTAAAGTGTGATTTGTAATGTAAAGACCACTTAAACAATTAGAGATTGTGCCACCTTTCAATGTAATTGAACCATAGGATACATTGATTCCTTTATTACTACCTAGAGTATCGTTAGTAATTGTACCACTAGTCATCTCGACTGTTTTACTTTTTAATACAGTACCACCACTTATAGCGGTAGTGTTGTTTTTTAACATGCCACCGTTGATTGTGACTGGTGAAGTACCACTAATACCTGTTGCACAATTAGAAATTGTTGCAGTTCCAGAAATGGTTACCATTCCTGTACTTGTTGAATCAATACCAATATTTTTAACAGTATCGTTTGTGATTGTACCACCACTAACTTTGATAGTTGAGTTACTTTCTTCAGGAGTAGTAATTCCTGTAGCATTGTTTTCAAGTGTACCACCAGTCATTGTTACTTGACCATGGGCACCTGTTGTACAATTTTTGATTGTACCACTTTTTATTTCAATTAAACCTGAAAGACCAGTTTCACAATTTTCGATTGTGCCACCAGAAAGAGTCGCATCAAGAGCACCTGTTGTGCAATTTTTGATTGTACCACCAGATATTGTAGGGGAACCAATAATACCATTTGTACAATTATTAATTGTGCCACCTGTCATTGTAACTAATCCATTGTGGATACCAGTTTCACAATTAGATATTTCAGCGTCGCCAGAAATGGTTACTGTTTCTGTACCACTAGCTGCAATACCTGTATTTTTAATAGTATCGTTTGTGATTATGCCACCACTAACTTCAATTGTTGCGTTATTGTTATTTGTACTAATTGCTGTAGCGTTGTTTTTAAGTGTACCACCAGTCATAACTAGGCTTTTTGAAGTTTCGATTGCAAAACCAGAACAGTTACTGATAACACCATCTGTGAATATAATCTTCTCTTCATCAGAAGTTACCCCATTAAAACCGTTATCAATTATACCACCACTTATTGTGATTGTGGCTGAATCTCTTGCTTCAGTAATATAAATAGCTTTACCAAAGTTTACGATTTTGGCAGATCCTGTGAATGTTAAATTGCTATTTTGAATATTAATTACATAACATTGACAATTATCAAAATAACCACCAGAAACTGTTAAATCATATTGCGTATAAACAGCTTCACCACTAATTCCAATAAAGTTACCACCATCAATAGTAAATGCTTTGTTTAAATGCAAACCTCTACTGCAATCTCTTATTGTAAAGCCATTGCCAATGGTTAAGTCGGCACTGGTGTTTGCGTAAACACCAGTCACCGTACTATTTCCATTACCATTGACAACACCGCCGGCAAGGGCTGCAGAACCATAAAGTTCTACAGCTGCCTTGTGCGTGCTTGTGAGTTTACTTTCGATAATTTCGCCACCGTTCATGTCGAAGCTACCGCCAGTTGCTACATATACACCGTTTTCACTAGAACCAGTGATTAAACCACCGTTTAATGTAAACGATGCATTTTTGCCGATACAAACGCCAGTCTTGCAACCAGAGATTAAACCACTATTCATCACTACTTCACCGCCACGAATGTTTACACCACATTCTGAGCAATTTGTAATGCTTGCACCATTGATGATTAATCTGTAAGCACCCCATGTTTCAATGCCGTTATAAACATTAGTGATTGTTCCGCCAGCAAGAGTTAATACTCTGTTAGCAGCGTCACCTTTAGCAATGTAAATACCATTTTTACCATTGTTTGCAAGAGTAGCATTTTCGAATGTAACATGTGCATTCTTATTGCCACCTGCTGTGAAGTGGATACCTGTATAGAAGTCAGAAACTGTCAAACCAGCTAGACTCAATGTATCTGATGTGATTGCACCAATGATAACGCCGCTGTAATCTCCGCCACCATGACTATAGTTACCAGTAACAGTTACTTTGCCGAGTTTGGTTACGTTACCCGCAATTTCTAAGCCGTTACCAGTGTTGTTATAGATGTTAAGAGTTACAGTAGAAATATCGCCAGTTAGATATACACCACTAGCACCATTGTTATAAACATTGATTGTACCACTACCAGATATCTTAGTAGCTTTGAGTACATATCCATCAACAGTGTTGTCGTAAACGTTCAAGGTTCCGATTACATTTACAGCTGTTGTAAATGCTCGAGTACTATTAATATAGTTTGTTATACCTGTAATAATAGCACCGTTTGTTATTTCTGTATTTGTGATATTAGTTGTACCTTCAAGGAATAATTCACTGTCAGCAACAATCTTATTGAGTGTGAATGTTACATTTGTGAAATGATATGGAACACCCTCACCGTCAATTGTTAAATTGTCGCCAGCAAGTTTAACATTTTTAATCTTAGCTGTGCCGTTTGCAAGTGTGCTTGCAGTAATCTTGTTATCGCCATTGAATGTAATTGTTGTGTAGTTACCATTGATTGTAACACCAGATAAGTCGCTTACTGTGAAGTCGTCTGCGAATGTTGTATCGCGAAGCATGTAGATTGCATTGCCTGTTGACCTTGCATCAGCAACAGCTTCTGCGCTTACATTGTTATAGATGTTAGCACCAACTTGAGCTACACCTTCTCCAGTGTATGGAACGAATACGTAATATCCGTCAACCGCATCTGGAAGTTTTATAAGGGCAACTTGTTTGCCATTATATTCGATTGTTGTGTTTACTTGATCTTGAGTAAACGTTGCATTTGCACTATATCTAAATATTACAGTGTTGTTTTCAAGTGTTTCGCTATAAACAACCTTGTCGATTGAACCGTACCACTTGCCAGTGATTTCAATAGAATCTCCAAGCCATTCAATAGTATTAGAAATTGTAGCAGAACCTTGAATCTTTAATTCATATAAAGGTATTATTTCATCGCCTTCAGAAATAAGAACTGTATCATTTCTTAAATCCAACCTAGGTTCAGTTAAGTTAGTTAGATATTTACCACCATAATAGATAACATTTTGTTCAGCATATGTTGTACCATGTTGAACATTTAGGTTGAACAATGGATTATCGTGTTCGCCATATCCAGAATAGAATAACGAACTACCATAGATATGTTGAATTTTTTCACTATCGTCTTGATAAGTATCTATTGTAAATTGATTTACATCAACCACATTATATCCAACATTTTTAGCAGCAGATGAACTAATAGGTGTACCACTGAAGCCTACGAACGAAGCTGTTGATGCACCTTCACCCGTTATAGTTGCTGAGTTCTCCCATGTGCTGTTGCCAGCTACAATGTGAAGTGTTCCAACATTTGTACCAGTTATCGATGGAACAGTTGTTTCTGTTGCACCATTTATAGCAAGTGTTACTAAGCTGCCAGATGTTGTTATCTTAGACCAATCAACGCCAGCACTCATGTCTACAAAGGTTCCAGTTGGGTCTGTACCAATGCTTGTCCATGTGAGATTGCCGTCTGTCCAAGTGTAAGCATTTTGAGCTGTGATTTGGTTGATAGCTGCTGTCATATCACTATCAATAACTTCTGCGAATGTACCGTTAACAACATATGCATGTGTACGAACATTTGCTACATAATATCCGCTGTTTCCATTAGTATCTTCAACTGTGAACTTCAAGCTCAACGCGTTGCCGATATCTGTGTTGCCGTATGCGAATACTGGTAAACCAGTAGTCTTGCTATCTGTTTCTCCTGATGTGATGGTTACTGTCATATAAGGAGCATCTTTAGCTACATACATGCTGTCGAATGTTACGTCGCCTGTAATGTTATAAACTTTAGCTGTACCAGTGATTGTTGCACCACTTACGTTTGTAGCAACAACTCCGTCGCCGAGAATTACATCTTCTTTTGTTGTACCTGTAACGGTACCGATTGTTGTGTCGATTACGTTAACATGGCTTTGCGAAATTAATGTACCAAGTGTTGGTAACTTGATTGCATCAGTAGAGCCATTTGCAATTGTGAGTTCATCAATGTATGCCTTACTTGAAGGTGTTGATACACTAACTAATCTAGTATAAACTTTATCTGTTACAATAACATCGCCACTTATGCGCAATTCTAATGTATAGATTGAATAACTAGCAGTGTTGTTTGTAACTGTTGAATCTGTGATGTAAAGCGTTGCTGGGTCTATTACATAAATTCTAGCAATGTTATTACTGATAACAGAGTTAGTAATTCTTACCGTACCATTTGATGTGATAATCTTGCTAGCTTTGTTGTCTGTGATTGTAGCATTTTTAATCTCTGGAATATAACCATAGATTAATGGATTATTGCTTGAGCTGTTATAGTTAGGATCTTTGTTGCCTGTAATTGTACCAGACAAGTAGCTTCCGTCTTTAGCAGCTGCGTTAACGTTAAGAACGCCAACGTTTTCTGTAAATATACCGTCTAAGTGGTAAGTAGCTCCGCCAGCCGAGTAGATTGCGTACTGACCGTTGCCAGAAAGTACGGCATTTTCTCTTACTTCGATTGTTGAGTTAGCTGCACCTTGACGAATGATATAAGAGCTTGATGCAAGCGTGCCATCGAATGCACCGCTTAAAACTACGCCTGCGCCAATGATAATTTCAGATGACGCACTTGTTAAGTTGATCATTACACCGTTATAAGTGCTTGCTCTTTGAATTGTTACCTTATCATTGCCACCTGTCAAGCCTGCGTTGCTTATGAATTCAACACTGGCTGTAGGTTCGAATTTTTCGGTTAATTCAAATACAGTGTTACTTACATCTTCACCAGTCAAATATACTTTGTAGTAAGCGTAAGTAGAATCAATTAATGCAAGAGCATTCTTGAAGTCGCTATTGTGAGCGAATGTCCATGTCTTGCTTGGGCTTGTAGCAGATTTGCTGCTATAAGCTTCAACTTGGATAGCATCACCAAGCCAAACTGGCTCTAGGTAAATGTTACCAGCCTCGTCAGCATAGTCTGTGTATGTTGACAAGAATTTGAACGTACCGCCGTCTGTGATAACAGTTTCACCAAGTTTCCAACCTCTGAATGTGTAGTAATTGAGTGTACCATTTATTGTCACTGTACCAATTGTGTATGTGTTGCCAACTTTAGCATTTGTTATGCTTGTTGGAACTGTAATTGTTACAGTTTCTCTTTCTGGAACGGTGTCTTTGAAAATGAATTTATAAGAAACTTTTTCGTAAACTACCGAGAAGTTGATAGGTTTACCAGCAAGGTTTGTACTGCTCATATTTTCGTATGTAACAGTAGTTTCATACTTGCCGTCTGTATCAATTCTGTCACCAGGTTTGGTTGTTAAGTTCTTGATTAAGTTGTTATAGAAACCTACGAACGAGTAGCCCTTGTTAAAGGCTTGTTCAATTACGATTGTTTCGTCTGCATAAACGATATATTCAAATGGGTTTGCACCGTTATGTTTGAGAACAATTTCATCTGAACCGTTTACCGATTTAACGATTGAGTTTCCTACTGCGCCTGACAATGAGTATGTACCATCTTCAAGCAAGTAGCTTTCTACGTTAACAACAAATTGTTTAGCAAGGAATCTTGCGGTGTATGTCGCATTTGAAGTACCCATTGTGAATGTACCGTCTGTAGAAATAGCTGTTGTGCCATTTACTAATCCGATAAATTCATAGCCTTCGCGTACGGCAACCACTGTGATCTTTGTGCCAGCAATTGCTGTAACTGTGTTTCCATCAACTGTTCCGCCAGTGATTGTGAAGACAACTCCATCAAGTGTAGCGAATGTGTTGATGTTAGCTCTTTGATTATAACCGCTAAGAGCTGTAGCATTAAAGGTTATAGTATTAAGTTTTTCGAATATAGCATAAAGTGTAGTGCTTGATCTGCCAGTGCTTGCAACTGCAATGTCACTTGCTGCTACATATTCACCAGATTTTGTTGACCAACCGATGAATTGATATCCAGTAGCTGTTGCTTTTGGAAGTGAGCTTGCGAGTACATTTTGTTGAGCATTATATACAAATCTCTTAGATGCACTTGTGCCATTTGCTGTCCAACCGGTTGCCCAGCTAGAAGCTGCGTCAGCATTTGTTCCACCAACAAGCGTGATAAGTGTGCTTGATTGTTCAAGAACGACATAGATGTTTACGTCTGCATCGCCCATTGTAACAGAACCAGTACTTTGTGCATTTGTTGTTGTAAATCTACTATCAAGTGTTGCAAAACTACTGCTTGTATATACGCCGCGAACGTAATAGCCAGCGTTAGCTTTGATTGTGATAGCTTTACTTGAACCAAATTCTAGGGTTAACGAATATTTACCAGCAGCTGATCCACTAAGTGTGAAGCCTGCGATTGTTGCAATGTTACTCTTTAGAGTTGTATTAGAACTACTAATTGTATCAACGCCTGCAGCAATTTCGTATGTGTAAATATTAATTGCTTTCTTGTGGATAGTCCAGTGAGCGTAAACTTTAGCACCAAGTGTAGTCATCTTTGTAGTAACGTTAACTTGTGTACCATCTTCTTTAGCTGTGAACCAACCAGCAAAGTCATATCCTGTTCTTGTAGGTTGTGGAAGTTCACCATATTCTTTTAGGTATGGAACTTTAATTGTGTCTGGGTTTGTACCACCAGTGTAATTAATGTCAAATACCAAGTCATATTGGTTAGCTGTATAAACAGCGTAAACTTTCTTGTCTTCAGCACCCATCTTTGTTGTGCTCAAAATTTTGTAACTTTCGTTTGGTGTTTCATATGCACCGTAATTAACAGTATAGTAACCTGCAAATGTATAGCCAGTTATTTCAGCCGCATTTGGAAGTAATGTTAAGTAAGCGGTGTTGTATGCAACATTAGCGTTGAATGATGATTTCTTATTCTCAGCCAATGTCCAGCCATCTTTAGCAACTAATGTACCAATAGTTGTTTCAACCGTTAATTTATACTTATTAATTGTGTAGTAAGCATAAACTGTATGGTCTTTAGCTGTTGTTACAATTGTATCAGCGTCAATCTTTGTTGATGCATTGTCTTTTGTGAGTGTCCAATACTGGAATGTATAACCAGTCTTTGTTACTGTTGGAAGTGTACCATACTTAGAAGCAAATGTAACTGTAATTTTTTCTGGTGTCGAATCACCACCATTAGAGTTAAATGTTACTTTGTATGTCTTAGCTGTCCAGTGAGCGTGGATTGTTACATTTTCAGCTTTTGTGAATGCTGTTGTGTTTTCAACCTTTGAACCACCAGATGTAGCTGTGTACCAACCTTGGAATGTCCGACCAGCCCATGTTGGAACGATTGATTCAATTGCTGTTGATGCATCGCCATATGTCTTGTAAGCTCCACCACCGTAAGTATCGCTATAAACGATTGTTACTGTTGTTGGAGTTACAGTAGCACCGTCACCGTTAGGGTTAAGTGTGATTGTGTAAGTCTTAGCTGTCCAGTGAGCGTAAACTACAGCGCCTTCTGTTGTCATCTTTGTTGTAGTTTCAACTTTTGTGCCACCTTCTTTTGCTGTGAACCAACCAGCGAGTGAGTAACCTGTTCTAGTTGCTTCAGCAAGTTCACCATAAGCTGTGCCGAATGTAACTTGTTTCGATGCAGGTGTTGGTGTACCACCATTGCCGTCGAATGTAAGTGTCCATTCTTTAGCTGTATATTGAGCATAAAGTGTTACGTTTTCAGCTGTTTCAAATACAGTTGCGTTTGTAACTTTTGTGCCGTTTGTTGCAGCTGTGTACCAACCAGCGAATACATGACCTAGCTTTGTAGCTTTGATTGAATCAAGAGCTATTGAAGCGTCGCCATATGTCTTGTAAGCTCCATTACCATAAGTATCGCTATAAACGATTGTGATAGATGTTGGAGTTACACTGCCACCATTAGGGTCAAGTGTGATTTTGTAAGTCTTAGCTGTCCAGTGAGCGTAAACTGTTGCGCCAAGTTCTGTCATTGTTGTATCAACAGTTACTCTATCGCCACCAGTTGCTGCTGTGAACCAACCATCGAAGTCATAACCAGCTCTTGTTGCTGTAGCAAGTATGCCATAAGCTGTACCAAATGTAACTTTCTTCGATGCAGGTGTTGGTGTACCACCGTTACCGTTGAATATTAAGTCGTAAGAGTTGGCTTGCCATTTAGCTTTGAGTGTTACATTTTCAGCCTTTTCAAATGTTGTTGTGTTAACAACTTTGACGTCAGCTGTTGTATACCAACCAAGGAATGTGTGACCTTTAAGTGTAGCTCCGATAGATTCAATAGCTACCTTATTGCCTGCGTTATAGAGGTTAGCGTATGTATTGTAACCGTCTGTGCTATCTGTGTATGTGATTGTTAACTCTGTTGGAGTTACACTGCCGCCATTAGGGTTGAGTGTAATTGTGTAAACTTTAGATGTCCAAGTAGCTTTAAGAGCTCTTGTTGATGTTGTTGAAACTACTGTTGCAGTATCAAATGCGACATCGTTTGAAGTTACCCAACCAGCAAATGTATAACCATTACGTGTTCTAGAAACTTTATCAAGTTCAACGCTATAAGCATCGCCATAAGTAACTGTAATTGTTGTTGCAGATAATGTACCACCGTTTGCTGCAAGTGAAACTGTGTAAGTTGCACGTTTCCAACCAGCAAACAATGTGTGATCGTCTGTATTTGTTACTTGTGAGTCGTTAGTGTAAGCAACTGCACTTGCAGGAACACCATCTACATCATAACGTTCAGCATACCAACCAAGGAATACATGACCAGTCCAAATAGGTGTTGGTAATGATGTGTATTTGCCAAGGTATGTAACTGTGATTGTTGTTGGGTCAAGAGTTACAGTTTCACCAGTAGCAGCTGTAGCGTTAACTTCAAGTGTTACCTTGATGTCTGTTCTTTGTGACCAACGAGCTTTGAGTTTGTGGTCGCCAGCTGTCGTAACTTGAGAGTTACCAGTTACATGTGTATCTGTACCATCGATATACCAACCATCGAACTTCCAACCAGCTTTCTTTGGAGTATCAATTGCGCCATACTGTTTACCGAATTTTACATTCCTTGCAGCAGGTGTTGGTGCACCGCCGTCAGCATCGAATGTTACTTTATAAGTATTAGCTGTCCAATAAGCATAAAGTGTATGGTTTTCATTCTTAACTTGAGTTGTAGTTGTAACTTTGTCACTTTCTGTAACTGTTGCATCTGGCTCGTAAGCTTTAAGTGTCCAACCACCAAATGTATACCCTGTTCTTGATGGATCTTTTGCAAGTGTACCATATGGTAAGTCGAATGTTACAGTTATAGGTGTTGTACCACTAGCAAGTGTACCACCGTTTGCATCGAATTTTACTTCAATATCTGTCTTAGCTGTGAATACCGCGTAAAGTGTGATTGAGTTGTTATCTTCTACACCAGTTGCTAAATTCTTAACAGTTGCGCCGTTTTCGAAGCCAGCATCAACTGTGTTTCCGCCAGCTGTCTTTGTCCAACCAGCGAAGTTATAACCATATACAGTGCCTGTCATTGCTTTGAGAGCGGCTGCTGTATCATAGGTCATTGTTTGTGTTGTTGGAACTGTTGTGCTCCAACCATTTGCATTAAATACGATTGTGTATGTATTTGCAGTCCAATGAGCGTAAAGTGTTACGTTACCAGCTGTTTTGTATGTGTATGGTAATTTAACTTCTGTACCATTTGTTGCATCTGTATACCAACCAGCAAATGTCCAACCATCGAGTGCTGGGTTAGTGCCAAATGAATTAATTATACTATCGTAAGCAACATTTTCTTGTATTTTTGGTACTTTTGTTACATTGTGTGAAGCATTTGTAGGTTTGTTGCCATCAAATGTCAAATCGTACTTGTTAGCTTCAAATACCGCATAAAGTGTAATTGTACCACTTGTTGCGAGTTTAGAAACTAATTTTTCATCTTCATACTCTGCAGTCTTGCCACCTTTTGTCTTTGTCCAACCCTTGAATGTGTAACCAGTCAATGAGCCAGGCATCTTTGTTAGTTTTTGAGCCACAGCGTATAAGAATGTTTGGTCAGCTGGAACTGTTACGCCCCAACCGTTTGCGTCAAAGTGAACTGTGTATTGGTTGTATGTCCAATAAGCATAGAGTGTTCTATCTTTAGCATCTGTCTTAACAGTCGTTGTAGTAGTTATCTTAACTTTACCAGTTGTATCAGCGTTTACTGCCAATCTTGTTGTATACCAACCACCAAATGTATAACCTTCTCTTGTTAACTCTGGAAGATCAGAATATGTCATGCTGTATGTAACAGTGATATTTGTCTTTGTAGAGTTAGCAGGGGTTTCATCATCGTTGTTGTGATCAAGTTTAACTGTGTAAGTTTCGAGTTTCCAATGAGCATGAAGTGTTGTGCTATCTGTGATTTCTACAGTATCACTATTGTTAACTTTTGTGCCACCTTCAGCCAATGTGTACCAGCCTTGGAATACGTGACCAGTCCATGTAGGTGTAGGAAGAGCAGCATATGTGCTATTGAATGTAACATGAATCTCTGTTGGAGTGAGAGCTACAGTTTCATCAGCAGCAGCGGTAGCGTTAACGTCAAGTGTAACTTTGTATGTAGCATATGTCCAATAAGCGTAGAGAACTGTGTTATTGTCTGTTGCTAAGAATATTGAATTTGTATCAACTTTCTTAGTTTCATCAACATTAGCGCCTACTGCATATTTTTCTGTGTACCAACCGCCAAATACGCGACCAGCCCAAGTTGGAGTGATGAGTTTGTCACCGTATGTTGAATTGTATTTAACAGAAATTGTTGTAGTTGTTGGAACATCGTCATTATGGTTAAGTGTTACATTGTATGTATTGGCTGTCCAATAAGCATAGAGTGTAATTGTGTCACCATCTTTGCCAGCATATGCGACTATTGTTTCGCCTGTAACTTTATCACCATTTGCAACTGTTGCATCTGGATCGTAAGCATTAAGTGTCCAACCAGAAAGTGTATAACCTGTTCTTTCTGCTGTAGCAAGTTCGCCGTATTGACCATTATAATAAACATTTTTAGTTGTTGGAGTAACTGCGTTGCCACCGTTTGCATCAAATGCAAGTGTATATTTTGCAACTCTCCAACCAGCATATAATGTAATGCCAAGTGTATCAAGTACGTAAGCGTCTGTGATAGCTGTTGCATCAGCTGGAACATTGCCAACTGTATATTGATCTTTGTACCAACCAAGGAATACATAACCAGCTTTGCTTGGGTTATATGCTGAAAGGCTAGTATCAAATGTTGTCACTGCCTTATCTGTCTTACCATTGCCAAGTGTATCACCGAAGAATACGTAGTAAACATTTTCTGTTACACCTGTAAGGTTACCAATTAATGTTACGCTATAGCTAATTGATGTCCAATGAGCGTAAACTGTTGCGCCAAGAGTTTCCATTGTTGTATCAGCAGTTACTCTTGTGCCACCTTCTTTTGCTGTCCACCAACCAGCGAAGTCATAACCTTCTCTTTCTGCTGTAGCAAGTTCACCATAAGGTTTCTTATATAATACATCTTGAGATGTACGTGGTGTTGGAGTACCACCGTTGCCATCAAATGTAAGTGTATAAGATTTTGCTGTATAAACAGCGTAAATTGTTTTACCAGTTTCTTTTAACTCTGTTGTATCGTCAACTTTGTTAGCTGCAACTGGTGTTGTGTATGGATCGTAGTTAACTGTATAGAAACCTACGAAGTCATAACCAGCAGCATCATTAGCTGTAACAAGTGTACCAAATGCGGTACCGAATGTTACTTTCTTTGTTGCTGTCTTACCATCGATTGTCCAACCAGTTGTTGCTTCGAATGAACCGATTGTTGTTTCAACTCTCAAGTCATATTCGTTAGCTTTGAATACTGGATAGAGATTTACAATAGCCATTCTAGCGTCATCGTAAGCAATGCTTGGATCAACACCCTTAGAAAGGTTGTTTACGCTAGCGCCGTCATTGTAAACTTTTGCACCATCGATTGTTGTTGCCCAACCAATGAATGTGTGACCAATAACAGTACCATTCATCTTATTCAATGTTTGAGCTGTGTCATATCTAAATTCTTGAGCATCTGGAACTGCTGTTACGCTTGTCCAGTTACCTTTGTTAAATACGACTTTGTAGCTGTTTGCTACCCAATGAGCGTAGAGTGTTGTGTCAGCTGTAATAAGAACTTTATCATCAGCTGTAACAGTTGCGCTAACATCTTTTGCTGTCCACCAACCGTTGAATGTGTAACCTTCTCTTGTTGTTTTAGCTAAGGTTCCATATGTACTGTTGTATGTAACAACTTTTGTTTGTGGGTCAACTGTTACGCCGCCGTTAGAGTCGAATGTGATTGTATATTTGTTGTATGTCCAATATGCAAAGAGTGTAATATCTGCAATGTCAGTAACATCTGTATTATCTGTGATTGCTGTTGCACCTGCAACACTAGCACCAACTTCATATGCAGTTCTATACCAACCACCGAATACTCTGCCAGGCCATGCGCCATATTTATCGAGGTCGAAGTTAGAAAGGCTTGTAGCTGTGCCATCTTCTAATGCTGTTAAACCAGCACCAAATGTTTGGTCGTGAGTTACATAGAATTTTTGATCTGCAATACCAGAGCCTTGAGCATTAGCTTTGAGTGTTACAAGATATTTGTTAGCAGTCCAGTGAGCATAAACTGTAGCACCTTCTGTTTCCATTGTTGTAGTAGCAGAAATTTGTGTACCACCGTTTGCTGTTGTCCACCAACCATTTTGCGTGTAACCTTTTCTTTCAGCTGTTGTTGGAAGTGTACCATATTCAGCCTTAAATTCAACTGTTCTTGTTGCATCAGCTTCTGGAATTGTACCACCATTAGCATTGAATGTTAATGTGTATTTGTTTGTTTCCCAAACAGCGTAAAGTGTAATTGTTGCGCCGTTTGTTGTTGTTAAGTTCTTAATTGCAGAACCATCTTTAATCAAGTTTGCGTAGATTGTGTCGCCACCAACTCTTTCAATTGTTGCACGAGAATCTACTGTAGCTGTTAAGCTACCAATGCTTGTTGTCCAACCACGGAATGTGTATCCAGTTACAGTACCTGTCAATGCTGGCAATGTATCTGCAATGTCATAAGTGTATGTAGTGTCTTCTGGAACTTTAGTACCATGGTCTGGGTCGCTAAATTTAACTGTGTATGTATTTGCAGTCCAATGAGCATAGAGTGTTACGTTACCATCTGTTTTGTATGTGTATGGTAATTTAACTTCTGTACCATCTTCTTTAGCTGTGAACCAACCAGCAAATGTCCAACCATCGAGTGCTGGGTTAGTGCCAAATGAATTAATTATACTATCGTAAGCAACATTTTCTTGTATTTTTGGTACTTTTGTTACATTGTGTGAAGCATTTGTAGGTTTGTTGCCATCAAATGTCAAATCGTACTTGTTAGCTTCCCAAATAGCATAGAGTGTGATTACACCGTCTTTTTGATCTGTCCAATCTGCAGGTATAGGTGATTTATCTTGATACATATAAACATTTGCGTCTTTATCTATATTCCAACCAACGAATGTATAACCTGTTACAGCTTTTTCTTCTTTAGCTGGTAATGCACCGCCAATGTCATATTTGTATGCAGTCTTTGCTGGAACTTTAGTGTTGAACTTAGCATCTACAAATTCTACATAGAATGTATATGGATTGTATTTTGCATAAGCGTAATGATCGTCAGCGTTTGTTACTGTTGTTTCTGCTGTGATTTCATTTGCAAATGCTTCATCTAAGAACCAACCAGCGAAATCATAACCTTTCTTTGTAGGTGTGATTGCAAGTAAATCAGCATAAGAACCTGTGAATTGAACTTGGATACTTGTTACACCACTTGTAACGATACCACCGTTAAGTGCAAGTGTTACTGTGATACCAGTCTTTGGTTCCCAGTAAGCGTAAAGTGTATGTGCTTTAGCTGTTACAACTTTTGTTGAACTTGTAACAGTTGTATTTTTGTTATCTTTTTCAAGTGTCCAGCCTTGGAATACCCAACCTTTCCATGTAGGATCTGCTGCAAGTGTACCATATGGGTCATCGAATGTTACAGTTATAGGTGTTGTACCACTAGCAAGTGTACCACCGTTAGCATCAAACGATACCGTATAAGTGTTAGCTTTCCAGTGAGCATAAAGTGTTACGTTGCCAACTGTTACATATTTATATGGAGCTTCAACTTTTGTACCGTTTGTTTCAGCTGTATACCAGCCTTGGAATGCCCAACCAACGAGTGCTGGAGTACCAAATGTATCTACTGTGCTATCGTAAGCAACTGTCTTTGCAGTTGGAATGCTCGTTACATTATTTGAAGCATTTGTAGGTTTGTTGCCGTCAAATGTCAATTTGTATTCGTCAGCTTTCCATTGAGCGTAAAGTGTCTTGCCGTTAACATCGTCCATTACGATTGATGTAACTGCTGTGCCACCTTCTTTAGCCAAGAACCAGCCTTGGAATGTCCAACCAACGAGTGTTGGAGTACCAAATGAAGTAGCTGTGCTATCGTAAGCAACTTGCCTTACACTTGGAATATTTTCTACTTCATGTGAAGCATTTGTAGGTTTGTTGCCGTCAAATGTCAATGTGTATTCAATTGCTTTCCAATCGGCTTTAACTGTATGACCTTTAGCAGTTTTAACAACTGTCTTATCATCAATCTTTGTACCGTTTAACAACCAACCTTGGAATGAGTAACCTTCTCTTGTTGGGTTAACAGCAAGTACGTTTGTGTAGTAGCCGTCGTAAGTAACTTTTACAGTGATATTTGTTGTATCACCTTCAATGTTACCACCGTTAAGATCAAGTGTTACATCATATTCATTAGCTGTCCAATCGGCTTTAACTGTATGATTTTCAGCCATCTTAACAACTGTCTTATCATCAATCTTTGCGCCGTTTAATAACCAACCAGCGAAAGTGTAACCAACTCTTGTTGGGGTAACAGTAAGTACGTTTGCATATGTACCATCGAATGTAACTTTAACTTTTGTTGGGTCAACTTCACCACCGTTAGGGTCAAGTGTTACTGTAATATCTGACTTAGCTGTTAATTTAGCATAAACAGTGTGAGCTGCGGTATTTGTTACTTGTGTTGTAGATGTAATTGCATTTGTGAATTTAGCATCTAAGTACCAACCGTCAAATTCATAACCAACTTTTGTAACTGTATAAGCTAAGATGTCAGCATATGTACCATCGATTGTAAGAGTAAATACATTGCTGCTTCTTTCTGGGCTGAGTGCGCCGCCATCAAGTTCAGCTGTTACTGTTACAGTGTTAGCTTCCCAGTGAGCATAAAGTGTTACGTTGCCAACTGTTACATATTTATATGGTACTTCTACTTTTGTACCGTTTGTTTTAGCTGTATACCAGCCTTTGAATGTCCAACCAACGAGTACTGGAGTACCAAATGTATCTACTGTGCTATCGTAAGCAACTGTCTTTGCAGTTGGAATGCTTGTTACATTATTTGAAGCATTTGTAGGTTTGTTGCCGTTAAATGTCAATGTGTATTCGTCAGCTTTCCATTGAGCGTAAAGTGTCTTGCCGTTAACATCGTCCATTACGATTGATGTAACTGCTGTGCCACCTTCTTTAGCCAAGAACCAGCCTTGGAATGTCCAACCAACGAGTGTTGGAGTACCAAATGAAGTAGCTGTGCTATCGTAAGCAACTTGCCTTACACTTGGAATATTTTCTACTTCATGTGAAGCATTTGTAGGTTTGTTGACATTAAATGTCAATGTGTATTCAATTGCTGTCCAGTGAGCGTAGATTGTTGCACCAAGTGTTATCATCTTTGTTGCAGCTTTAACTTTAACGCCACCTTCAGCAAGTGTCCACCAACCAGCAAATGTATAACCTGTTCTTGTTACTTCTGGAAGTGTACCATATTCACTGTTGAAATCAACTTGTTTTGTTGTAGGATTTGTGCCACCAACGTAGTTAATATCGTAAACAAGGTCTTGTGGAAGAGCTTCCCAATGAGCATAGAGTGTGTGGTTATTAGCATTCTTAACAGTTGTTGTAGCTGTTACTTTGTTTCCGCCTTCTTTAGCCGAGAACCAACCAAGGAACTTGTAACCTTCTCTTGTTGGAGTGAAGCTTGCGATTGAAGTTTCAACATCATTGATTAAACCTTCACCGTATGTCTTATCGTATTCTACCGAGTAAGAATATTGTGCTGGGATACCACCGTTAGAATCAAGAACCACTGTGATACCAGTAATTGCTGTCCAATAAGCATAAAGTGTATGTGCTTTAGCTGTTTTAACGGTTGTGTTGATATTAACTACTGTTGAGTAGTCGTTCTTCTTAAGTGTCCAACCCTTGAATTCGTAACCTTCTCTTGTTACTTCTGGAAGTGTGCCATATGTGTTATCGAATGTTACGTCGTTACCTTGTGGGTTTGATCCGCCAACGTAGTTAATGTCGTAACTTACAGCATATTTATTAGCTTCCCAAATAGCATAAAGTGTAATTACATCGCCGTCTACAGTTGTCCAGTTAGATACTTCAGCTTGGTTATCATAAAGCTTAACCTTAGCATCTTTATCTGTGTTCCAACCAAGGAATGTATAACCTTCTACCGTACCTGTCATTGCTGGCAATGTAGGTAAATTACCACTTTCGTCGATTTGATCGTATACGTATTCAACAGAGTCAGGAACTGTTGTATCGTAACCAATATTTTTATCGAACGAAACTGTATATGTATGTGCTGTCCACTTAGCATAAGCGCTGTGAACTGTAGCTGTTTTAACTTTTGTTGTAGCTGTGATTTTATTTGCAAAAGTTTCATCTAAGAACCAACCAGCGAAGTCGTAACCAGTTCTTGTTGGAACGGCTGCAAGTGTATTCTCGTATGCTCTATCAAATGTTTCTTTAACTGTTGTTGAATCTTCACCATTGTTTGGTACGAGCGTAACTACAACTTCGTTAGCTTTCCAAATAGCAAAGAGTTTAACAGAGTCATTATTGGCAGTTAACCAATTGCCAACCTTAGACTCATCAGCGATTAATTTGCCATCAGCAGTCAATGTATAAATTGCATCTGTGCGTAATGCAACACCGCCATTATTGTCTGTTGCCCAACCAAGGAATGTATAGCCTGTTACAGTGCCTTCCATCTTTGGCAATGCACCTGTTGTGCCATATGTATATGTTTGAGTTTGTGGCATGTTGGCATTGTAGCCAATATTCTTGTCAAACGAAACTGTATATGTATGTGCTGTCCAGTGAGCGTAAAGTGTATGGTCATGAGCTGTTGTAACATATGTTGTATCTGTTACTTGGCTGCCATCTTCTTTTGCTGTCCACCAACCAGCAAAGTCATAACCAGTTCTTGTTGCAGTCTTACCAGCGATTTCTGTGTAGTTAAGACCAAATTTAACAGAAATTGTTTGTTCATCTGGCTCGCCGCCGTTACCGTTTAATGTAACTGTGTATGTGATAGATTCATAGTAAGCAAATACCGTATGATCGCCAGCATTTCTTACCTTTGTTGTTGTAGCAATAATTGCTTTTGCCTTATCGGCGTCAGTAGCTAATTCGTTTGGAGCATAAGCTTTGAGTGTCCAACCAGCGAACGTGTAACCTTCTCTTTCAGCTGTAACATTTGACCAACCTTCAGCATCAGCATATGGACTGTCGTATGTTACGGTTATTTTGTTTTGACTAGCTGTACCATTGTTGCCATTGAATGTTACTTGGTAAGTCTTAGCTGTCCAATCAGCTTTAATAATATGATCGCCAGCAAGTTCAACTGTTGTATTTTCATCAATTGCCTTGCCGTTTAACAACCAACCAACAAAGTTATAACCTGTTCTTGTAACAGAGATTGTTGACCAACCTTCTGCTTGAACATATTTCGTACCGAATGTTACTGTGATAGTTGTTGGAGTAACAGTAGCATTTTCGCCATTTGGTTCAAGTGTTACTTTGTATGTGTTAGCTGTGTATTTAGCGTAAAGGTCTGTGTAATTAACTGGATCTGTAACAACTGTTGCAGCGATGTTTGCGATTACGTCGCCATCTTGAGTTGCTGCCCAACCAGCAAATGTATGACCTTTCTTTGTAATATTAAGTGAGCTGAGTTCAACATATGTACCGTCGAATGTTACTGTAATTGTTGAAATTTCTACATTACCTTTCTTAATTGAACCACCATTTGCATGGAGTGTGACATTAAATGTCTTATTTGTCCAATGAGCAAAGAGTTCTGTGTATGTGTATGGATCTGTATCAATGCTTGTAGCATTTGTGATTTGTACGCCACCTTCAGCAAGTGTCCACCAACCAGCAAAGTCGTAACCATTTCTTGTTGGAATGATAGAGTCAAGAGCTGTTGTTGCATCACCAAATGTTTTACTCCATGTAACTGTCAATTTATTTGGATCACCTGAAGCCAATGTACCGCCATTAGCATTAAGTGAAACTTCAAATGTTGCGAGTTTCCAGTAAGCATAGAGTGTATGGTCTTTAGCTGTTTTAACTTTTGTTGAAATTGTAACAATTGTATCTTTATTGTTCTTTTCAAGTGTCCAACCATCAAACCTATAACCATTTCTTGTTGGTTCTGCAGCGAGAGTACCATATGTCAAGTCGAATGTAACAAGTTTAGTTGTTGTACCCTCAGCAAGTTCACCACCGTTAGCATCATAAGAAATTGTGTAGTTGTTAGCGTTGTATTTAGCTGTAAGTTCTACTTCTACATCGCCGTCAGCGCCAGTAGCAAGGTTAAGTACCATTGCTTCGTCAGCAAGTACCATACCAACGGTAACTTGTTGATATTCATCGCCTACTTTGTATTTAGCACCAGCGTATGTAATCTTTGTAACTGTCCAACCGCCGAAACCATAACCAACTTTAGAGTAAGCTGTCTTTGTTAAAGTAGCTTCATCGTCGTATGTGAATGTGCTGTCAGCCATTGTGCCTGCATCACCTTCACCGATAAGATATTTAACTGTATAAGTATTAGCTTCCCAGTGAGCATAGATTGTTATGCCATTTGTTTTTGTTGTGATTTCTGTGTCGCCGTTAACAACGTTACCGCCATTAGCTGCTGTGTGCCAGCCTTGGAACGTGTAACCTGTTCTTGTAACAACGATTGTTGACCATTGTTCAGAATCTTTGAATGTTTTGCCGAATGTTACTGTGATTGATGTAGGAACAACGCTTGCACCTTCACCATTAGCGTTAAGGTATACGGTGTATGTATCAACTTTCCATTGAGCGTAGATTTCTCTTGCAGAATCTTTTGTCAATTGAGTTGTAACATCAAATACATTAGCACCAGCTTGGTCTGTTGACCAGTTAAGGAATGTGTATCCTTCTCTTGCTTTTACTATAGCAGCAAGTTTTGCTTCGTATGTACTTAAGTATTCAATAGAAACTGTTACACCAACAGCGTTACCATTGAGTGTACCACCGTTAGCATTAACTGTTACTTCGAAGTTTGCTTTTGTCCAATGAGCATAGAGTGTATGGTTTTCTGTTCTTGTAATCTTATCTGAGCTATTAACTTGAACACCAGTATTATCTGCTGTTGTATACCAACCAGCAAATGTATAACCATATCTAACTGGAGTGATACTAGCAATTTGTGCATATGTACCAACTTCGAATAATACTTTGATTGTTGAAGGATCTACTGTTGCAGCAACTTCATCATCAACTGAACCGTTAGGGTTAAGTGTAACAGTATATTCGTTAGCTTCCCAAATTGCATAGATTGTTACATTGTATCCATCAGCATTAGCATCGCTAGAACTAAATGTTGTAACAAAATCACTAATCTTGATTGTATTGTTTGCTGGTTTAATAATATCTGAACTACTTAATGTAGCATCAGTTGTCTTACCCCAAGCAGCAATATGCCAACCATTCAATACAAATGCGTCATCTGCAAATGTGATTGTATCATCAGCAGAGTAGTTAAATGTGTAAACTAAGTCTTTACCATTGTTTGCAGCTTTTAAGTTATTCTTATCAAGAGTAACTGTATATTTGTTTGCTACAAATATTGGTTCAAGTGTACCGTCTTTATCGACGATTGTGTCTTTTGTTACCTCAGCGCCAGCGTATGTCCAACCAGCTAAGTAGTAACCTGTTGGGCATTTACCAACTTCACCATTATAATTCTTTAAAGCTTGTGTATCAATCTCACCGTTCTTAATTGCTTCAATGTAGCTAGCAACTTTGAATCCGTAGTAAACTCCTACACTCGAGTAAGCACCAAGAGTAAGTGTATAAGTATTTAGTGTATAAGTAATATTGAAGCTGTCACCATTATCACTTGCAAGTGTAAATGTTGCTGGTTCAACTGGGTTTCTAGTGTAAGCGCTTGCAGGTAAGTTCTTGTATGGGTTGTCGAGTGTAAAGGCAACGCCTTCTGTAACTACCCTGCCAGAAGCTTTGTCAGAAGATACTTTAAATGTAACTGCCTTATTCTTTTCTACAATTTCGTGTCCGTTTTCAGCAATTTCTGTCCATGTGTATGTGATACCGAATTTGTAAATTTTATATGCTGTTAACGCGTATAAATCAAAGTCTACTGTTGAGTTTGGAACATAAGCAGTTGTATCGCTATATGAAGTACTTGTTGCACTAGCAGTTGGTTCTGTACACCATGCTGTGAAGAAATAGTCTGTATCATCTACATAACTAAAGATACTGCTTGGTTCGAATTGTGTAGGTGTATCGTATGTGTATTCAACAACTTTAGTTTGATCTGTACCAAGGTTTCTGTGGTAAGTAACCTGGTATGTTGTAGCTGTCCAATGAGCGTGAAGTTCTACATTGCCTGCAGTTTCGAGTGTGTAGTTTGTAGAAACTAAATTGCCACCTTCAGCTTGTGTGAACCAACCGCCAAATGTCCAACCAACAAGTGTTGGTTCTTCAAGAGTTACAGTTGATCTAAATTTAACGTTTTCAATTGTGTTTGGAACGTTAGTAACTTCATTTGATGCGTTGCTTGGTTTGTTTACATCGAACGAAATTGAGTAAGTGTTAATTGTCCAATAAGCGTAGAGTGTTTGACCGTTAGCATCAGTGCCAACTGTTGTTGATTCAAGTATGCGTGTTGCATCAGCTGTGCTTGCATCGTCTGCCAATTTAGTTATGTACCAACCAGCAAATGTGTAACCAGCTTCTCTTGTTGGTGTAGGAAGCGTGCCATAGTGTTCACCAAATGTAACTTCAAGTGTACCTTCACCTTCAGCAAGTGAACCGCCATTAGCATTAAATGTTACTGTGTATGTGTTTGCAGTCCATTGAGCAAGGAATGTAACTGTTGCACCTTCAACAATTGTAAGTGCACTATATTCTTCGTTTGCTGTGAACTCACGTTTTGTAGCTGTCGCATCGTCTAGTAACCAATCAGTGAATGTGTGACCCGCATACGCAAATGTGTCAGCAGCAAGTGTTAGTTTTGTTTCGTTGAACTTAACATCACTAACTGTAACAACTTCATTCTTACCGTTATTAGATTTAAATTGAACATTATATGTAATCGGATCGTATTTAGCTACAGCAACAGTTTTGTTAATGTCTGCTACCATTGCAGTATCGATAATTACGCCACCAAGTGTCCAATTAACGAACTTGAATCCATTGTAAGAGATTTCAATATTGTTTGTAGCAATTGCTTTGTTAATTGCTTCAAGTAATGCTTCGTCATGAGTTACTGTAAATTCAAATGTCTTAACACTTGACGTAGCTTTGTTGACAATTAATTCACCATCGCCAGCATTAAGTGTGAATTTGAATGTAAGAGCTTCCCAATGAGCATAAAGTGTGTGGTTGCCAGTAGTTGTAACTGTAGCAGTTGACTCAACTTTCAAGCCACCTGTTCTATCTGTGAACCAACCAAGGAACTTGTACCCTTCTCTTGTTATTGTTTCAAGTCCGACATATGTTTCTTGATAGTAAACTGTGATAGTTGTCTTTGTTGTTAGACTTGCGTCTTTTTTGTCGTTATGGTCAAGTGTAACAGTATATTCATTTCCTCTCCAATGAGCGTAAATGGTCTTACCGTTAACATTGTCCATTACAACTGATGTAACTTCTGTGCCATCTTCAGCATTTGTGAACCAACCTTGGAATGTGTAGTTAGCTCTTGATGGTGTAGGAAGTGAATCATATGTTGCACCATAAGCAACTTCTACTGATGTTGGAGTAACATTACCACCATTAGCATCAAATGTTAATGTGTATTTGTTAACTTCAAACACAGCATAGAGTGTAATTTCTTTATCGTTTGTTTTGCCAGTTACTAAGTTCTTAACTTCAGCGCCGTCACCGTAAACAACTTTTGTCTTGTTTGCAGCAAGTGCCCAGCCAAGGAACGTGTAACCTGTCTTAACACCAGTTCCAAGTGTTGTAAGGTTTTCTGCCTTATCATAAGTTAACACTTGTGGGTCTGGCATTGTTACGCCGCTATCATTTGCATCAAATTTAACCGTGTATGTGTTAGCCTGCCATTGAGCATAAAGGATAACGTTTGCATCTTGCTCTGTTGCCAAGTTACGAACTTTTGCACCGTTAGCGATTAATCCAGTTTCACCACCGCCAACTCTTTCAGCTGTAGCACCAGCGATCAATTCAACTTGACCGTCTGTTGTTGTTGCCCAACCAATTAATGTATAACCAGTAAGTGCATTTTCTACATTTTGTGATGTAAGAGCCTTTTCAAAGTCGTAAGTGAATGTCTGTTTAGCTGGAAGTTTAGCTTCAGTCTTACCATTGTTGTTAAACTCAACTGTGTAAGTATTGTTTTGCCAAATAGCATACAATGTTACTGTGGCATTATTAACAGTTGATAATTTAGAAACTGTTGCTTGATCGTTGTAAAGAGCAACTTTTGCACCTTTATCTGTGTTCCAACCAAGGAATGTGTAACCAGTAACACTACCTTCCATTGCACTCAATTGCTTAGATTCGAGATATGTAAACTCTTGAGAACTTGGAACGTTTGTACTCTTACCGTTTGCATCAAATACAACTGTGTATTTGTGTTCAATCCAATGAGCAAAGAGAATATGATTTGTTACATTAACATCAATGTTTTCACCACTCATGATTGTTGTTTCTGTGACTTTTACGCCACCTTCTCTTTCTGTCCACCAACCGTCAAATGTATGACCAATTCTTGTTGTTACAGATAGTTCACCATAAGCAACACCAAATGTGTATTCTTTGCTTGCGATAGATAATGTTTCACCACCATTAGCATTGAAAGTTATTGTGTATTTACCAGCTTCCCATTGTGCATGGATTTCTGTGTATTGAATGTTTCCAGCGTTATCTTCATCAACAATTGTAGCAAGGTCAATTTGCGTTCCACCTTCAGCTAAAGTGAACCAACCATTGAAACCATAACCATTTCTTGCTGGTGTAAATGCGATGAAATTAGAGTATGCTTGACCGAATGTAACATTAACAACAACATCATTTGTGTCACCATTTACGTTACCACCGTTCAAGTGAACTGTTACTTGGTATTGTTTTGCTTCCCAGCGAGCAAAGAGTTCAGTGTAAGGTGTAGCAGTAACTTCTGTTGCATTTGTAACTTTTACGCCGCCTTCTTTAGCTGAGTACCAACCAATAAAGTTATATCCTTTGAGTGTTGGAACAATAGAATCGATAGCGATATCAACTTCGCCATTCTTTGCAGCACCAAATGTGCTAAGGTATGTAACAACAATTGTTGTCACATCAACACTACCACCATTAGGGTTAAGTGTTACGTTATATTTGTTAATTTCAAATACAGCATATAATGTAATTGACTTGTCATCAGCAGCACCTGTAACTAAATTCTTAACTTCAGCACCGTTAGCATGGATAACATTTGTCTTATCTGCAGCAAGTGCCCAACCACGGAATGTGTAGCCTGTCTTGATATCTTCTTTAACAAGCGTAAGAGCCTTAGGGGCATCATCATATGTAAATGTTTGTGCAGCAGGCATTGCTACGCCACTGCCATTTGCGTCAAAGATAACTGAATATGTATTAGCTGTCCAGTTTGCTTTAACTGTGTGAACTTCTGCAGTTTTAACAACTGTGTTATCTTCAATCTTCTTACCGTCTAATAACCAACCAGCAAATGTATAACCTGTTCTTGTTGGTGTTACAGCAAGTACGTTTGTATATTTACCGTCGTAAATAACTGTTACTTTTGTTGGGTTAACTTCA
>CAKVLG010000004.1 GCA_934756675.1 uncultured Clostridia bacterium | reverse complement strand
AATTAGCAAGTTTGATTGAATATAAATCAAAGAAACTTTTACCGAAAGATCAAAGTGAACTTGAAGATGAATATGAAGAAGATCCAAAGGAAAGATTAGTTCGTAGATTGCTTGAATATCAACAGTTTAAAGAAGTCACCAGCGAGTTGAATGAGTTATATTCAGAAAGACAGAATTTATTATCTAAGCCATTATCAAGTATTACAGAAGAATGGACAAAAGAAATAGATACTCAAAATAGTGAAGGTAATCCATATGATTTAGTGAAAGCAATGGAAAGATGTATGCGACGATTAAGGTTATCTAAACCAATCGAAACAAAACATATTACTAGAGAAATATCCATGGAAAAAAGAGAGCTTGAAGTTAGAGCAAAACTGGACAAGTTACCAAAAACATTCCATTTTAACAATGCTCACACACCCAAACTTACACCCTTACGATAGTGACCTTGTTGTGTGCGATGCAAACGGCAAGGTGTTTGCTTTCGATAAGAAAAACAATGTTCGTAATTATTATTACAAAAACAATGTCAATGCTGGATATTTTATTGTAAACCCAGTTGCCCTTGGATATTTCAAAGAAAAACGCAAGGTTTCGATGGAAGGCGATTTTATACAGTCGCTTATTGATGGTGGTAATGAAGTTTATGCATACCAATCAGCTGAATATATCAAAGATGTTGGTACGCCAGAAAGGTTTTATCAAACTGAGAAAGATATTAAAAATGGCATAGTCCATGCAAAAAATAGCCGATATAAACAAAAAGCAGTATTTTTGGATAGAGATGGCACAATTAATATCTATAAAGGCTTTATTAGAAATAGTGATGACTTTGAACTGATACCTGGCGTCTGTGATGCAATTAAAAAAATAAATGCTAGTGGATATTTAGCCATTGTTGTGACAAATCAACCAGTTATCGCACGTGGTGAATGTTCTTTTGAAGAACTTGATAAAATGTTTAGAAAAATGGAAACATTGCTTGGCATGCAAGGTGCGTATGTTGATGGCATATATTTTTGTCCACATCACCCACACAAAGGTTACGAAGGTGAAGTTCCAGAGCTTAAATTTGAATGTGAATGTCGCAAGCCAAAAATTGGCATGCTAAAACAAGCTGAAAAGGACTTCAACTTAGACTTAAGTAAATGTGTATTAATTGGCGACTCAAATGTAGATATACAAACGGCAAGAAACGCTGGCATTCCGGTTATTAGAGTAAAATCTGATTTGCAAGAACAAGAAAAATTGTCAGCAGATAGAAATACGGATAGTTTAATTGAAGCTGTCGACGCAATTTTAGAGAATGATTATGAAAGAAAGAACTAGGAATTATTTAGAGAATTTTTTGAAAGAAAATTTTGATTTATTTGATATTAGTGATAAAATACTTGATGCGGTTATCACTCTTGTTAACTGTGCTCAAAACAATAAAATACTTGTTTGTGGCAACGGCGGTAGCGCTGCCGATAGCGAACACATCGCTGGTGAACTCTTAAAATCTTTTTGCTTAAAACGAAAAGTGAATGATGAGTTCAAAGAAAAAATGAGTAACGCCTATGGCGAAAAAGGACTTGCAATTGCAGAAGGTTTGCAACAAGGTGTAAAGTGTATTCCTTTAACATCGTTTTGTGGATATAATACCGCTTGGCTCAATGATTGCAACCCAGAATATCTATTTGCACAACTTGTAAATGGTTTAGGCGAAAGCGGAGATGTTTTGATAGCGATTTCTACAAGTGGCAATTCGAAAAATGTTTGCGATGCTGCTATGGTTGCTAAACAAAAAGGTATGAAGGTAATATCTTTTACAGGGCAAACTGGTGGAAAACTAAGAGAATTGTCTGACGTTTTATTAAATGTTCCATCGACTGAAACATATAAAATTCAAGAGTTACATATAAAGGTATATCACTTGCTTTGTTTGTGCATAGAAAGTGAAATGTTTGATGAATAATGGAAAATAAAAAAGTTTCGTTTGTTGTGCCTGTATATAATGTAAAAAAATATCTACGCAAATGTGTAGATAGTTTGACTGGTCAAACTTATCAAAATATCGAAGTGATTTTGGTTGATGATGGGTCAAGCGACGGATCTAGTTTGCTTTGTGATGAACTTGCACAAAATGACCAAAGAATAGTTGTTGTTCATAAGCCAAATACTGGCGTTTCTGACACGCGAAATGTGGGCATTAATAAGTCAACGGGCGATTATGTTGCATTTGTCGATAGTGACGATTTTGTGTCACCGAAGTTTGTGGAATATATGTTAAATGCGGCAGAACAAAACAATCTTGATATGGTTGCGTGCGGGTTTAAACGTGTGCACGAAAAAAATAAAAAAGATGCGTTTAAATATATAAAACACAAGCCGGTCGAAGTTTTTTCGAGCGAGCAATATATGCTTGATTTGTTCACAGGTAATATTTTGGCAAAGTGCATTGCTGGTGGCAAGATGTATCGTAAAAATAAGCTTGTGGGTAAGTTTATGGATACAGAACTTACACAAGGCGAAGATGTTATGTTTAACTATGACGTATTAAAAGATATTGATAGCGTTGGCTTCATAAAAGAGCCGCTATATGGTTACCTTTGTCGTGATGACAGTGCTGTTAAATCTAGATATGCTGTAAGACGATTTGTGTTTATGCACAAGCTAGATAAAATTTTGGACGAAACACAAGACGAAAAACTTTATAATGCAATTGGTACATGGTTATATTTCTCGGCACTAGAAAGTTTTTATCTCATGTGGCGAGATAGGGTGAAAGATGTAGAAAATTATAAGTATTTGCGACAACTTTTAAAAAAGACCACGCCATGCTTGAGAAAAAATAAAGATGCTTACTTATCAAGGCGAATTTTTGCACCAATTGGCATAGAACTTATGAATATTTTTATAAAGAAAAAATAAAAACCGCAAAAGCGGTTTTTTTATTGTTTAATTATTGTATTTTAGGTTGTTTTTGCGTTTTATATCCCAGTATTCAAGGCATTTCATAACGTCTTCTGGTGTGTCGCAAAATGTGAAATATTCGAATTGTGCCTCTGTTAGGCAGCCATTGTCGAACATAAATTGATTCATTTCTTTTATTTTGTCGTAAAAACCATTTACATTATAAATAATAACAATGTCGTGGTCAAACTTACTTTTAATACTATCTGTTATCATGTATAACTCAGCTAAGGTTCCGTTGCCACCAGGAAGAACAATAGTTGCCTCAGTGTTGCGAAGTGCAATTTGCTGCAAAATGAAAAGAGAATCTACAACGGTTGCAGAATTGGCTTTCATACCTTTTGCTTCATCTGCATATGGAACTGGAACAATTAAATCGACATGGCCATCATTTTTTACAAATTGATTATACATTTCACCAATAGAACCAGTTTTTGCGCCAACGCACATGATCTCGTAATTTTTTTCACGCATTAGTGTTGCGAGTTTTTTGATGCCTTCTAGATATTTGGGATTAATTCTTTTATCGACAGTGCCAGCAATAAATACTTTCATAATTTTACCTCTAGAAAGATAATAGCACACAAACCTAGTTCTGAGCAACTAAATTAATACTTAAATTTAAGGTCTTGTGTTTTGAAGTCTGGGGTGTAGGCAAGTGTTGCACTAGACAAATCTTGCAAGAAAACATTCACAAATTCATTCTTTTTCAAGTAGTTCTCACACATCTTGTATTCAATGGGTTTAATTCTGCGCTTTAATATTGGGTGAGTTGTTGCCTTTCCGCAAGGGGTGTATTGACTCATAAGACTGATATATGTTTTTTTGCCATATGTTTTGCCGATATAGTCAAAAATTTTAGTAGCATCTACCGATGCATTCGGTAAAAGCAAGTGTCTGATAATTACGCCCTTTTCCATGAGTCCGCCATTTATTATATCTTTTGGTTGTTGCCTTTTCATTTCAGCCAATGCTTTTTTAGCAACTTCTGGGTAATTTGGAGCGGCAGAATATTCTTTTGCAAGCTTGTCACTAATATACTTAAAGTCTGTGAGATATACATCAACATAACCTTCAAGCAAAGAAAGAGTTGAAACATTTTCGTATCCGCTTGTGTTATAAACGATGGGAATGTTTGGCCTGTATAAGTCTAAGGCTTGAATGATTTGTGGTACATAATGGGTAGGTGACACAAGGTTAATGTTTGTTGCGCCAGCTTCTTCAAGTTGCTTAAAAATGCTAGCAAGTGTACGTATGCTTACTTCTTTACCAAGCCCACCTTGGCTAATTTCTTGATTTTGACAATAAATACATTTTAGTGAGCAATGACTAAAGAATATGGCACCACTGCCACATTTCTTTGTTGTTTCGTCACCGCTAATAATTGGTTCTTCGTAATAATGAAGCATAACCTTTGCGATTTTTACTTTGTTGCTTGCTCCACAAAAGCCTGCACTTTTACTTCTATTTGCACCACAGTTGCGTGGGCATATGTTACATTTTATTATATTTACCATAGATTTATGATATAATGCTTTTTAGTAATTGTCAACTGAGAATAAAAAATCTTTTACATTTATATGTAAAATTGTACATTATGCATAGTTCAAAACATAATTTTGTAGTAAATATGGTGCAAATTGATAATTAAGCTAAAAAATAAGCAAAAAAACGCAAAAAATACAAAATATAATAGCAATATGATGTAAATTTTACAAGTTTGCTAGTGTATTATTGCGTTTTTTGAAATAAAAAACCACCGCTTTGCGATGGCTATTTTTATTATTCTTGGTTTTTGCGTCTAAAATCCGCTCTGCCACGTTGTGTGTGGTCAAGAATGATTTTTCTAATTCTTAGTGAGATTGGTGTAACTTCCAAAAGTTCATCTTCTGCCAAAAATTCCATGCTTTCTTCCAATGTGAAAGGTTTTACTGGTTCAAGGCGAAGTGAATCGTCTGATGCGGAAGAACGAACATTTGACAAATGTTTTGTTTTGCAAACGTTAACAACAATATCTTCGGCCTTTGGGTTGATACCAACAACCATACCGCCATAAACTTTTGTGCCAGGCGTGATTAAAAGTTTGCCGCGTTCTTGTGCGTTGAATAAACCATATTGTACGGCTTCGCCGGATTCATATGCAACAAGTGCACCAACATTACGGCTAGCAATTGCACCTTTATATGGTTGATATTCATAGAATATTGAACTCATGACACCTTCACCGCGTGTTTCCGTTAAGAATTGGTTTTTGTAACCGAACAATCCGCGGGCAGGAATAATAAATTCAAGACGGATACGGTTACCAATGTTTGTCATGGTTAACAGTTCACCTTTTCTTGCACCAATTGAACTCATGATATTGCCAACGCAATCTTCTGGAACATCAATTGTGAGTCTGTCGATTGGTTCGCATTTTTTACCGTTAATTTCTTTGAAAATTACTCGTGGCATAGAAACTTGGAATTCGTAACCGTCACGGCGCATGTTTTCAATCAAAATTGAAATGTGCATTTCACCACGGCCAAGAACACGGAATGTGTCGGCACTAGCTGTTTCGAAAACTTTTAAGCTTAGGTCGCGGACAGCTTCTTTCATAAGTCTATCGCGAAGGTGCCTGCTTGTGCAGAACTTACCTTCTTGACCAGCGAATGGACTATTGTTAACAATGAATTGCATTTCAACACTTGGTTCAGAAATTTTTACAAATGGGATAGGCTCGATATTGTTTTTATCTGATATGGTATCACCAATAGTGATTTCTTCGCTACCAGCAAGACAGACAATATCACCAGTTTCTGCCACTGGGGTAGGAACTCTTTTTAAACCTTGATATGAAAAGATATTGGCAATTTTAAACAAGCCTTTTTTGTTTGGATCGTGATAGTTAGATATTGCAACTTGATCATTAACTTTTATCGTGCCTTGCTCAACCTTACCAACGGCGAGTTTGCCAAGATAGTCGTTTTGTTCGCAAGAAGATACAAGCATTTTAAAAGGTTTATTTTTGTCGCCCTTTGGTGCTGGAATGTGATCAATGATTGTTTGCATAAGTGGCTTCATATCTGTACCTTGAATGTTTGGGTCAAGAGAACTGATACCCATTCTTGCTGAACAATAAACAAATGGACTGTCGAGTTGTTCGTCTGTTGCGCCAAGTTCCATCAAAAGTTCCAAAACTTCGTCAACAACTTCGCTAACTCGGGCATCTTTTCTATCAATCTTGTTTATAACAATTATTACTTTATGGTTAAGTTCAAGTGCCTTTTGAAGAACAAACCTTGTTTGAGGCATTGTGCCTTCATATGCATCGACAACCAAAAGAACGCCATCAACCATTTTAAGTACACGTTCTACTTCGCCACCAAAGTCAGCATGACCAGGTGTGTCGACAACGTTAATTTTTACCCCGTTATACATAAAAGCGGCATTTTTACTAAGTATTGTAATTCCGCGTTCGCGTTCAAGCGCGTTTGAGTCCATAACTCTATCATCAACTTGTTCGTTGCTGCGGAAAACACCGCCTTGCTTCAAAAGTTCGTTAACTAGGCTGGTTTTGCCATGGTCAACGTGCGCAATTATAGCAACATTTCTAATATTTTTTTCTTCCATAATAACTCCATTAATATACCGAAAAATTATAGCAAATCAAAACCAAAAAGTAAACACTATTGTATAAAATGTTTCATTTTTTATTGACGCGCAAAATAAGTTGACAAGATTTTCTATTACTTTATAATAAAATTAGATACAAAATAAGGAGAAAACTATGAAAAATTTAAAAGGTACACAAACAGAAAAAAATCTTTGGTTTGCTTTTGCTGGGGAATCACAAGCAAGAAATAAATATACATATTTTGCAAGTGCTGCTAAAAAAGAAGGGTACGAGCAAATTGCAGCTATTTTTACAGAGACTGCAGAAAACGAAAAAGAGCATGCAAAAATGTGGTTTAAGCACCTAAATGGTATTGGTAATACCGCCGAAAATTTGGAAGCAGCTGCAAGCGGTGAAAACGAAGAGTGGACAAAAATGTATAAAGATTTTGCTGAAGTTGCCGAAAAAGAAGGCTTTGGTGAAATTGCAGCTCAATTTAGAGGCGTTGCAGAAATCGAAAAATCGCACGAAGAAAGATATAGAAAATTGCTTAAAAATGTTGATGGCAACAAGGTGTTTGAAAAAGATGGCGAAGTCGCTTGGGTTTGTAGGAATTGTGGACATATTCACTTTGGAAAAACAGCTCCAAAAATCTGCCCAATTTGCAGCCACCCACAATCTTATTTTGAAGTAAAAAACAATAATTATTAATAGTTATTAAGCTGACCTACAAGGTTGGCTTTTTTTATCGCCGCGTATTACTTGACAACTTTTGGCAAAAGTTATAATATGTTTTTATTAATTTGGGGGAAGTTATGACTAAGAATTTAACACTTATAACTGGCGCAACTGGTGGTCTTGGCGGTGCTTTTGCACGTGCTGTTGCTTCCCGTGGAGAAAATTTATTTTTAACTGGTACAAATAGTGAAAAATTAAACAAAATTACATCTGAGATTAAACAAAATTTCCCACAAATTGTAGTTTTTTCCGGCATTTGTGATTTGTCGAGCGAACAGCAGAGGAAAAACCTGCTAAATAGCATAAAAGACCTTGGATATAACATCAATTATCTTATTAATAATGCTGGCGTTATTACAGAAGGTGCATTTTTGAGCGAAGATGACGAAAAGGTTTTAAAGTGCATAAGGGTTAATGTTGAAGGCACTATCGATATGACGCAAAAGGTCATAAAAATGCGTGATGAATCGCAAGAATTGACGGTACTCACTGTGTCGAGCTTGGCGTATGCTTACCCAATGCCATATATGAATATTTATGCATCAACAAAGCGAATGCTTGTGTCGTTTATGACGGCGCTAGCCGTCGAACTAAAAAACACAAATATACATATAAGTGTGATTTGTCCGGGCGGTATGCCAACAACAAAAGAAATGAAGGAGGCGATTGCTTCGCAGGGGATTGGCGGAAGGCTATCAAGTAACAGCCCAGAAGAAGTTGCAGAGTATGCTTTGAAACGTGCTAGCAAACATAAACTAATTAGCGTTCCAGGCAGCTTTAACAGGTTTTTAAAAAGAATAAGCCGTCCATTTTCTGAAAGATTTTTAGCAAAAGTTGTGGGCAAGCGTTGGAAAAAATCACAAAAGAAACGAAAATTAACGAGGTAAATTATGAAAAAAAGAAATATTACAATTTGTGTATCTTGGCCATATGCAAATAATGCACTCCATATTGGTTACATTGCTAGTTCGCTTTCAGGCGATATTTTAGCAAGATATCATAGAATGGTTGGCGACAATGTTGTTATGGTTTCGGGTACAGACTCGCATGGAACTAAGTTCGAAGTAAAAGCAAAGCAAGAAGGTTGCACACCAAAGGAAATTGTTGATAGATATCATGCAAAATTCCAAGAAACACTTGCACAATACAATTTTTCATTTGATAAATATTCAATAACATACAGCGACTATCACAAACAAAAATGCCAAGAGATATTTAAAGAAATTTATGACAATGGTTATTTGTACGAAAAACAAGTGTCGCGTCCATATTGTCCAACATGTGGCAAGTTTGTGGCAGATACAGAAGTAGAAATTACATGCCCAGTTTGTGGCAGAAAGACAAAAGGTGATAACTGTGAATGTGGTTATGTTCCTGTTGAAAAAGATTTTGAAGGCGGTAAATGCTTGATTTGTGGCGGTAGGACAGAACAAAGAACAAACAATGTTTTAGTATTCAAACTTACCGCATTCCGCGACTTGCTCGAACAAGTGCTTAAAAATGGCGAAAGCATTTGGCGTGCAAATAGTATTAACGAAACAAAAAAATATCTTAAAGACCTTGTTGACCGTGACTTCTCGCGTGAACTTCAATGGGGTGTACATATTCCAATCAAAGGCTATGAAGACAAGGTTTGCTGGTGCTGGTACGAAGCGTTACTTGGTTATGTAACAGATACAATGCTCCTTGGTGAAGAACAAGGTTTTGACTGGCAAAAATATTGGAAGACAAATGTTGAACCAGAAACCGAAAAAATCATCTATGCTTGCCACGCAAAAGATAACATTATGTTCCATTCGGTTTTGTTCCCAGCAGAACTTGCGGCAACAAAATCTAACTTTATAACAGATATAAGAATGGTAAGTTCGGAATATTTAAACTATAAAGGTCACAAAGTTAGTAAGAGCAATCAACCAACAGATTTAAGTTTTGACGCAAAAGAATGGGCAGACAAATATGATACAGACAGTTTGCGTTATTTCTTTGCAGCTTATGGCCCAGAGAAAAAAGACATAGATTTTGATTTAGAAATCTTTAAGAGTGTTCATAATAGTGAAGTAGTTAACAAGTTTGGTAACTTAATTAACAGAACATTGAAGTTTAAAGGTCTAGAAACATTGCCACAAGGCGAACTTGACGGCGAGATTAAAAAGTTGGTTCAAGAAACATATGACGATGTTGCAAAATTAGTTGAAAGCTTAGAGTTTAAAAAGGCGGCAGAACGTGCAATGGAGTTGGTTGTTGCAACAAACAAATATTATGATGACCAAAAGCCTTGGGTTCAAGCAAAAGAAGATGAAAAAGCCTTTGGTAACACAATTTATAACTGTGCATATGTTATTGCAAACTTATCTAATATTTTTGAATTGTTTATGCCAAATGCATGCAAAAAAATACGTGAATATTTGAAACTAAATAGCGAATACAAATGGACGCCAATTGATGTTAAAGCGGGTGTAGACCTAACAAAAGTGCAACCACTTTTCGCAAGAATCTAAGAAAAACAACTTAAAAACATACAAAAAATCGCAAAAAATTGTACAGTTTGCGATTTTTTTATAACTTTTTTCAAAATAGGTATTGACAAATCCTTGTTATAAATCTATAATAAAGCTACAAAACAATGCGAGGTGTTAAAAATGAAAGAAAATGAAGCTTTTGCAAGAGATATAATTGATATTAAAATTTATGCAGACCGATTAATCGAAAAAATGGAAAACGGACGTAGATCATTTACAGTTCAAGACCAAATGCTTTACATGATTGTTAACGAAGGTCCACTTTCTCCAAGAACTATGGTAGATAGACTTAATATTGTAAAAACCAACTTAGCATTGCAAGCAAAGGTTATGCTCGATAATGGCTTGATTATTAAACGTCATATTCCACAAAACAACAAAGAAATTGAGTATGTTGCTACAGAAAAAGGTAAAAAGGTATTGCAAGATAGTTTGAATGAAATTAGTAGCAAATTTGTTGGCATAGATAAGGAACTTGCAAAAAGGGTTAGTGTTGTTTGCAAAGATTTAAAAAATTTGAAATAAGTTTAATAAAATTATTGACAAATCAAACCGCACTTGGTATTATATAAAGGCATTTGTAAAGAATGCTTTTATAATTTTGTGGGGGTATAGCTCAGCTGGCTAGAGCACCTGCCTTGCAAGCAGGGGGTCACCGGTTCGAATCCGGTTACCTCCACCAATTTTTCACTTGGGATACCGTTCCCCGAGAGATGAAACTCGTAAAAACGATATATAGGACTGTAGCTCAGCTGGTTAGAGCACCACCCTGATAAGGTGGGGGTCGGTGGTCCGAGTCCACTCAGTCCTACCAAAAAGAAATCCATGGTTTAGCCATGGATTTTTTTTGTTGATAATGTTTATGATTTATTTTTATTTACAAAGATGGGTGGTTATTTGGAAAAAATGCCTTTACGCAATTTTTATTAATTGTATGCGATTTAAGTTGCCGCACTATTTGAAAAATTAAAAACTGCGACATATTTACTGCTGGTGAAACTGGTCTATCTTGAAAATCCCATATTTTGTTGGGTACGTTGTCTGACGTTTTGACCGCTATCTGAGTTGCGTTTCATGGCTACGCCATATGAATCTTCTTCTTGTTGTTTTTTGTGCTCAGCTCTTTGCCTTGCAATCTCTTGTTGTCTTAATTCTTCTTCGCGTTTTGCCGTGTCTAACTCTGGGTGTTGTTGTTTTATTGCTTCAAGTTCTTCTTCTGTAACAGGGCGAACTTCTCGTTGCTCAGTTTGTGCATTTTCTTCCATCATTTCTCTGTATTGTTCAGATGCTACACGTCGTTGACTTTGAAACATTGCCTTTGCAGCATCGCTTTCAGGGTCTTCAGGGTGAGATTTTCTTTCTGGTTTAGGGGCATTTGGAGTTTTCGCCTTCATGTGAAAGGTCTGTCCAATGTAGTCTTTTGTATCGTCTTCGGTATACGCGCCGCTAGCTTTTTCGGTCGCAGCTTGTTTTTCTTTTTGCTCATACTTGTTTTGCAATATATCTATTTCATTGTTTTTTAACTTAGCATAAAATTCCCTATATTCTTCAATTGGTACATTAAACCCATAAAGGTGTTTTATTGCTATAAGTAATTTGTCTGAAGAAACAAAGTCTTTATCGGTCTTGTTTATTTTATCGTTGCCAGTTATGGTGTTTATGTATCGTTTGTATGCTTCCATTAATATCAACTTTTCTTGTGTGTTATCAGAAAATATGACAGAGCCGTTTTCTAGCCTGCCTTTTTGCGGAGCAGGGGTGAAGCCTGGAAATACCTTTTTGATAGTTTCTTCTGCTTGCTCTTTTTTCATCTGAGCTTGAGCTCTTTCATCGGCAGCTTTCCTTTTGTCTTGTTCGATTACAGATTCAACTTCTTTGTTGTGGTTTATGTTATACTCGATATCATAGAGTGCAAGTTTTTTATCTTCAAAAAAACGCAAACTTTGCTGATCGTATTTTTGATCTTTTAAAATTTCTCTTTTATATCTATCAAAAATCGCTTTTAATTGGTTGGCGTCAGTATCTTCCATATAAGAAGCTATAGCTTTCGCTTTTGCTTGTGTCATTCTTAACTCTTTTCTAACTTCACTAGGGTTATATTTAACCTCAATGCCACTATCGGTAAAATACCTGTCGCTATTCCAAGATAGCCTCGCCATGTGCTGTAAACACTTTTCAAAGCACAAAACAGGGTGACTTTCTATTGCAGTGTCATACACTTTTGAAATACTGGCCGCTTTTTCTTGAATTTCTTCATCCGTTCCATTAATTAAAAGGTTATTTATTTTGACTTGTTCTTCTCTTTCTACCTGTTCAAGAGTTTTAAGAGAACCGTTGGAATTGTAAGCGATGTTCAATGCAGGATATTTATCAAAAAATGATTTTCTTTCAGTCTCACTTAGATAAGGAAGAAGATAATCTACAATCATAGAAGCTTTGTGAGTTGCTTGCACGGGCTTATTACTTACATTTGTATTATGTTCCCATGTAACTTTTTCATAATTTTTTAACTTATCTTCGGCTGCTTTTTTCATATCAATAAAAGGACTTTTTTCTGGATCTGACATTAGTTCGTATGTGGTTGGACTTAATTCTTGACAATACTTTTCTGCCTGCTCAAAACCATATAAATTCGCATCTATTTCATCATAAAACTGGTCATGATTATCTTTATATAATCTGCCTATGTATTCATATCCATCTTTATATTTTGTTTTGTCTATGAAAGAACTTTCCACAAGGAATTTTTTAATTCCTTTATATCCTGCATCGCTGGCCAAATCTCTGGCAAGTTCTTGCATCGAAATAATATATCCATCTCTTGTTAAGTTGCTTTCATCAATATGCTTAAATTGATAGGCGTGTCTAATTTCATGATTTATTGTGACGGCTTTAACTGCAAAAAAATTGAACAGTCTAGAAAGTGCTCCATATTTTTGATTATCACTTGGTTTTACAAAAACTTCGTCATTCACAAAATCATTAAAAAATGTAATAGAGTTATCTCTTCTTGAGTAATTGGCAGGTTCTTCTTGATACGAACTTCTATCTCTATAATTAATTTTAACGTCACTTAGTCCCAAACTATCAAGCGATATTTTTGCCACCATGCAATGAATAATCTTGGCATCAAGCGATGTGAGTTGTTGGTTTTTTGCAACAATATCGTTTAGGATATGACCGATGTATTTCTTTGATTGGTTTTTGATATCTGCATCTGAAAAATCAATTCCGCACAAAAAATCAACAGCAATCTTTTCTTTTTCTTGTGTCGATCCTGTTTTGCATTTTGTTTTAAGTTGATTGATTAATTCTTGAACTATATTCATAGTGTTATCCTTTTGTTTGTTACCATTTACAGGGCGTTTAGTGCTGTTTATTTTTACACTTCTATATTAGCACGGATTACTTAAAATGTCAAAATTTAAATAAAGTATATATATAGTTGTATTTATTAAACTCTCGGTTTTGATTGTAAGGTTAAAATTTCGTATTGTATTTATGTTTTTAGCGTTGAAATTTTTGCGTGCAAGTGTTATAATCTTTTTCTTAGGAGAAAGATATGTATATAAAAGCGACAAGAAAATGGCAATTTACACTAGAAATTGTAATGGTGATTATTGGTACACTTTTAATGGGGTTTGCGTTTAGCGTATTTTTGGAACCAAACGACATTTCTACAGGTGGGTTTTCGGCGCTTTCGATGGTGATAAATGTGCTATTTGATAAAATTGGGCTAAGTGGCCTGCCAACGTCGGTTATTTATTTAGTGCTAAACGTTGGGTTATATATCTTAGCACTAAAAACGCTTGGAAAAAAGTTTGCCATCAAGGCACTTATTGGTATTATTTCGTTTTCACTCAGCATGCAATTGTTTGCTCTTATTAATCTTAACATAGCATTTGAATTGCTTGTATCTTCAATTTATGGCGGAATTTTCATGGGTATTGGTCTTGGAATTGTCGTTCGCTTTGGCGGGTCGACAGGTGGGTCTGACATGATTGCTTGCATTATAAAAAGGAAAAAGCCAGATGCAACGATTGGTACACTCGTTTTGTGCTCAGATGCGGTGATAATACTTTTGTGTACAATTGTTTTTAATAACGGCATTAACCTTTTGCCTTACACAATAATTGCACTTGTGCTTAGCATGATTGTTACAGATTTTGTCAATGATGGGTACAAGCAAGTTCGTGCATTTCATATTGTTACAACTAAGCCCGAAGAGCTCTCTGGTGCTATTATGGAAAAACTTGCAAGAGGCTGCACTTGTACAAGTGTAAAAGGCATGCATAGTAACAGTGATAAATATCAACTTATATGTCTAGCAAGCAAGTTTCAAATGGGTCAACTTAAGTCTATTATAAAAGAAATTGATCCAGATGCTTTTGTATATTTAACAAAGGTGTCGGAAGTTATTGGTGAGTGGAGTAGTGTAGAAGAAATTCAAAAAGAAACAGAAGGGCAAGTTTTTTATAAGAAACCAAAGAAAATAAAAATCGCAAAAAAGACAAAACAAATTGCAAAAAACAGTGAAAAAATAGACAAACAAGAAAATATAACTCAAGAAAGCGAACAAATAGAGCAACGATAACAAAAAAACCACCAATTTGGTGGTTTTTAATTTTTTATTGTAAAATTTATTGCATTTAATGTCTAATTTTTTACATTTCACTTATCATTTTATTTTTAATAATGCTGTTTATTTGCCTTGCTGTAGTCCTTTTATAGTCAGAAACAGACTTAAATGTTTTACCATTGCTTTCCAAAAATTCAGACACCCAAGGTTGAAGTTTTTGTGCTTCTTCTGGTGACAATAATTCAAATTTAAAAGTTTTGCCGCTATAATTATTTACAAGAAAATCTATGTATTTATGTATTTCATTAGTAAATGCCTTAACAGATGTTGGATCTTCTGGGTCATATTTAACGCATTCTTTTTCGCCAAAATCATTAATTTCTTGCATTAGACCTGGTGCGTAAAAATTGATTGTTGGACTGCCGTTAAGTTCCGCGTCAACCATTTTACGTACAGTTTTGAGCATGGCTGGAACTGTCGTGTCGGAAAGCGATTTCATGCAATGGTTTTTTGTGTAAGTTGTTGTGCCATACAGTGCTACTTGGCCAGTTATAAATGCTTCTTGTATAATCTTAGGTGAAATTGGTGAATGAGAAAGATTGCTATATTTTGCGACGATTTCGTTACCAGCGGCAACCTCCAGTTGTTTGTTTTCCAGTACTATTTCCAATAAGTCGTCAAACTTTAATAATTCTAATAGCGTTTTATTGTTATAATTATTAAAAGATCTTAAGATGTAATCAGATAAATAACTTTGCTCTGACTCGTAACCGTATTGCTTTGCTGCGTTGTCGGCGATTAATTGGCGAATGGCAAACTGCGCACGTTTTATTGGGTAAGGTGGAATTTTATTATTTAATTCATCTAAGTCTGGATAAATATTGGTTGCATAAAGAAAATCGGTAAAACTATTATCATCAGAAATGGCTCTTGCCGTAACTTCTGAAACAGTGTAACTATTGAGAGCGATCTCTAGTGGGGTAAATCTGCGAATGTCACTTTCGTGGGTAAAAAAGTGGTCGAGAGTATTAAGTGAGTAATTTAGTGTTGACGCAAATGTGTCACTAACTGCATCGCCGCAAGGGTCAGAGTGATAAATACCCTTTATATCATATTTATCATCTTCAATATAAACTCTACATGTGCTATGGTTTGATTTATCGCTTTCATTAAGCTCTCTTGCTGAGCAATATCTTTCGTGCAATACTTCGCAAGGAATGCCCATGCGATAACAAATGGCGGAAAGCATGTTTGCATATCCAACGCAACAAATATATCTGTTGTCGTCTGGATTCAATACAAAAGAAAGTGAACGCGATAGCAAGTCGTTCGCGTTGTCTGGCTCCAAGTTATATTTGCCAAAATTAGTAACAATATCATAGGCACACAAATATTTTTCGAGATTAGAAAGTTCTTTATCTTGATATTTTCCGCGTTCAATCGCGTTTACCCAGTTATCTATTTGTAAATTTGCGTTTATTACGCTATCTATCGAGAATTTTGACCTATATTCTTCGAAATAAACGCGTTTTCCGAGTTTAGCAAGTTTATTTTCGAGCTCATTTAGTTTTTTTAACTGAGAAATTGTTAAATCTAGCGCATATTGAGTGTGAATAGCAATGTCAAGTGAACCCGTTCTTTCTATCATTTTGTCGTTTATATAATTTAGATCGTTTAAAGTTATAAGAAATGCTTTTTGAATTGGGTCGTTTTCTATTTTTTCTTCTTTTCCGACAAAATCTTTTAACTTGTTAGCGTATTTTACATTTGTTACATTATCTATCGATTCACCTTGGATAAAAGAATGAATATAACTAGGTGCTTGTGAAAAATCTTCTTCTGGCTGTTTTATATTTTTTATTGCAGCTTTAAGCATACGCACATATTCTGCATTTATTTCTTTTTTAGTGTTATTTTTATAGTAATTATCAAATATTTCTTTTTGTTTTTGTGAATAATGAATCATAAATTCTCCTACGTGGGTATTATACCACTAAAAAACAACCATGTAAATACCCATTTGTTTTTTTAATTTGGGTATTGACAAGGTGTTAAAGCAATGATAAAATAAATGCACAAAAGGAGATTTTGATATGGTAACAAAAAGTTTTAGAACTAATGATTATATTGTAGAAGCTAGCTATTATAATGGCAAAAAAGAAGCTACTTATGTTGATATTTACAACCAAAATGCAACAATGGTAGCATCATTCTCTGTTACAACAGACGAAAATGATGGTAAAAACGCAATATTGCAAGTGTCTAAGATGTTTGATGATGTTGATTTACAAAGATTGTCACTTGAAATTGCAGAAAGTGCAGCTTATGTAAAAGGCAACAAAAAAGTAACTTACCAAGCAAATGGTTTTGAGAAGATTAGGTTCTGCGAACTTTTAGATAACCAAGGTTATGAATTTGATGGTGAAAATTTTGTTAAAGATAGTTTGCTTAATAGTGAATATTTTTATCAATTCTATGGATTTATTCCAACACCAGACGAAATGTAATAAGAAGAGAGAATTTTCTCTCTTTTTATTTTTTTGTTGAAAATATTTTTGCAGCAATGCTAAATTTTTTGCAAGTAAAAATAAAAAACAATAAAAAAGAACTTCAAACGAAGTTCTTTTTTTAAAGCAATGTAACTGCAAGTTTGCAATAAACGAGCAATGAAATCGCATCGACAATAGTTGTAATAAATGGACTTGCGACAACGGCTGGGTCGAGTTTGCATTTTTTTGCAAGTAGTGGTAAAAATGCACCAATAATTTTTGCTATACAAATTGTTACAAATAGGGCAGCAGAGACTACCAGCGATATTGTTAGTGAATAGTTATATCCAAAAATCAAGTTGTCGATTAATTGTAATTTTGCAAAGCATGTGACAGAGAGCGCTAGGGCAAGAAGTAGAGCTACTCTAAATTCTTTAAACAGAATTCTAAAGGCATCTTTAAATTCTATTTCATCAAGTGCAAGAGCGCGGATAACGGTTACCGATGCTTGGCTACCAGCGTTACCGCCAGAGTCCATGAGCATTGGAATGCACGCAAATAGCAATGGACTTAGTGCGTTTAATGTTGTTTCGTAAGTGTTGATGATTAAACCTGTAAACGTTGCCGAAATTAACAATATTAAAAGCCAAGGCAAACGACTTTTGAAAAGTGTGAATGTGTTTGTTTGAAGATATGGTTTGCTTGTTGGAACAATAGCTGCGATTTTGCTAATATCTTCATTTGCTTCGTCTTGAATGACATCGATAGCATCATCGACTGTAACAATACCGGTAATTCTGTTTTCGCTGTCGATGATTGGCACTGCAAGTAAATCGTATTTAGATAGCAATTGAGAAACTTCTTCTTTATCTGTGCTGGTGTGTGCGCTGATGACATTTTCGTCCATAAAGTCGCTGATTTTGTCTTCTGGTTTATGCAAAATTAAGTCTTTGGCGGAAACAGTGCCAAGCAGATGTTTTTTATCGTCAGTAACATAGCATGTGTAAATTGTTTCCTTGTCGATAGCTTGTTTGCGAATTTTGTTTAATGCACTTTCTGCCGTCATGTGTGGACGAAGGGAAATAAACTCGGTAGTCATAATGCTGCCGGCACTATCTTTTGGATAGCCAAGAAGTTTGTTTATGTCTGCTCTTGTTTCTGGACTCGAGAGCCTAAGAATACGAACTACGACATTAGATGGCATTTCTTCGATTAAGTCGGCGGTATCATCGACGAACAAGTCGTTAATAATTCGCGAAACTTCTTTATCTGTAAAAGATTCGATTAACAATTTTTGTCTGTCGGTATCAATATCTACAAAAACATCGCTTGCTAAGTCTTTTGGTAAAAGGCGGAAGAGCAAAAGCACATCGTTTTTATCTATATCGTTCATGATTTCGGCAATGTCGGCTGGTTCCATTTCTGTTAAAATTGGTTTTAGCGTTGCAAACTTTTTGTTTTCGAGATTGTCGATAATTTCAAGAAGTTTTTCGTGTCTGGTGTCTGTTTCTGCCTTTAAGATAATTTCATTTAAAACTTCTGGCTTGACGTTTTTTTCTACATCGTTATCCAAAAGTTCTTCTGATAAATCTTTAAATTCATAGTCACTGATATTTTCCATTAAATATTGTTGCAATTCTGGTGAAAACAAAATAAAGGCTTTTGCGGCGATTTCTTCGTCAATTTTGGGGAAAAGATTAACAAGTTCTTCTTTTTCAAGGCTAGCTAAAATGCTGGCAACTTCTTTGGGTTCCATGTCGCTAAATAGTTTGTTGATTTCTTCATAATTTTCGTTTTTTGCGAGCGATAAAAGTTGTTCTTTCATTAATTTTTCCTCCTACTCATAATAAATCTTAAAAGTAAACGCGACTTTTGCACAATGTCGTCAAAAGAAAAGCCCATGTCATACTTCAAATAGTCTATGTATGCGCCCGCCATTGCGTTAACAATCATAGAAATAGAAACCATGTCAAGGTCTGGAAGCAAACGTGTCAACTGGTCGATTAAGTTCTTTTTCATATCATCTATAACTGACATTGGTATGGAATTAACAATGGTGCGGTATGTTTTTTCATTTTTAGAAAAGTGCGAATATAGCGCGTTTAAAAACTCTTCAAGGTTATTGTCGCTAACAAGTTTTAATGCCGCAGTCAAGGTATTTGTTAATTCGTCTTTCATTTCATATAAAACGTCAACAGGGTTGCCATAATGGTTATAGAACGTGCCACGGTTTATGTTTGCTTCACGCACAATATCGGTTACACTAATTTCGGAAATGCTATGCTTTTTTAATAATCTGATAAGCGCTTGGCGTATCATTTCGCGAGAACGAATTGAGTTTTTATATTCTGCTTTCATAAATTTTCTCCAATGTTAAACAACAATTAAACAAGTGTTTTATTATATAAAATAACAATTTTTGTACTAGCACTAAGTTGTTTGCTTGATTATACTAGCATAGTAATGCAATTTTAGTCAATTGTTTAAAATTGCAAAGGAAGTAAAATGGCTGTTATTGAAGTAAAAAACTTGATAAAAGATTATGGCTTTGGACGTGGTGTGTTTGATGTATCTTTTTCTGTGCCACAGGGGCTTACTGGAAAAGAATTTTTAAAAATAATGTAAGACATGCAAAAAGTCCATAATGACCAAAGGTTAAAGGAACTTTTAGATTTATTAAAGCTTGACGAAAACCAGTTAAATTGTGTTTGCTTAGCAATACTCGATAACGCAAAAATTGGTTTGACTTATGGTGAATTAATTTTGCTCAATGTCGGTGCATTTGTAACATTATTTGCGATGAGTGGTGTATCGTTCTTAGCATCTTGCTAATCTGTTATACAATTGGCGGCTTGAAGTTCGAAAAGAAGGACTTACCACTATAAAAAATCGCAGGGGATATACCTCTGCGACTTTTTATTTTTATGCAATTATTACGCAAAAAAAATAACCACTAGAGAGTGGTTATTTTTCGTGTTATCACTATTTCTTTACATGGCCGAAGATAACTGTTCCACCTGCAAGAAGTGAAAGTATTCCACCAACAATAGCACCAACGCCGAGAGACTTTGTAACTTTTGTTAAAGATCCAACTGTATCAATTGTTTTTTGTAAGTTAGTATCAAGTGTTGTGAATGCTGTTGTGCAGAAGAAGAAAATTCCAGCAACAACAAACAAACCAGCGATTACAAAATCAACCCATTTTGCTTTGCAAACATTTGCAAGTTTAAGTACTGACAAAACAACAGCAGCTAAAACTAAAATGTATGTAAGCATGTTCATAAATGAGAATACGATACCTTTTTCAAGGCCAGCAAACTCACCACCAAATACAGCAACTGTACCTTTAGCGACTTCTGTTGTACTAGAATTGCCAACAGTAGTTGTGATTTTGAATACATTTGTAAACAACATACAGAAAGCTGCAATACCTAAGATTATAGCGATGCCATAGAAAATAGGTTTAAGATTGGTTTTCTTTTTCATAGCGTAACCTCCTTTGACATTATATTAAAGAAAAACGCGAATTATGTCAAACAAAAAAGAACTGCTAGTTCACAGTTCTTTTAATTTTGAACATTTAAAGCAATGTTTGTTCAAATTACTTTTTCTTTTTCCCGTCAATTGGTTCGTGATAAATGATTTCTTTGCAATTTTTGGTTGCATATTCAATCTCATTTCTAGTTGCTTCACCAATATAGCCGCCAATATTAACAACATATAAAGCATTTGCCATGTCTATTTTTTTGAGTTGAGCGTTTAATATATTGTGCATTTGGTCAATTGTTTCGGTATGTTTAAGTTTGCCATAAAGTGTTTGAATAACGCAATAACCGTCTTCTGATTCAAGTTTTCTGGCAATTTCCATCATTTCTTTTTCAAAACGCATGCTGCCACATAATGTAATAACTTTCATTTGTTTTCACCTCTCATTTAGTATATCATCTTTAACAAATTGTGTCTAATAAAATGAAAACTATTCTTGATTTTCACAATTTTCTTTTGCGAGCATTGCAATGACATCGTCATATTCTGGAATTGTTTGATCAAGTTCGACTAGTGGCAAGTCTACAAAGTTATCGTTCATTTTTTCAAAAGATTTTAACATTTGTTTTTCGGCAGGGGCTAGGGTAGAGCCTGCACGTTTATCGATAATAATTTTTCTTCGCGTCAAACTGTATGCGGCAAAATCTGCAAGCTGAATAATTGGCGTGGACTCACTCGATGCAAATTCAATTGTTAGTGGTTTGTTTGTTAGATTAAATGTCGAAGTTGCGGTGTTTTTTCTAAGTCCCTCATCACAGATAACACGCACAATCTCTCCATTATGAGATTTTGCATAGTTATTAGCTTTAAGCACGCAAAGAGCCAAGCTTATAGTTTTGTCTAAGTCTTTTCCACTTTTTGGCAAGTTGACATTGCTTGCAAACTTAGAAAATATATCTTTTACTTTTTCGCTGCCAAGTGGGGTAAGAGAATTGAGCGAAAATGTAATGATAGGCAAGTCTTGCATGGCAATAATTTCGGAAAAGGCATCAAGAATTTCAAGTGTTTCAGATAGTTCAATGTTGCTAAATTTACCTTTGTGATTAACAATGTCTGTGAAGTGAAATTCGGTCGTGTTATAACGTCTGTTAAGTTCTCCAATTAGCCCAGAATTTTCGTCACCCAAAATGTATTCGTAATTGGCAAGATATTTCTGGTCAAATAAAAGCCCACAAAATGTATAGCGTTCGTTTTGCAAATATTCGGACTTTCTTGCTTTTTGGTCAAAACTTGTGTCGTCTAAAACTAAAACATATTTCTTTTTCATGGCATTATTATATACCTGTTTTGGTAAAAATTCAATAAGTTAGTGCGACTTGACAAAATTTGACTTTGGTGGTATAATAATTACAATAAAAATTTGAGGTAAAATTATGGGATATATTCTAAGAAGAGTGCAATATGCAAACGGTCTTATTGCAGATAAAGACGGCCGCTCGCCATTTGATTACACCGCATATTTTGAAGAATGTAACACAAGTGATAAACGCGTATATTCTTCGGTTGCAGAAGCAATTGATGACGGTTGCAAGTTTATGACTGGCGATTATGAAGGTGTGCAAGTCTATATTATTGTCGAGGGGGCGAGTGCTGATATGGTGCGCAAAGCGTGGGAAGCTCCAAAGAACGAAGAAGAAGCGCAGGATATTATGGTTCGTTTTATCACAAAAAGCAAAGATAAAATGGATAGCATTCAATGGATGAAGAAAAACTTGCCATTTGTAAATAGTGTGTATGGCATTAACTTTAATATCGTTAGTTATGACGAGATTATGGATGGTCAGTACAATAGATTATAATAACAATAAAAAATAAAAGAGAGTTAAACACTCTCTTTTTTCATGCACCTAAATAGTAAAATAGATTATAAACTGTCGATGTAGGCGTTGACCTTTTCAATTAATTCTTCTGTTGTACCATTGTTTGTTATATAATGGTCGGCAATAGCTATTGGCCCGCCTTTTTCAATATTTTCGATTTCTGCAACATCCCTCGAAAGTGACTCGGCATCTGTCATTGGACGAATTTTGCGAAGGTTTAAGCGTTTTCTACGCAAACCGCTGTCTGTAACAATGGCAAGAACCATAAAGTTATCGCCAAACTTCTCTTTTACATATTTATATTCAGACCAAGAATACATACTTTCGATAACCACATTGCCTTGCTTATACATCTCTTCGATTTTTGGAAGATAGATTTTTGCATAAATACCTTTGTCACCAGAAGCGCGGAGCTCTTCACGCACTTTGCGTTCGTTTGCTTCGTTAATTTCCATGCCGCGTTCTTTTAACACGTCCATGGTTACTTGACCAAAATAAATACGGCCAAAACCACGTTTGATAAATTCTTCGGTTGCAACACTTTTTCCGCAACCACACATACCTACAACTGCAACAATTTTATTCATAAGTTTTCTCCTTGATTTTATTATGAAAATGCACGGCAAACTTGTCAAGCAATTGCAATAGTTTTACAATTTGCTTGCAAAAAATAACTTTGGCATTTATACTTTGCTTATGAGTTTAAAGGAAAAATTGAAAGGATTAGTTGCAGCATTTGATGAAGTTTTGTTTTCACCAGAAAAGTGTGTCGCTTGTTGCAGAGAAAAGAGTAATCTTGATATGCCATTTTGCGAGCGTTGCGAAAGTAAAATCAAAACAATCTCAGGCAAAGTGTGCGACAAGTGTGGCATGCCAATTACTTGCGGCAATATTTGTGACAAATGCAAACACGACAACTTTCATTTTGACCATGCAAGGGCAAAATTTGTCTATGATGAACACTCTAGCCCAATGATAACAAGGTTTAAGTATGCCAGTGCCAAATATTTAGCAAACAGGCTTTCAGATTTCTTGGTCGAAGTCTTTGCAGAATGTGATTTTTTATGCGATGTTGTTACATTTGTTCCAATTTCGCCACATAAATTAAAAGCGCGTGGCTATAACCAAACAGAAGAACTTGCCAAATGTTTTTGCGAGAAACTTTGTTTGAAACTTGAATGTTTGCTAGCTAAAACTGTGGATACAAAGGCTCAAGCTGGGTTGACGCGCAAAGAAAGACAAAAGAATTTGAAGGGCACATTTGCTGCTACCGATAAATCTAAAATAAAGGGCAAAAGTATTCTTTTGATTGATGATGTTTTCACAACTGGTAGCACAACAGATGAGTGTGCAAGAGTTTTGAAAAATGCTGGCGCCTTGCAAGTAAATGTAATAACAATCGCCAAAACATGCCTTCAAAATGACAAAAATTGACAATCAAATTAAAATAACTACTTACTAAACTTTACAATTAACGAACAAATAAGTTATATTATTAATTGGAGATAAATTATGGGACTTTTTAAATGGATAGCTAACTACGATAATAATCGCAGTTTGAAAAAATTGGAAAAGATTGCGAGCAAAATAGAAGCTCTTTCTGAAAAATACGAAAAAATGACCGATGACGAGCTAAAAGCTCAGACACCAGCATTAAAAGAAAGGTTGGCTGCGGGCGAAACTCTTGACGACATTTTGCCAGATGCATATGCCGTTGTGCGTGAAGCAAGTAGCAGAGTTTTGCATATGCGTCACTTCCACGTGCAATTGCTTGGTGGTATTGTTTTGCATCAAGGTCGTATTTCTGAAATGCGTACAGGTGAAGGTAAAACTTTGGTTTCAACTTTGCCAGCATACCTAAATGCTCTCACGGGCGAAAATGTGCATATTGTTACAGTTAACGAATATTTGGCAAAACGTGACGCTGAATGGATGGGTAAGATTCATAAATTTTTGGGTTTGACAGTTGGTGTTGTTTATGCAAACCAAGACCCAGAAGAAAAACGTTTGGCTTACCAAGCGGATATTACATATGGCACAAACAGTGAATTTGGTTTCGACTTTTTGCGTGACAACATGGTTCGCGACAAAAAAGATTTGCTCATGCGTGGGCTTTCTTTTGCCATTATCGATGAAGTTGATAGTATCTTGATTGATGAAGCAAGAACACCACTCATTTTGTCTGGCCCTAGCGGCGAAAGTAGCGAGCAATACATAATTGCTTGCAAGTTTGCTAAGAGTTTAAAAGACACAGATGTCGAAATTGATGAAAAGAAAAAAGCAATCAATTTAACCGAATCTGGTATCTCTAAAGCTGAAAGATTTTATAGACTAAACAACTTGGCCGATGTCGAAAATACAGACATTAACCACAACATTAGCAATGCTATTCGAGCAAGATTTATGATGCACCGCGATAATAATTATATCGTTCGTGATGGCGAAGTGCTTATTGTTGATGAATTCACTGGCCGTGTTATGGTTGGTAGACGTTATAGCGATGGCTTGCACCAAGCAATCGAAGCTAAGGAAAATGTAAAGATAAATGCAGAAAATAAAACATTAGCGACAATAACTTTACAAAATTTCTTCAAATTGTATAAAAAGATTTCTGGTATGACAGGTACTGCAAAAACAGAAGAAGGCGAGTTCCGAGAAATCTATGGTCTTGATGTTGTTGTTATTCCAACAAACAAGCCAATGCAAAGAAAAGACGAAGACGACGAGTTATATTTCTCGCATGCTGCAAAAATTCGTGCTATTTGCCGCGACATAAAGGAAACACACGAAAAAGGTCAGCCAGTTCTTGTTGGTACAATCACTGTCGAAAAGAGTGAAGAGCTTTCGAAAGAACTTCGCAGGCTTGGCATAAAACATAATGTACTCAATGCTAAAAACCATTTAAAAGAAGCTGAAATTGTTGCACAAGCAGGCAGACTTGGTGCTGTTACAATTGCAACAAATATGGCTGGTCGTGGTACAGATATTTTGCTTGGCGGTAATCCAGAGTTCATGGCAAAGCAAGCAATGGTAAACAAGGGTATTGATAAAGAAAAAATTGAACTTGCGTGCTCTTTTGTAACGGTTACTGACCCAGAAGATATTGAAAATAGAAAATTATATAACGAGCTTCTCGAAAAATATTCAGCAGAAACCAGAGCAGAAAAAGAAAAAGTTATTGCTCTTGGCGGTTTAAGAATTATTGGTACCGAACGCCACGAAAGTAGACGTATCGATAACCAGCTTCGTGGTAGAAGTGGTCGTCAAGGTGACCCAGGTTCTTCAATCTTTTATCTTTCTACTGATGATGATTTAGCAAGAGTCTTTGGTGCGGAAAGATTAAAACGTATGGCAACATTCTTGAGGTTTGATGACGACACACCAATAAAAATGCGTATGTTTACAAATTTTGTAAATAACGCGCAAAAGAGTGTTGAAGGCAGAAACTATTCTATACGTAAACAAGTCGTTGAGTACGACAATGTGCTCAACCGTCAACGTGAAGAAATATACAAAGAGCGTAATCGTATTTTGGACGGCGAAGACGTGCATCAAAATATTCTCGACATGATTAACGAAGTCGCTAGCGACACGGTAGAAAGATTTTGGAACGATGAAAACCCAGTCGATTGCAATAAGGAAGATTTTAATTCAGAGCTCGAAAAACGTTTGCTTGAACCTGGCACAAATTACATAACAGAAGATACATTATCGCACTATTCAAAACGAGAGATAATAAAAGAAATTTCTGACCGTGCAATTGCAAAATACGAAAAGAAAATTGTAGACACCGTTGCAGAAAGTAACAATGTTATTGAATGGGGTAATGTTGAAAGATATTTCTTGCTTGCAATAATGGATAAAAAATGGATTGACCATATCGACAATATGGACGCACTCCGCCAAGGTATTGGTCTTCGTGGTTATGGAAATGTTAACCCAATAACCGTTTATAAACGTGAAGGCTTTGACATGTTCTTTGAGATGATTTCTTCAATGCGTGAAGAAGTAGCGAATGTTTTAATGGGTGTACATGTTCAATTGGGGGAAACACCAAAACCAAAGAAGCGCCCAGCACCACAATCAAAGCCAAATGAAACAATAGGACGTAATTCGCCATGTCCTTGTGGGTCAGGGAAGAAGTATAAAAATTGCTGCGGCAAGGTTTAAGGCTCAAATTTCGCATTCTAGTTCAGAAAGTAAAAAAATCTCAGACAGTTATGTACGCTTAAGTACACGCCTGCCTGAGATTTTTTATAATATCGAAATGTGAGTCTTAAAACGGGTTTCACGCCATATTTCACGGTTTTTATTTCAAACAATTCACAATATAAATAAAAAGCAGATTTTTACTAACAGTATTACCAGTATGAAGTAGATTTTGCGTCAAAACACGCGGGCAATGTAATCACTTTTCTTACGAAAAGTTTATCTAAGCCGCGGTTTTTCCTTGCCCTATAAGGATTTATACTAAAACTTTATGGGAACCCCCAATGTTGCTTCGCTCAAGATGACGAGAGTAGGGGGTGACAAGAGATGGCGGTTTTAGCCTAAAATGGGCAAAATTTGGGCAAAAAGTGGTAAAAAATGGGTTGTTGTGATAACTTTTTTTCCAGAAAGTGTTGTCAAAGTCGGTTTTACATGGTATAATAACATCAACAAAAGAAAGGGGTAATCCCGAAGGTGGTGCCTATGGAAGATTTAAATTTTAGTAACTCAGATGACTTCTTGAGATTGCGTGACCTTTTTAAGGCAATGCAAGATGCAAAAAGGACGAAAGGTTCACTAAAAAGTAGTGGTGAGATAATCGAATATATCTACGCAAATAGAACAATATTTAACTCTGCAAAATACCCAAATCTGCCTGCAAGTAAGAGTGAAGCATACTCATATCTCGCAATGTCTAAACCAATGATGAAAGAGAAAGATGGCAAAAGGATATTGCCAAAACCAGAAGATGTTGACTTTGAGAAAGGTAAGTACGACAGAAAACTTAGAGAGAACCTTACTAATGCTAGGGATGGCGTAAGAAATGCAGCAAACGACTTCAATATTCACAACGAAAGAATGAATCAATTTAAGCACAGCAAAAGGCTTGGTTGGTTCGCTCGTATTGGTTTAACTGCCCTTTCTATTGGACTTATTGCTGTTGGTGCCACACTTGCTTCTAGTTTACTTGCTTCTGTTATGGCAGGCGCATCTTTAACATCTGGCTTGTTCCTTGGAACAGTTGGTATTGGTATTTTTGCTGGTAAAGGTGTAATAAAACTTATGCAAAACGGTTTTAAAGTTGCAAAAGAAAAAATAGACACTGCTAACAAAAATATTAATGATGAAAGAACAGATTATTTAAAAAGTCAAAATAATCTTCAACATGCAAATGAAGGACTTAATGAAGCGCAGAGAGTTCATGATTTGAATGCTTTAAGAACATATAACAAAATTAGTGAAGCAAGCTATAACATGGGATATTATAATGCAGCTAGCTATGGTGTAGATGACATCTATGCATCTGAAGAGGATATCCCGGAAGAAATTCATGAGCGTGAGGCTAAAAAAGAAAATATTATTGAGTTGTCAGAAATCAAAGATGATAAAGGTGCAGTACTTGAGGGCACAGAACTTGAGTTGGCAGAAACTGAACAATTGGTTAAAGCATATAATGACCTTATTACAAAAGAGGGTGTTGATGCAGAAGAAGTATTAAAAACAACATTAAAACTACATAGTGGCAAAGAGTATAAGGTTAGCGATATTTTCAATAATCCATCAGACGAGGACTCTCTAGCAAATAGAATTTTAAAAGCAAACAAAGAACTTGAAGAAGATAAAAAATTCAAGAAGGACTCTTTCGAGAGGAATGAAGAAGTAGAGAAAAATTTACCTGATACAGTTAAAACTAAAAATCTTTGGGATGCTGTTAAAACAACTGCCTATCAGGATCGTAATAAAAATTATCGTGAATTTCTTGACAGAAATGATCTTTTGCCTGGGAGAGTGGCATACAATAAGTTTTTGGCTGAGAAAAGACGTGCCCTTACAATTAATGTGGATGTTTCAGAACTAAAAGATTTAACTGGTGCAGAACTTGAGTTGGCAGAAACCAAAAAATTGATTGAAGCATATAACAATCTTATTACAAAAGAAGGCGTTGATGCAAAACAAGTATTAAAAACGACATTAAAACTAGGTGACAAAGAATATAAGGTTAGTGATATCTTTAATGATTTTGAAAATGAAAACTCATTACCAGCAAGAATATTAAAAGTAAACAAAGAAGTTGCTGATGATAAGAAGATTAAGAAAGAATCAATCAAACGCAACGAAGAAATAGAGAAAAAATTACCTGGTACAGTTAAAGCTAAGAATCTTTGGGATGCTGTCGAAAAATTGGAAGTTAAAGAAAAAGATACACCAAAGGAAAGGGTTATTAATGTAGACGTGTCAGAACTAAAAGATTTAACTGGTACTGACTTAGAATTAGAAGAAACCAAAAAGTTGGTTGAAGCATATAACGCTCTCATTGAAAGTAGTGATATTAGCGATAAAGAAAAAATTAAAATGACACTAAAACTTAATAGCGGTAAAGAATATAGCATATATGATATTTTTTACGATTGTGAGAATGAAGATTCTTTACCAAAAAGAATATTCAATATAAATGAAAAAGTCGCTGACGATAAAAAGATTAAAAAAGAATCAATCAAACGTAACGAAGCATTTGAAAACAATTTAACAGCTGGTGCTGAGGCAAAAAATCTTTGGGAAGCTGTTGAAAGAGTAAAAGAAAAGGCTGATGAAGAACCAGTTAAGAAAGCTGAAGAGTCAACTAAGAAAGCTGAGGAACCAGCTAAGGAAACTGAAGAATCAGCTAAGAGAACTGAGGAACCAGCTAAGGCAACTGAAAAAGCTGAGGGTAAAGAACCAGCTAAGGAAACTGAAAAAACTGAGGGTAAAGAATCAGCTAAGGAAGCCGAAGAACCAACAGCTGAAGAAGAAAACCCACATTCATTGTTTACCATAATCAAAAGAGAAGAAGCTAAGAAAAAGGCTGAGGAAACTGAAAAAGCTGAGGGTAAAGAATCAGCTAAGGAAGCCGAAGAACCAACAGCTAAAGAAGAAAACCCACATTCATTGTTTACCATAATCAAAAGAGAAGAAGCTAAGAAAAAGGCTGAGGCAACTGAAAAAGCTGAGGGTAAAGAATCAGCTAAGGAAGCCAAAGAACCAGCTGAGGCAACTGAAAAAGCTGGACATAAAGAACCAGCTAAGAAAGCAGAAGAACCAGCTAAGGAAACTGAAAAAGCTGAAAGTAAAGAGACTGCTAAAAAAGCAGAAGAGTCAACTAAGAAAGCAGAGGAGCCTGCGAAAGAAACAGAAAACGAAGCAAGAAAAAATGCTGTTATTGCATATACAATGGAAAATCTTACAGATGCAGATGATAAAACAAAAGAGAAAGTTGCAAAAATTTATGATATTGTAGAGCAAAAGACGGATGCAATTATTGAAGCGAACAAGGCTGAATATGTTGATCATTGTGTAGAATATAATGAACTAATCTGCAAAGAATCTAAATTATGCTGGGTAGCTAATGTTCCTTTGTATCGTGAAATGAGAGAGAGAGGCGACGATGAAGCTTGCAAGATTCTTGCCTTAATGGGTATTGCTTTATATGATATAGAAATGAAGAAGAGAAAGAAATTATCGCCTGAAGATTTGGGAAAAGCTTATGCAACTTTGAAAAGAGTTAAAAACGAATTGCAAGGTTACAAATATGATGAAGCTCCAATTCAAGATGAGAACGCTTTTTAATTGAAATAATAAAATAAATCCACAAACTGTGGATTTATTTTTTTTGGAATAAACTATTTGCAAACGAGAAAAATTGTGTTAATATATTAATATGAATAATATGGAAAGGCAAAATTTGTTAAATGACTGTTTGGGAAAGCTAAAAAGCTCTCTCGACTGCCTTTGACGAAAATGCGTTAGCAAGCAAGCTTAATTTGCTTACAAAAGAAGAAACTGCACCAGATTTTTATAAAGATGCGACAAAAGCAAAGCGTGTTGGAAACGAAAAACGCGAGCTTGAAAAGTTACTCGCATTATTGCATTCATGCAAATCGCAATCTAAATTCTTATCGGAAATGATGGATTTGGCAGATAGTTTAGAGCAGAGCGAGCAAGAAAATTTAGATAGTGAACTAAAAGCGTTAAGTGTAAATATTGAAAAGTTATATTTGCAGACGTTATATTCTGGCAAATATGACGAAAACGATGCTTTGCTCGAGTTACACTCGGGTGCTGGCGGCGAAGAAGCACAAGACTGGACGGAAATGTTACTCCGCATGTATAAGCGATATTGCGAAAAAATGGGGTACGAGATGACCATTCTTGACATGACTGCCGGTGACGGTGCGGGGCTTAAAAGTGTGTATGCGTTAGTTAGTGGCGATAAGGCATATGGTAATCTTAAAAACGAAAACGGAATACATAGACTTGTAAGGATTTCTCCTTTCGACAGTAATCATCGCAGGCATACATCGTTTGCTAGCTGCAATGTTTCGCCAATGGTTAATAGCGACAATGAAGTTGTTATTGACGACAAGGATATAAAAATAGAAACATACCGCAGTGGTGGTGCTGGCGGGCAAAACGTGAACAAAGTGGAGTCTGCAATACGCATAACGCATATTCCAACTGGCATTGTTGTATGCTGCCAAAACGAACGCAGTCAGTTGCAAAACAAAATGCAAGCGCTTGCAATGTTAAAAGCAAAGCTTTTGCAAAAAGAAGAAGAAAGGCGCGAAGCGGAAAAACTTAAAGAAAAAGGCAAGCAAAACAAAATTGAGTGGGGTAGCCAAATAAGGTCTTATGTTTTGCACCCATACTCCCTTGTAAAAGATCACCGCACAAACTATGAAACAAGTGATACAGACGGAGTTTTAGATGGCAATATTCAGCCATTTATAATAGAAAACTTAAAGGAAGGGGTAGAGAGATGAAAGAAATAATGAAACAAGTTGAAGCATTGACAAAAGAGCGTGAAGAAATTTTTGCTCGTGTTAATGAAATTATGAAGAAAATGGAAAAAGTTGACGAAAAGATTTCGAAGAAACTTGTAAAAGCAAGAAAAAATGGCGAGCTTGAATCTGGCGGATATATTGCTACTGGCAACGAAGAAGAAGGCTTTTTTGACGAGCTAGAATCTGCAAATGAAATGCAAGAAGATAGAATTGTGAAAGAAGAAAAAGAAGAGAGAAGAAAACTTGTTGAAGAGTTTATGGCATTGAGTGGTAAAGTTGACGAAATTGATGCACAAATGCATAAAATTTTAGAAAATTTGGAAAAGTTAACAGAAAGACCAGGTGAACCAGGAAATGAATAAGGACACATATATTTTAGCTATTGAATCTAGCTGTGATGACACAGGTGTTGCAATTGTCAAAAATGGAAGAGAAGTTATTTCAAATGCCATTTCTAGCCAAATTGACATTCACACGCTTTATGGCGGTGTTGTGCCAGAAATTGCATCGCGTAACCATGCGGTCAACATAAGTGGTGTTTGCAAAGAGGCGTTGAAACGTGCAAACATGACGATTGACGATATGGATGCAATTGCCGTTACTTATGGCGCGGGTTTGCTTGGTGCGTTGATTGTTGGGGTTAATTTTGCAAAAGGGCTTGCATACAGCCACCACAAACCACTTATTGGTGTAAATCACATAGAAGGACACATTGCTGCAAATTATATTGCATTTAAGGAATTAAATCCGCCATTTTTGTGCTTAATTGTAAGTGGTGGGCACACGGCACTTGTCGAAATTACCAAAAGTGGTGACCGTAAGCTTATTGGTACAACAACAGATGATGCTGTTGGCGAAGCGTTTGACAAAGTCGCAAGGGTTTTGGGGCTCCCATATCCTGGTGGGCCAAGCGTACAGGCGCATGCTAAAAATGGTAAAAGCGACATAGAGTTTATAAAGTTGCACAAATCAAACGACTTCAATTTTTCATATAGCGGTATAAAGACGGCAGTTGTGAATTATGTGCACAATATTGAGCAACGTGGCGAAAATGTTCCAGTTGACGATATTTGTGCGTCTTTCCAAAAACAAGCTGTGGAAATGCTTGTCACAAAAACAATTATGGCTGCGGAAAAGTTTGGATATAAAAAGATTGTGCTTGCTGGTGGTGTTAGTGCTAATGCAGCGCTTCGCGAAGCCATGACGCAAGCTGGCGAAAAGATCGGCGCCAAGGTTTATTACCCAGAGCTTTCGCTTTGCACAGACAATGCTGCTATGATTGGCGCAGCTGGATATATTGGTTTTAAAAACGGAAAGGGAATAATCAGCCCATTAAAGATTGTACCATCGAGTACAATTAAACTTTAACAAGTATAAAAAAGATAAAATTTCTATTGACATCGCTTGGTGGGTGTGATATTATACTAACGCACTTACCAACAGGTAGTGTTAATTTTTTAGGAGAAAAATTATGAGAAACAAGATTACATTAGAGTGCACAGAATGCAAACAAAGAAATTACGACAACATGAAAAATAAGAAAAATACACCTGATAGAATCGAACTTAAAAAGTTCTGCCCATTCTGCAAAAAGCACACTGTTCATAAAGAAACAAAATAGTAGGAGAGCGTAATGGCAAAAAACGAAATTGTACAAAACAATGTAAAAGTTAAACCAAAGAAAGCTAAAAAAGATAAAACTGTTAAAGTTAGTAAAACACGCGAAACTATGAGTGAACTTAAAAAGGTTTCTTGGCCATCTTTTGGCAAAACTATGAAGCAAACAGGAATGGTTATTTCTGTTGTTGCTATTTTTACTTTGCTTGTTTTGGGTATAGATAGCTTACTCTCGTGGCTTATCAGCTTAATTAAATAAGGAGAAAAATTATGGCAGATATTCTAGAAGAACCAAAGTGGTACGTTATTCATACTTATTCGGGTTACGAAAATATGGCCCTTGACGGCTTAAACAAATGTATTGCTAAAAACAATCTTCAAGACAAAATCTTGGAAGTTAAAATCCCTATGGAAGATGTTATTGAAGAAAAAAACGGCAAAAAGAAAGTTGTTCAAAAAAAGATGTTTCCATGCTACGTGCTTATGAAAATGCGTTATGATGATAAGTTGTGGCACACTATTGTTAACACTCGTGGTGTAACAGGTTTCGTTGGCCCTCAAGGTAGACCACTTCCATTAACTGACGAAGAAGTTAGTAAAATGCACCTTGAAAAAATTATGGTTGACATTAAGGTTAATGTTGGCGATAAGATCAAGGTTAAAGGCGGTCCACTTGACGGTTTTGTTGGTGAAGTTCAATCTATTGATGCAGACAATCAAAAATGCAAAGTCATTGTTGAAATGTTTGGTAGAGAAACAAGTGTTGAACTTGATTACAGTCAAATTGAACTCATTTAATTTGTTATTAAAAGCGTAATTGCTTTTGATATATGTGGGAGAAAGTAAATTTTTTATACTTTCAATAAAACCACGCCTATCCAATTTGGATAAAGGAGATATTATGGCACCAGTTAAAAAAATTCAAGCAGTCGTAAAGCTCCAGTTGCCAGCTGGTAAAGCTACTGCAGGTCCTCCAGTAGGTTCTACTCTTGGTCCACATGGAATTAACCTTCCAGCATTCGTTAAGGAATTTAACGAAAAAACCGCAGCACAAGCAGGTCTTATTATTCCAGTAGTAATGACTATTTATGCGGACAGATCTTTTGAATTTGTTATGAAGACTCCTCCAGCAGCCGTTCTTATTTTAAAGGCTCTCGGTCTTGATAAAGCAAGTGCAAAACCAAACAAAGAAAAAGTCGGAAAATTAACTCAAGCTCAAGTTAAAGAAATTGCAGAAACTAAGATGAAAGATCTTAATGCAAACACTGTGGAAGCAGCTATGAGTATGATTAAGGGTACTGCTCGTTCTATGGGCATTACAGTAGAAGAATAAGGAGGCAAACTATGATTCGCGGAAAAAATTATAAAGCTAGCGCCTCTTTAGTTGAGCGCTCTAAAATTTATGAACCAAAAGATGCTATGGCTCTTGTTATTGATACAGCTAAAGCTAAATTTGATGAAACTATCGAACTTCACGTTAAGCTCGGTGTTGACCCAAAGAATGCTGATCAACAAGTTCGTGGCTCTGTAGTTCTCCCTAATGGTACTGGTAAAAACGTTAAAGTTTTAGTTATTGCCAAAGGTGACAAAGCTGATGAAGCTAGAGCTAATGGTGCTGACGTTGTTGGCGCTGAAGAAATCATTGACAAAATTTTAAAAGAAAACTGGCTTGATTTCGATGCTTGTATCACAACACCAGACATGATGGGGTTAGTTGGTAGAATCGCTAGAGTTCTTGGACCTCGTGGTCTTATGCCAAACCCAAAGAGTGGTACTGTTACTATGGACGTTACAAAAGCTATTAAAGATATCAAAGCTGGTAAAGTTGAATACAGACTTGATAAGTTTGGTATTATCCATGTTACTATTGGTAAAAAGAGCTTTGGTCCAGACAAATTACTCGAAAACTATGATACTGTTATGGACGCTTTGGTTAAAGCTAAACCACAAGCTGCTAAGGGTACATATTTAAAGAGTATTTCTATTAGTGCTACTATGGGCCCTGGAATCCATACAACTTATAGAGTATAGAAAAACAAAAATCGCCAAATGGCGATTTTTTTATTGTCAATAAAAACTACCATTGACAATAAAAAAGCCACCCAGTAAGGTGGCGTTAATTATTTCTTTTTATAATCAAATAGGTCGTTAGGCGTGCAATCTAAAATGTCGCAAAATAATTCAATGTTCTTAAAACTGATTAATTTTGTTTCGTTATTCACAATCTTCGAAAAATTGCCATAACTCATATCTGTTTGCGACCATAACCAATACTTGGTTTTGCCTTTTTCTTTTAATATGTCTAATATTCGAACTCTCATATACTCTCCTAGTTATATAATTTACATGTCTATAATAATTTATTAATCTATTTGACATATAGACGTGTAAGTAATATACTTTACGTGTGAGGTAATGATGTTTGATTATTTAAAAGAATTAAATAGCAATTGTAAAGACGATAAAATAATGATTATGAAAGCAGATGGGGTAAGACATAAATACAAGCTCCCTTCATCGCAAGAAACAAAAGAAAAAATATTAAAAGAATTTTTTAAAATAGTTAATGCGTGGTACTATGATTTAGCAATGATGAGTAAAGTGATTTATTCCATGTTAGATAAGTATTGTGACAAGCAAAATGATTAGAAAATACGGGACATAGAGCGTCCTGTATTTTATTTGTAAAAAAATTAAAAAAATTGTAAAAAACTATTGACACGGGGCCGTGCGTATAGTACAATATACACGCTGTAAATTGGGATGATGCGGGAGATTGCTCGATGAGCCTTGATTCGAGATAACTCATGCAGACAATTGTTAGAGCTTGACTCTAGCGACAAACTCGTCTTTGCCAAACCACGAATTAAAGTGTTTACAGTGTGGTGAGACGCATTCAGTTTGGAAAAAATAATGGAGGAATAATTAATGGCAACACAAAAAATCAGAATTAAATTGAAAGCATACGACCATGACCTTGTTGACCAGTCTGCTGCAAGAATTGTGGAAACTGCTACTAAAGCAGGTGCTAAGGTATCTGGACCTATTCCAATGCCTACAGAGAAGGAAATTGTTACAATCCTTCGTTCAGTTCACAAACACAAAGATTCTCGTGAACAATTTGAAATTAGAACACATAAAAGACTTATTGACATTTACAACCCATCAGCTAAAACTGTTGATGCACTTATGAAGATTGATCTTCCTAGTGGTGTAGATATCAATATTAAATTATAACAGGGGGAAGAGAAGTGATTATGAATAAAGCTATACTTGGTAAGAAAATTGGTATGTCACAGATCTTTACCGACAAAGGTTTGGTTATCCCTGTGACTGTTGTTGAAGCTGGTCCTTGTGCCGTTTCTCAAATTAAGACTGTAGAGAAAGATGGTTACGCAGCTGTTCAACTTGCTTTTGTTGATACAAAGGCTAATAAAATTTCAAAGGCCGAAGCTGGCCACTTGAAAAAAGCAAATGTTGCTCCAAAGAAATACTTAAAGGAATTCGATATTCCAACAGAAGGTTTGGAGCTTGGCAAAGAAATCAAATGTGATGTATTTGCCGAAGGTGACAAGATCGATGTATCTGGTTACACACGTGGTAGAGGTTTCACTGGTACAATCCAAAGATGGAATCATCACAGACTTAAAATGACTCATGGTGTTGGCCCTGTTCATAGAGAAGTTGGTTCACTTAGTGCTAACTCAACTCCATCTAGAGTTTTCAAGAACAAGAAGATGCCTGGTCAATATGGTAACGAAAAAGTTACAATTCAAAATCTCGAAATCGCAAAAGTTGATGTAGACAGAAACTTACTTTTAATTAAGGGTGCTATCCCAGGAAGCAAGGGTGCTGTTGTTACAATCCAAACTGCGGTTAAGGCGTAAGGCAGGAGGAGAGAGATATGCAAACTAAAGTTGTTAATATTAAAGGCGAAGAAGTTGGTAAGATTACTCTTTCTGACGAAGTATTTAAAGCACCTTATAATGAAGCACTTATTCACCAAATCGTTGTTGCTTACCTTAGCAACCAAAGACAAGGTACAAAAAGCACATTAACACGTACAGAAGTTCGTGGTGGTGGCAGAAAACCTTGGAAACAAAAAGGTACAGGTAATGCAAGACAAGGTTCTATCCGTGCTCCACAATGGATTAAGGGTGGCGTTGTATTTGCTCCAAAACCAAGAGATTTCTCTAAAAAGGTTAACAAGCAAATGAAGAGAGGTGCTTTTGTTAGTGCTCTTTCAAAGATGATGGAAGAAAAAGCTATTGTTGTTCTTGACGAACTCAAGCTTGACGCTATCAAAACACAAAACATGGTTGAAATTTTAAACGCTCTTAATATAGATAAGAGATTTACAATTGTTACAACCGATGCTGACGAGAAAGTTGTTCTTTCTTGCAGAAACCTTCCTAATGCAAATGTTGCTACTGCAGATACTTTAAACACATATGAACTTGTTGTATCTGACAAAGTAATCTTCACTAAGGAAGCTATCAAAAAGGTTGAGGAGGCTTGTAAATAATGGTTGCTCAAGATATTATTATAAGACCTATTCTTTCTGAAAAGACTTATGGCGATATTGCTAACAAGAAATATACTTTTGAAGTTGCAAAATCTGCTAACAAGACTCAAATCAAGAAAGCTGTTGAAGAAATCTTCAAGGTTAAAGTTGAAAGTGTAAACACAGCAAATGTGTTTGGTAAAATTAAAAGACAAGGTAAACACGAAGGACTTACAGGTAACTACAAAAAAGCTATTGTTCAATTGACTGCAGACAGCAAATCAATTGCGTTCTTCGATAGTTTATCATAATAAAGGGAGAGTAAATTATGGCAATTAAAAGATTTAAGCCGATAACCGCTGGTACAAGATTTAAAGCAGCACCTTCCTTTGACGAAATTACAACAACTACTCCAGAAAAGAGTTTGCTTGTAAGCAAAAAGAAAACTGGCGGTAGAAACGCTCAAGGTAAAATCACTGTTAGACATATCGGTGGTGGAAATCGTCAAAAATATAGAGTTATCGATTTTAAAAGAAATAAAGACAATATTCCTGCAAAAGTTGCATCTATTGAATATGACCCAAACAGATCAGCTTACATTGCACTTTTGAATTATGCTGATGGTGAAAAGAGATATATCTTAGCACCTATTGGCTTAGCAGTTGGCGACACTGTTATGAGTGGTGCTAACGCTGAAATTAAAGTAGGTAATACATTAGCACTCGACAACATTCCAGTTGGTTCTGTTGTTCACAACATCGAATTTACACCAGGTCGTGGTGGTAAAATCGCTAGAAGTGCTGGTATTTCTGCTCAATACATGGCTAAGGAAGGTAGATATGCTACACTTCGTATGCCATCTGGCGAAATGAGAAAAGTTCTTGTTACTTGCCGCGCTACAATTGGTCAAGTTGGTAACGTTGAACACGAAATCGTTTCTATCGGTAAAGCTGGTAGAACACGTCACATGGGTGTTAGACCTACAGTACGTGGTGCTGTTATGAACCCTGTTGATCACCCACATGGTGGTGGTGAAGGTAAGGCTCCTGTTGGACATGCTGGTCCAATGACTCCATGGGGCAAACCTGCTATGGGCTACAAGACTAGAAAGAAAAAGAACCGTAGCAATAAATTAATCGTAAAACGTATAAATTAGGAGAGGAATTATGAGTAGATCAATTAAAAAAGGCCCATTTATTGCTGAAAGTCTTTTAAAGAAAGTTCAAGCAATGAACGCAGCTAATGAAAAACAAGTTATCAAAACATGGTCACGTTCTTCTACAATTATCCCAGAGATGATTGGTCACACAATTGCTGTCCACGATGGTAGAAAACATGTTCCTGTTTATATAACATCTGAAATGGTTGGCTTCAAATTGGGAGATTTCGCTCCTACTTGTACTTATAAACCATATAAGACTACAACAACAACCGTTGGTAAAAAACCTGGAGGTAAGAAATAATGGCAACAAGACAAAGAGTTAAAGCTGAAAACAGAATTGCTAATGCTGATAAGCGAGCAAAAGCCGTTGCTAAAAACATTAGAATATCTCCATCAAAAGTAAGAATCGTTCTTAACCAAATTCGTGGTAAGAGCTACGCTGAAGCAGAAGCTATTTTAAAGTATATGCCAAATGCTGCTACTGAAAGCACATTAAAAGTTCTTCAAAGCGCTGGTGCAAATGCTGAAAATAACTTAAACTTAAATAAAGCAGACCTATTTGTTGCTGAAACTTATGTTGATGGCGGCACAATCTTAAAGAGATTCCAACCAGTTAGCAAGGGTAGAGCACATGAAATCAAGAAACGCACAAGTCATATTACAGTGATTCTTGATGTTAGGCAATAGGAGATTATTATGGGACAAAAAGTTAATCCAAAAGGTATGAGAATTGGCGTTATCAAAGGCTGGGACAGCCAATGGTACGCAGATAAAAAGAATTTCGGCAAAAATATTCTCGAAGATGACAAAATCCGTAAACTTATTAACAAAGATTATAAGACTCATGGTATTTCAAAAGTTGTTATCGAAAGAAGTGCTGAAAAATTAACAGTTTCAATCTATACATCTAGACCTGGTATGGTTATCGGTCAAAAAGGTGCTGGCGTTGAAGCTATGAAAGCTGCAATTACTAAAATTTCAGCTGCAAAATTTGTAAATATCAATGTTATTGAAATCAAATCTCCTGATGCTGACGCTCAACTTGTTGCAGAGTCTATTTGTTCTCAACTTGAAGCACGTGTTGGTTTTAGAAGAGCTATGAAACAAGCTTTAAGCCGTTGCACAAAAGCTGGCGTTAAGGGTATTAAAATTACCGTTGGTGGCCGTCTTGATGGTGCTGAAATTGCTAGAAGTGAATCATATCATGATGGTTCTCTTCCACTTCAAACACTTAGAGCTGACATTGACTATGGTTTTGCAGAAGCTGATACAGCTTACGGAAAAATCGGTGTAAAAGTTTGGATTTATAAAGGCGATCGTCTTGGTAAACAAACTTTAACATCAAATGTGGGAGGAAACAATCATGTTGATGCCTAAAAGAGTTAAAAGAAGAAAAGTTCAACGTGGTAGAATGACTGGTAAAGCTACAAGAGGTAACAAAGTTGTTCACGGCGATTTAGGTTTGGTAGCTACTGAACCTTGCTGGATCACTTCAAACCAAATTGAAGCTGCCCGTATCGCTATTGCAAGATACACAAAACGTGGTGGTCAGGTATGGATCGATATCTTCCCTGATAAACCTGTAACAAAGAAACCTGCAGAAACTCGTATGGGTTCTGGTAAAGGTAACCCTGAGTACTGGGTAGCCGTTGTTAAACCTGGCAGAGTACTATTCGAAATTGGTGGCGTTAAAGAAGAAATGGCTACAACTGCACTTACACGTGCTATGTACAAACTTCCTTGCAAGACTAAGATCGTTAAAAAAGAAGTAGTAGAGGAGGCAAAGTAAGATGAAAAATGCACAATTCGTTAGTTTAACAAATGCTGAGCTTGAAGAAAAACTTGTAAGTCTTAAGCAAGAGCTTTTCAATCTTCGTTTCTCACATGCTACTGGAAGCTTGAATAATCCACTCCAACTTCGTGAGTGTAAAAGAGACATTGCAAGAGTTAAAACTGTTTTAAAAGAAAGAGAACTTGGCAAAGCTAAATCTGTTCCTGTTGAAGTTGCTCCAAAGAAAAAAGCTACTAAAAAGGCTACAGAAAAGGCTGGAAGGTAAGGTGAATTATGACAGATATTAATAGAAATGAAAGAAAAACAAGAATTGGTGTTGTGGCAAGCAACAAGATGGATAAAACTATCGTTGTCAATGTTTACACAAAAGATAAGCATCCAATTTATAAGAAAACAATTAACAAAACAACTTCTTTCAAAGCTCATGATGAAAAGAATGAGTGCGATATCGGTGACACTGTAGAGATCGAAGAAACAAGACCTCTCAGCAAAACTAAGAGATGGCGTCTTGTTAGAATTGTTGAAAAAGTTAAGTAATATAAGGGAGAAAGATTATGATACAACCACAAACAAGATTAAAAGTTGCTGATAATACTGGTGCAAAAGAAATTATGTGTATCAGAGTGCTTGGTGGATCATTCAGAAGAAGTGGTAACATCGGTGATGTTATTGTTGCTTCTGTTAAATCTGCTATCCCTGGTGGCACAGTTAAGAAAGGCGATGTTGTAAAAGCAGTTATTGTTCGTACAACAAAAGGTCTTCGTCGTCCAGATGGTAGTCACATCAGATTTGACGATAATGCCGCAGTTATTATTGACAGTCAAAAACAACCAAAGGGTACCCGTATTTTTGGACCAATTGCGCGTGAGCTTCGTGATAAAGATTACATGAAAATTATATCTCTTGCGCCTGAAGTTATATAGGAGGCAGTAGTTTATGACAAATTTGAGTGTAAAGAAAAATGATACAGTCGTTGTTATCGCTGGTAAAGACGCTGGTAAAAAGGGTAAAGTCCTTGCAGTCAATGCAAAAACAAACAGAGTTATAGTTGAAGGTGTTAACATTGTTAGCCGTCATACTAAAGCTAGAAAAGCTCAAGAAAAGAGCCAAATCGTTAAGAAAGAAGCTGCTATTGACGTTTCTAACGTTATGGTTGTTTGCCCAACATGTGGAAAACCTACAAGAGTTAAACACAGTGAAGCAAATGGCAAAAAGGTTAGAGTTTGCAAATGTGGTGCCGTTCTTGACAAGAAATTCGTAGCAGACAAGAAAACTGAAAAAACAGAAAAAGCTGCTGCAAAGAAAAATGAAAAAGTCGAAAAAGCAGAAAAGGCAGATGTAAAGAAAGAAACTGTTAAAAAGGTTAAAGCTACATCTACTAGCAGTAAAGCCGCAAAACTAACCACTGGTAAAAAATCTCAGAGGGGCGTGTAAGGGGATAATTTATGGAAAATACACAAAACAGACTTAAAGAAAAGTACAAAAAAGTTGTTGTTCCTGCTCTTATCAAAGAATTCGGTTATAAAAACGTTAATGAAGTTCCAAAACTTGATAAAATCGTTTTAAACATGGGTCTTGGTGATGAAGCTGGTAACAGTAAAAGCTTCAACTTAGCTGTTGAAGAACTTGGACTTATCGCTGGTCAAAAGCCAGTTGTAACTAAAGCTCGTAAATCTGTCGCAAACTTCAAAGTTCGTGAAGGTATGAAAATCGGTGCTAAAGTTACTCTTCGTGGTACAAGAATGTATGAATTCTTCGATAAATTTATGTCAATTGCACTTCCAAGAGTTAGAGATTTTAGAGGATTAAATCCAAACGCTTTCGATGGTAGAGGTAACTATGCATACGGTGTTAAGGAACAACTTATTTTCCCTGAGATCGTTTATGATAAAATCGAAAAAATCCGTGGTTTAGATGTTTGTTTTATCACAACAGCTAAAACTGATGCAGAGGCTAGAGCATTGCTTAAAGCAATGGGTATGCCTTTCAAGGCGTAGGAGGTCTATATGGCAAAAAAATCAATGATCAATAAACAACAAAAAGCTCAAAAGTATTCTACTCGTGAGTATACCAGATGCTCTATCTGTGGAAGACCTCATGCTGTACTTAAAAAGTATGGAATTTGCAGAATATGTTTTAGAAACTTAGCATATAAAGGTCAAATCCCTGGCGCTAAGAAAGCTAGTTGGTAATAGGAGGAAAGAAAATGGTAAATGATCCTATCGCAGATTTATTAACAAGAATTAGAAATGCTCAAGTTACAAGAAAGACTCAAGTTGAACTTGAAACTTCTAGCATGAAAAGAGCTATTGCTCAAATCTTACTTGACGAAGGTTACATTAATGGCTTCGAAGAAAAAGATAACGGCAAGTTCAAAAATCTTGTTATCAATTTAAAATATGGTCCAAAGGGAGAAAAAGTAATCACTGGTTTAAAGAGAATTTCTAAGCCTGGTCTTAGAGTTTATGCTGGTGCTGAAGACCTTCCTAAGGTACTTAGTGGCCTCGGCATTGCCATCGTTTCTACACCAAAGGGTGTTATGACCGATAAAAATGCTAGAAAACTTGGAATTGGTGGCGAAGTTCTCGCCTACATTTGGTAAGGAGGAAGCGTATGAGTCGTATTGGTAATGAACCTATTGAATTACCTAATGGCGTTAATGTTGACCGTAGTGACGAAAATATAGTAGTTGTAAGTGGTCCAAAAGGCGCTCTTAGACAATATGTTGATGCTTGCATTTCTATCGAAAAAGGTGAGCACAACGGCAAACCTGCTATCTTCTTAAAGAGAAATTCTGAGGAAAGAGAAATAAAATCTAAACATGGTATGTACAGAGCTACTCTTGCTAACATGGTTAAAGGTGTTACAGAAGGGTATACAAAATCTGTATCTATCAAAGGCGTTGGTTACAAAGTGTCTTTAGCTGGTAACAAACTTACATTCATTATTGGATTATCTCATCCTGTTAATGTTGAAGTTCCAGCTGACCTTACTTGCACATGTCCTAACGCTACAACAGTTGAAATCAGTGGTATTGACAAAATTAGAGTTGGTCAATTCGCTGCTGACCTTAAAGCTATTAAGCCTGTTGAACCTTACCACGGATATGGTATCTTCTACACAAACGAAGTTGTAAGAAGAAAAGAAATCAAGAAAGGTGCTAAAAAATAAGGAGTAAATAATTATGTTTAACAAAATTGATAAAAACACAATGAGAAAGAATAAACATGATAGAATCAGATACACCTTAAAAGGTACAGCTGATAGACCTAGACTTAATGTTTATCGTTCAACTGCTCAAATTTATGCACAAATCATTGATGATGAAACAGGTAAGACTCTTTGCAGTTCTTCTTCACTCGAAAAAGAACTTGCTAGCAAACTTGCTGGTAAAACAAAGAAAGAGCAGGCATACATTGTTGGCGCTGATGTTGGCGCTAAAGCTAAAAAATTAAAAATTAAAAAAGTCGTATTTGATCGTGGCGGTTACATTTATACTGGTCGTGTTGAGCAACTTGCAGAAGGCGCTAGATCAGCTGGACTTGAGTTTTAGGAGGGTTTATGGCAGACATTGAAAATATCGTAGTTGATGTTCCACAAGAACAAGTTAGAGAAAAAAAGACTCGCACATTTAATGTTGAAAATAAAGATTCTAAACGTGAGCCTAGACAAAAACGTGGTCAAAAAGATAACGACAGAAATAACGATGGTATCGACAAGAAAATGGTTAATGTTAACCGTATTTCTAAAACCGTTAAAGGTGGTCGTAAAATGCGTTTCAACGCTTTGGTTGTTGCTGGTGACAGAAACGGCAAAGTTGGTATTGGAATGGGCAAGGGCACTGAAGTTACAATTGCTATTGAAAAAGCAACAGGTGCTGCTAAAAAACACATGATTAACGTTGAATTGAATGGTACAACAATTCCTCATGAAGTTATTGGTGTATTCGAAACAACAAAAGTTATCATGATGCCATCTAAAGAAGGTACTGGTGTTATTGCCGGTGGTGCTGTTCGTGACGTTGTTGAACTTGCTGGTATCAAAGATATCACAACAAAACTTTATGGTTCTAACAACCCTGCAAACTGCGTTAAAGCTACATTTGATGGACTTTCTAAACTTAGAAGTGCAGAAACAATCGCTAAGCTTCGCGGTAAGAAAGTAGAAGAAATTTAGTAGAGGTAACAAAAATGGCAGAAACAAAGAAAACAGCAGCTACAAAAACCGTAGCTAAAAAGACAACAACTGCAGCAACAGAGAAAAAAGCTCCTGCTAAAGCTGCAGCTAAGACAACAACTGCAGCAGCAGAGAAAAAAGCTCCTGCTAAAACTGCAGCTAAAACAACAACTGCAGCAGCAGAGAAAAAAACTTCTGTTAAAACTGCAGCTAAAAAAGCTCCTGCTACAAAAGCTGTAGCAGAAAAGAAATCAGCTCCAGCTAAAGCTCCAAAAGCTAAAACAGAAGCTGTTAAAACTGAAACTAAAGTAGAAGAAAAGAAAGTTGCACCAGTTAAAGCTGAAGCTAAAAAAGCTCCTGCTAAAACAGTTGCAAAAAAGGTAGAAGGTCCTATGCTTAAAGTTACTCTTGTTAAGAGTGCTTCTGGCAGACTTGCTAAACAACAAAAAACTCTTGTAGCTCTTGGCTTAACAAAGCTTAATGTAGAAGTTGTTAAACCAGATAACGCTGCAATCAGAGGTATGCTTTTCGTAGTTAAACATTTAGTTAAAGTTGAAGAAGTTAAGTAAGGAGAAAATTATGAAATTACACGAATTATCACCTGCACCTAATTCTCGTAAAACTGTTAAAAGACTTGGCCGTGGTATCGGTTCAGGCCTTGGTAAAACAGCCGGAAAAGGTCATAAAGGACAAAATGCTCGTTCTGGCGGTGGTGTAAGACCAGGTTTTGAAGGTGGACAAATGCCTCTCATTCGTCAACTTCCTAAACGCGGCTTTACAAACATCTTTAGAAAAGAGTATACTACAGTTAATGTTCAAGATCTTGAACAATTTAAAGAGGGTACAGTTATTACTGCAGAAATGCTTAAGAACGAAGGCGTGATTTCTAAAATCGCTCCTTATGGATTAAAAGTTCTCGGTAATGGTACTTTAACTAAAGCTTTAACTGTTAAAGCTGCTAAATTTACAAAGACCGCTACTGACAAGATTACTGCAGTTGGCGGAACTATTGAGGTGTTATAATGTTCAAAACCCTAGCAGAAGCATTTAAGAATCCTGACATAAGAAAAAAGATACTAATAACGATTTTATTATTATTAGTATATAGACTCGGTTGTCATGTCACAGTACCTGGCTTAACACCAGATGTTTATGCCAGTGCTACAAATGATGGAGGTATCCTTTCTCTTTTGAATGCAATTACAGGAAGTGCGTTATCTAATGGTGCATTCTTTGCTTTGGGTGTTACGCCTTATATTAATGCGTCCATTATCGTTCAGCTCTTAACTGTTGGTATTCCAGCATTAGAGCGTCTTTCTAAACAAGGCGATGAAGGAAGAGAAAAAATCAATATGATTACTAAGATTGTTGCACTTGTTCTTGCAGTTGCACAAGGTGCTGGTATCGTATTTGGTTTTGGTATGGACTATGTTCAACCTATCTTTGGTGCTAACCTTAAATGGTTAACAGCAATCATGATTGTTCTTGTATTAGTTGCTGGTACATGTTTAACTATGTGGATCGGTGATCGTATCACAGAACAAGGCGTTGGTAATGGTGTTTCGCTTATTATTTTTGTAGGCATTATTTCATCATTTGCTATTTCTCTTGTAGATGTTATTGGTAGTATCTTCAAGGGCGTTACAAGTGCTATATTCGAGCTTCTTGGCTTCTTGGCTTTGGCTTTTGTTATATTTGCACTTATCTGTTTTGTCGACATGGCAGAGAGAAAAATTCCAGTTCAATATGCAAAACAAGTAAAAGGGCGTAAAATGTATGGAGGTCAATCTTCTTACATTCCTATGAAAGTTAATGCAAGTGGCGTTATGCCAATCATCTTTGCTTCGGCAATTATTACTTTCCCAAACCTTATTATGCAACTTTGTGGCGTAACAAGGGAATCGGGTTGGTTCGCTAAATTCTATTATGACTACCTTGGTGCTGGTGGCGTTATCTATAGCATCTTGGTTGGTTTGTTAATTTTGTTCTTTGCATTCTTCTATGCACAGATTCAATTTAACCCAGTAGACGTTAGCCAAAACATTCAACAAAACGGTGGATTTATCCCAGGTATCAGACCAGGCAAACCTACAGCTGATTATCTCGGAAAAGTTTCAAAGAGAATAACTCTCTTTGGTGCAATATTCCTTGCATTTATTGCTATTGTACCAAGTGTATTATTCCAAGTTATTGCTGGAAACTCACTTAATCTTATTAATGCATTCACTGCAACTGGTATGCTTATCGTTGTAAGTGTTGCTGAAGAATTCAATATGCAACTTGATGCTCAACTTATGATGAAACGTCACAAGAATATTTTATAGGAGATTCACTGTGAAAATACTTTTAATTGGAGCTCCTGGTTCTGGAAAGGGAACTCAGGCGAAAGTTATTTCTAAAGAGTTAGGGATTCCACATATCTCTACTGGTGATTTGATTAGAGGTTCGATTGCTGCTGGTGACCCATATGGGTTAACAGAAATTGTTAATAATGGCAAACTTATTTCTATGCAACTCACTTTAAAATTGTTTAGGGAGAGGGCTAGTCAACCAGACTGTAACAATGGTTTCATTCTCGATGGCTTCCCTCGCACTCTTGAACAAGCAGAAGAAACAGAAAGGCTCATAAGATTTGACAAAATTATCTATATCAAAATTGATAAAGAAAAAGTGTTAAATCGTTTGCTTGGACGTCGAATTTGCAAAGAATGTGGTACATCTTTTCACATTGATTCATACAAAAAAGATAAATGTGAGAATTGTGGTGGTGACATTATTCAAAGAATTGATGATGATATGGAATCGATTGTTAAAAGATTTAGTGTCTTTGACAACGAAACCATGCCTGTAATCAGATTTTATGAAAATGATCCAAGGCTTTTGGTTATTGATGGAGATCAATCAATTGATAAGGTCTCAGAAGATATTTTGGAAGCGATAAAAAAATGATAACAATAAAAGACAGAAAACAAATTGAACTCATGCGTGAAGCAGGAAAGATTGTAGGGGAAGTTCTAGATTTAATGCAAAAAAATGCTAAACCTGGAATTTCTACTTTGCAACTTGACAAAATCGCTCATGATTATATAATATCTAGAGGAGCAAAACCTACATTTTTGCATTATGATGGCTTTCCTGGAACAATATGTGCATCTATTGACGATGTAATTGTTCATGGTTTTCCAAGAAGTGAAGACATTTTGAAAGAAGGTCAGATATTGAGCGTCGATGTAGGCGCAAGCTACAAGGGCTGGCAAGGTGATGCCGCTAGAACATTTCCAATCGGAAATGTAAGCCCAGAAAAATTAAAGCTAATTCAAGTCACAAAGGAATGCTTTTTCGAAGCTATTAAAGATTTGAAAGAGGGTAGTAGACTTGGTGATATTGGCGCAAAAGTTCAGCAACATGCTGAAAAACATGGCTATGGCGTTGTTAGGGAAATGGGTGGTCATGGTATTGGAAGAAACATGCACGAAGACCCATTTATTTCTAATGTTGGCATAGAAGGAACTGGTATGGTTCTTAAGAGTGGTATGACCCTAGCGATTGAACCAATGATAAATATGGGCAAGAGAAATATTAAGCTCCATGGTTGGGATTGTCGCACAATGGACGGTCTGCCTTCTGCACATTACGAAAACACCGTACTAATCAAAACAGATGGAGTCGAAATTTTAACAAAGACGGAGGATATTAGTTTTGAGTAAAGATGATGTTATTGAAACCGAGGGTGTAGTTGTTGAAGCTATGCCAGGCGCGACTTTTAAGGTTAAGCTTTCTAATGGACATATCATTACTGCATACTTATCTGGTAAATTGTGGAAGAACTTTATTCACGTTTACGAAGGTGATACAGTAAACCTAGAAATGAGCCCTTACGACTTAACAAAAGGTCGAATTATTTGGAGAAAGAAGTAGTTAAAGGAGAAAAAATTATGAAAGTTAGACCAAGTGTTAAACCTATTTGCGAAGATTGCAAGGTTATTAAAAGAAACGGTAAAGTTAGAGTAATTTGCAGTAAATTCCCAAAACATAAACAAGTTCAGGGTTAAGTTTGAAAATAATCGCCTTAGTTCACGCGGCAAAAGGGGGAACCCTTGTTGGACGGGCGTAAACATAAATTAAAATAAAATTAAAACAAAACAATAAATTCGTGTGGAGGATAAAAATGGCACGTATTGCTGGTGTAGATTTACCAAATGAAAAGAGAGTAGAAATAGGTCTTACCTACATCTACGGTGTTGGAAGAGTTACTTCTAACAAAATTTTAGCTGCTACAAAGATTGATCCTAATACAAGAGTTAAGGATTTAACAGAAGCAGATATCAACAAAATCCGTGAATACATGGATAAACATCTTGTTGTTGAGGGTGACCTTAAGAGAGATGTTGCTATGAATATTAAAAATTTAATGGAAATCGGTTGTTACCGTGGTATCAGACATAGAAAGGGTATGCCTGTTCGTGGTCAAAGTACACGTAGTAACGCTAGAACTAGAAAGGGCCCAAGATTGAGCTCTATAAAGAAGAAATAAGGAGACAAAAATGGCACAAGTAAAAAGTTCAAAGAAACGTAAAATTACGACCAATGTTGAAAAAGGTATTGTTCACGTACAATCTTCTTTTAACAATACAATCGTAACAGTAACAGATGTAAACGGTAACACTCTTACATCTGCAAGTGCTGGTGGTTTCGGCTACAAAGGTAGCAGAAAGAGCACTCCATTTGCTGCTGGTCAAGCTTGCGAAAAAGCTGCAAAGGCTGCAAGAGATACTTATGGTGTTAAATCTGTTGAAGTTTATGTTAAAGGCGCTGGTTCAGGTAAGGAAAATGCCATCAGAAGCTTAGCTAATGCTGACATGGAAGTTACACTCATTCGTGATGTAACACCACTTGCCCATAATGGTTGTCGTCCACCAAAACGTAGAAGAGTATAAGGAGAGATAAAATGGCAAAGTATATTGACGCAGACTGCAGATTATGCAGAAGAGAAGGTACTAAATTGTTCTTAAAGGGCGATAGATGTTTAAGCAAAAAATGTGCTATGGAACGCAGACCAGTTATACCTGGAGTTCACGCTGGCGCTCGTAAGAAACCTTCTGAATACTTAACTCAGCTTAGAGAAAAACAAAAAGTTAAAAGAGCTTATGGCCTTCAAGAAAAACAATTCCATGGTTACTATGAAATGGCTGAAACCATGAGAGGTAAGACTGGTGAAAACATGCTTAGTCTTTTGGAAAGAAGACTTGACAATGTTGTTTACAGAATGGGTTTTGCTGCTAGCCGTGCTGAAGCAAGACAACTTGTTAACCATGGTCACTTTACTGTAAATGGTAAAAACGTTAACATTCCATCTTACTTAGTTTCTCTTAATGATGTTATTGCTGTAAAAGAGAACAAACAAAAGAAAGCTCCATTTGCAAAAGTTAAAGATTCTAGAGTTATTCTTCCTAAATGGTTAGAATTTTCTCCAGAAAAGCTTACTGGTAAAGTTATTGCGTTACCACAACGTGATGATATTGACTTGAACATTGAGGAACACTTGATTATCGAGCTTTATTCTAAGTAATAACATATTGGAGGGTATTTTATGTTAGAAATTGAAAAACCTAGAATTGAATGTACAGAGGAACAAAATGGTGCTTGCGCTAAGTTTGTTCTCGAACCACTTGAAAAAGGTTTCGGTGTTACTATTGGTAACGCACTTAGAAGAGTTTTACTCTCTAGTTTGCCTGGTGCTGCTGCAACAAGCATCAGAATTGCAGGTGTTGAACACGAGTTTTCAACACTTAAAGGTTGCAAAGAAGATATTACAGAAATCGTTCTTAACATTAAGAGCTTAGCTGTTAAAACATCTTCTGATGATAAAAACTTTAAGAAAACAATCAGACTTAAAGCTAAAGGTCCATGTGTTGTTACAGCTGGCGACATCACTCCAGATGACGAAGTAAAGGTATTAAATCCTGACCTTTATATTTGTACTCTTGAAACAGATGGCGTTCTTGATATGGAAATCAACGTTGGCCGTGGCAGAGGTTATGTTTCTGCTGAAAAGAATAAAGATATGAGTCTTCCAATTGGCTTTATCGCAATCGATAGTCTTTTCACACCAGTTCGTGGTGCTTCTTATGAAGTAGAAAGTGCACGTGTTGGTCAAAGTATCGACTATGACAAGCTTACACTTAACGTTCACACTAACGGAACAGTTTCTGCAAAAGAAGTTATTTCTCTTTCTGCAAAACTCTTGAATGAATATTTTGGCTTGTTCATTGACCTTGTAGATTCAATGGCAAACACATCTATTCTTGTTAGCCGTGAAGAAGATAAAGTTCAAAAGCTTATGAGCATGAGCATTGAAGATCTTGATCTTTCAGTTCGTTCATTTAACTGCTTGAAGAGAGCAGCTATTAACACTGTTGAAGATTTGATCAAAAAGTCTGAAGACGATATGTTAAAGGTTAAAAACTTAGGTAGAAAATCACTTGATGAAGTTATTCATAAACTTGAAAGTCTTGGATTATCTCTTAAGACCAAAGAAGAATAAGGAGAATAAGTATGAATACGCAAAAATTAGGTAAACCAACCGACCAAAGACTTGCACTTTTAAATAACCAAGTTAGTGATCTTCTTTGGTATGGTAGAATCGAAACTACACTTGATCGTGCTAAACAAGTATCACGCATGGCAGAAAAATGCATCACAATCGCTATTTCTGGTTATGAAGATGTTGTTACAAGCGAAAAGAAAGTAGTTGATGAAAAAGGTAAAGAAAAAACAATTACAGTTTCTAAAGATGGCGTTAAAAAACTTAACGCTCGTAGAAAACTTTTAGCTGTATTAAAAGACAGAAAAGAAGTAAGAGCTAAAGGCGAAAAGAAAGAAGCATTTGATGCTAGAACAAAAGGTATCGAAATGCCTTTAATCGAAAAGATGTTCGACGAAATCGCTCCTAAGTATGCTACAAGAGCAGCAGAAAAGGGAACAAAAGGCGGTTACACACGCGTTTTAAAGACAACAGTTAGACGTGGTGATAATGCGCAGATGGCTATTGTTGAATTAGTCTAGTGTTTTCGCAGCAAAATTTTGCATTCTAGTGCAGAAATTAAAAAAATCTCAGACAGTTATATACGCTTAAGTATACGCCTGCCTGAGATTTTTTTATTTCTTTCTATAATATCGAAATTTTGCAACTTTTTGCTAGCAGTACTATTAACATGAAGTAGATCTTTCGACTTCGCTTTGCTCCGCTCAAGATGACGGGAATTATGTACCGACAGCTATTGTAGTGCAAGCTTTAAAATTATCTCAGATTTCATTTCGCTCAAGATGACAGACACTGTAGATAGGTGGCAACATAATGCCATGTTAATGAAAATACATTGTGCAGTATAGCAGCAGATTGACTTAAATTTACGATGAATTTTGCTTAAACAAGGTCGCGGATAAGGGTTTTCTATCCGTGTTCTTGTTTAAATGAAAGACGAGTAAAGAAAGTTAAGGTGCGGCGTATTTTGAAGCGAGGCATAGGTGCAGAAAGCGAAGTTTCCAAATTTTGCTGTTAAATAAATAGACTTTTATGTGCATAATTGTTAAACTATTACTATGAAACAAAAAGCGAAAGACGTTAAAATGAAAAATAAAAAGTTAAAAAAAGCAGAAAGTAAGAGCAGACGCCTTGCTATTGCTCAATTGAAAAAAAATATTCGCCGTGAGCAAAAACTTGCGCGAAAAGCAAAAGAAGAAGAAATATATAAGCTCAGCAACCTAGATCCAAAAATGGGGCGTGTTGCCAATTGGTTTAGGCTTGATAATGCTGCAATGATTTATCCACCAGCACGTGGGCGTGATTGGAACTTTGTTTTCAGAGTATCTGCCATTATGAAAGACAAGATTGACCCATTGGTTTTGCAACAAGCATTAAATGATGTTCTTATTAGATTTCCATCGTTCAATGTGTCGATTAAGTCGGGGTTCTTTTGGAACTATTTTGAAATCAACTTCCATGATTTATTTATTGAAAGGGAAACAGCGTTTCCTTGCCAGCCATTTGATTTGTCTAATTCTAATGCACACCTTATTCGTGTTTTGTATACCGATTACAGGTTGTCACTCGAGTGTTTTCATGCGCTTACCGATGGTCGCGGTGCGATGTTCTTTTTAAACTCGCTTATAGCCCGATATTTGGTTATTAAAGGCGAAAAAATAGAAGAGTACAAGAATTGTGCAAGTGCAAAAGATTTGCCAGCTGCCAGTGAGATTGAAGACTCGTTTTTGGCTAACTATACAAAAGAAAAGCTCAAAAGGCCAAAAGAACATGCCGCGTACAAGATTAAAGGTACGCTTTTTCCAGCTGGTGTAATTAACACCACTACGCTTGTTATGAGTGCAAGCAAACTTAAAGAAGTTGCACATTCTTATGGAATGAAAATTGGCGCGTTTTTAGCGGCAATTGTTGGTTATGCTGTTAATAGTAAGAGAAACGGGTCGAAAAAACCAGTTAGAATTTCTGTTCCTATTGATTTGCGTTCTACATTTGGCAGTCAAACATTACGCAACTTTTCTTCGTACCTTAATATTGAAATGCCACTTGAACAAAAATCGCTTGAAGAAACTATGCAAATAACAAAAACAGCACTCGATGGTGTCGATAAAAAGTTTTTGCAAGCAAATATCAATGCAAATGTTGCCTTGCAAAAGAATGTTATTATAAAGGCAATACCATTATTTCTTAAAAACCCAATTATGAAATTGTGTTTTAATTACATGGGCGAAAATTATCAGACGCTTGCAATTAGCAATGTTGGAAAGATTGATGTTCCAGATATTTTTGAGAAATATATCGAGCGTTATGAGGTTAACCTTGGCAGAAGCAAGCATAATGGCAAAGCTATTGGTGTTGCGACATATGGCGATATTTTGACGCTAACAATTTCTTCAAAAATAAGTGAAAGTGTGACAGAGCGTGATATTGCCACATTGCTTGTCAGCCTTGGCGTTGATGTTAAAGTAGAATCTAATAGGAGGGATTTATATGCCGGAAATTAAACGTTGTCCATCTTGTAATGTTGAAGTCTCTTCTGACCTTAATAACTGTCCGCTTTGTGGCAAGTTTGTTGGTGACGAGAGCAGACAGGCAGAGAAAAATAAATATAGTTATCCAGACTATGCATACAAAGAAATTATAAAAAAGAAAACATGGATTTCAATTATGCGTGTTATTTGCATATTGGCGTCACTATTGTGCTTGGCGCAAAACTTAATTTTTAAGACTTCGCCATATTGGTTTCCATATGCACTAGCTGCAATATTTGTATTTTATGTAGTGTTTATTTCGCCTTTTAATTCTAACACAAACAGATACATAAAAAATATTAAGTGGACAAGTATTGTTGTGTCCATTTTCTTGATTTTTATTGATGCTTATAACCACTATATGCTAGGGTTTGCTTTTGGCTGGGCATATGCGATTGCTGTACCTTGTATGCTTTCATGCGTGACAATCGCAACTGCCATTGTTTGCTTTTGTTCAAAGCGTAACGAGATGGAATTGCTTGGTGATTGCTTTGCAATGATGCTTTATAGCATTATCTATTTTATTGTAAAAATTTGTTGTTTTCCAAAACTTGCAACTTGGCCAAGCTTGACATTTTTAGGTGTGGCTATTGGTTGGTTTGCTATTCTTGAAGTATTCAAGCGTAAACGTTTTTGGAAAGAAACAATAAAAAAATATCACATTTAGGAGAAAGAAATGAACTTTGTTGATAAAGTATTTGAAATGATCGTGAATTCCAAACATAAGTATATAACGATTGACCAAATCTATAAAATTATGGGTATTCGTAACAACTTTGATAAGCAAGCAGTTGCTACGGCTGTTAATGAACTTTGCAAGTCGGGCAAGCTGGTTAAGTCTGCGCGTGAAAAATATACTTTACCAGAAAATACAGCTATCAAAAAAGCTACAATTATTGGAACGACGAAAGGGTATGCCTTTGCCAAGGTTGAAAATGAGACTAGCGACGATTTCTTTATTCCAGAACGTATGTTAAATGGTGCTGTCCATGGCGACACAGTTCTTATTAAGCCACTTAAAACCAAAAAGGTAAAAGGCAATCATAAGCCACAATATTCAAGTTCTAACGAAGCAGAAGTAATTAAAATTGTGAGCCGTGGAGTGACGACACTTGTTGGTTTGTTGCAAGAAAATAGTGGTATTAACATTGTTATTCCAGATGACAAACGAATTACCGAATCGATATTTATTCCAATTGACAAAGTGCATGGTGCGACAAATAATACAAAAGTTGTTGTCAAAATTCTTGAATATCCATCAAGGTCACGCATGGCGCAAGGTGAAATTGAAGAAGTTATTGGCGATGCTAGCAACGTAAAAGTTTCGACACTTTCTATTATCCGCAGCTTTAATTTGCGTGAAGAATTTTCTGACATTGTAGAAAATGAAGCAAAAAAGGTTGCAGTGCCAATCACTGACCAAGATAGAGAAGGGCGAACAGATTTTAGAAATACATTAACTATAACAATTGATGGCGAAGATGCTAGGGACTTTGATGATGCTATTAATGTTGAGCGTAAGGGTGATAATTATAGATTGTATGTCCATATTGCCGATGTTTCGCACTATGTGAAAGAAAATGGCGAAATAGACAAAGAAGCTTTTCATCGTGGTACAAGTGTATATTTTCCAGATATGGTCTTGCCAATGTTACCTGTTGAACTTTCGAACGGCATGTGTTCACTAAATCCAGACGAAGAACGTTTGACGCTTTCTGTCGTTATGGATATTGATAAACAAGGAAACATTTTAAATCATAAAATAACAAAAGGTATTATTAAATCTGACTTCCGCATGACATATACCGCCGTAACAAAAATCTTTGACGGCGACAAACAATTGCGTGAAAAATACAAAAAAATAGTACCTATGCTAGATAATGCGGCTGAACTTGCAAAAATTTTGTTAAAACGCCGCGATGATGCAGGTCAATTGGATTTTGATTTGCCAGAAACCGCAGTTATCGTTAACGACAAGTACGAAACTGTTGATATAATTAAAAAACCACGCAATTTGTCTGACAGAATGATTGAGCAATTTATGGTTGTTACAAACGAAGTCGTCGCTGCACATTTTTCTAATCTTGGTGTACCATTTGTATACCGTGTGCACGAGATTCCAACAATGGAAAGAATAAAAGCCTTTAAACAATTTGCAGCTAGTTTTTCGATAAAAATGTCTGGTGGACAAAAACCTAAGGACTTCCAAAAAGTGCTGTTAGAAAGTGAAGATAAGGAATATAGTGAGGCGATTTCAAAAGTTATGCTTAGATCTATGCAAAAAGCAAGGTATGCTCCAGAAAATCTTGGACATTTTGGTTTGGCGCTTAAGGATTATTGCCACTTTACTTCGCCAATTAGACGTTATCCAGATTTGACTATTCACAGAATTATTAAAAAATGTATTGACGATAAATTGCCATCAAACAGACTTGCACTCGAATCTTATGTGCTTGAAGTTAGTGAGCAATCAAGTTTAACCGAGCGCGTTGCGGACGAGGCAGAGCGAACTGTTGATGATCAAAAGAAAACTGAATTTATGGCCGGCAAGATTGGTCAAGTGTTCGAAGGAAAAATCTCTGGTGTAACGCAAGGTGGTATTTATGTTGAACTCGACAACACCATTGAAGGCTTTATTTATAAAGAAAAATTACCAAGAGATAACTATGTATTCGACCCTGTTAAGTTTGCTATGTTTGGTAAAAACAATCAATACCGTATCGGTCAAAGAATATCTGTTAAACTTGTTATGGTTGATGTAATAACAAGACACATCGATTTTGAACCAAATATTTAAAAAAATTGCAGAATATAAATTGCGGTTTTATGTATTAATTTGTTAGTTTCAACTTGGTAAAAGTGCTAAAAACCGCAAAATGAAGTATTTTCACATTAAAAACTAGTGGAAAATTTATAAAAAATTAAAAAAGATATTGAAAAACAATATACTATGTGCTATAATAGGAGACGCTAAGATGAAAATAGTATCTGAAAACCGCAAAGCATATCACGACTATCAAATTGAAGACACCTTAGAAGCGGGCATTGTCTTGGTCGGTAGTGAAGTAAAATCAATCAGAAAAGGGAAACTTAATTTGAAAGATTCTTATGTAAGAATTTTGAATAACGAAGCTTTTTTGGTTGGTGCACACATATCTACATTCGACAAAACATCTGCCTTTATTCCAGATGAAACAAGAACAAGAAAGTTGCTTTTATCCCGCAATGAGATAGACAGGCTTTCGAAAAAGGTAGTTACAAAAAGTTACACACTTGTTCCATTAAAAGCCTATTTTAGCGGCAACTATGTTAAACTAGAAATTGGGCTTGCAAAAGGTAAAAAAGAATTTGAAAAGAAAGAAGTAATTCAAAAGAAAGATTTGCAACGTGAGATTGATCGCGAAGTAAGATGCAAAATTTAGCATAAAACCCTTTCTTTGGGGGCGTACAGGTTTCGACGGGATACGCGGGCAAAAACTGGCATGTGGCAGGGCATACTGCGATAAAAATAGCAAACAATTAAATGCAGATAACAATTCTGTTTTTGCTGCTCCAGCTCTTTTAGCTGCGTAAGTTTAGCAAATGCTTTAATGGTTTTTCACCCATAAAAACTATTAAGGTATCAAAGTTTATGGGTTAGGCTATTTGGTTGAGGTAGAATAGCTGAAACTTAACTCAAAAATCGCATTTTGGTGTGTTGGCTTACCGGAAATGTGATTAATAAATGTCAACTATGCATGTAGATGGTTTTTGAACAACTATTTCGGACGCGGGTTCGATTCCCACCGCCTCCACCACAAAATATAAAAGGGAAATAAGGAGAATTGATTATGACAACTTTTCAAATTATTGCAATCGTAGTATTATCACTTGGTACACTTGCGAGCCTTGGTTTTTTAACTGCAAGTGTCGTAAAAATGTTTTCTGAAGAAAAAATCAGATTACCTAAAACTGAAAAAGTAAAAGCTAAAGTTGAGCCAGTAGTAGAAGAGCCACAAGCAGAACCAGTTGAAGAAGATACAGAAATTGATATCGACCAAATGCTTGCAAGACTTGAAGCAAGAAAGGCTGAAAACGAAGAACAAGAGCAACAAGAAAAACCAGAAGTTGAAGTTGCTGCTCCAGATGTTAAACCTGCAGAAGAAACTGAATCTACAGAAGAAGTAGTGGAAGAACCAGTTGAAGAAGTAGCTACCGAAGAAGTAGTTGAACCTGTAGAAGAAGTGGCTTCCGAAGAAGTAGTTGAACCTGTAGAAGAAACTGCCAAAATTGAAGAACCAGCAGAAGAGTCAGTTGAAGAAACTGAAGAAGATGAAGAGAATGAAGTTGTAGAAGAGGTTGAAGAAAAACCAGAACATACAACAATTATCATTAATAATATCAATAACGGCGGCGATTTCGACTATAAGACAAGACTTGAAAAAATCAAGGAAAGCCAAGACAAAATCGAAAAAGATTTAGTTAAAACAAAAAAGGCTATCAATAAGTACGAAAGAACTCAAAGAAGAAGAGTTCGTAACCAAAAGTTGCTTGATAGAAAAGCTGCAGAGCTTACAAACCTTAACCTTGTTATGTATTCTGTTACAGATATCAAAAATATCGATGTAGAAAAGAAAGCAAAACAAGAAGAACTCGTTGCGCATATTGCAGAGCTTAAGGCTTCAATTCAAGATGCTGAAGAATATCTTGCTAAAAATGAAAGCAAATATCAAAACAATGTAAAACTCTTATCATATCTCGAGAAAGAAAAAGTACGTTACGAAGACGAAGTTAAAGAAATCGAAGAAATGATAAAGAAAACCGCAAAATAATAATTTAAACAAAAAACCACCTTCGGGTGGCTTTTTTTATGCTAAATAATTGGCATAATAGTTTGATTGTGTCTTTATTTTTGTGTATAATTTAGTTAAGAGGGGAATATGTGGCCATTTACTAAGAAGAAAAAAGTTAAAATTGGTTTAGCTCTTGGCGGCGGTGGTGCCAGGGGTATTGGTCATATTGGCGTTTTAAAAGCATTTGAAGAACTTGGCATAAAGATTGACTATATTGCTGGTACTAGCGCGGGGAGTCTTGTTGGCGCTCTATATGCTGGTGGATATGATGCCAAACAGCTCGAAAACATTGCAAAAAATATTAAAGAAAAAGATATTAGAACGAGTCGCTTTTTCTGGCGACCATCGTCTAGTGAAAGCATCGAAAATTTAATTAAAAAATGTTTCAATAAAAATGATGTAACATTTGCTGATTTATCTATACCTATGTCTGTTGTAAGTGTGGATCTAGTTAGTGGTAAAGAAATTGATTTTATGGCGGGTGATTTGGCAAAGACTGTTGCTGGAAGCTGTAGTGTTCCGGGTATTTTTAAACCTGTTATCTATGGTGATTATCACTTGGTAGATGGTGGGCTTTGCAATAACGTTCCGGCAAATATTGTGCATAATATGGGTGCAGACGTTGTTATTGCTGTCGATGTTAACTCAACACGTGGGCAAGGAACATCATCGCTAAAAATTGGGCAATTGTTGTCTAGCACAATTGGTGTGCTTATGCAACGCACGGTTGAGGCAAAGCTTGAATATGCAGATTTGGTTTTAACGCCAAATTTGACGGCTTTTAGTTCATCAAAGCTTGATGGTGTTGAAGAAATGATTGCGGAAGGCTATAACTCTGTAATGGCTCAAAAAGACCTTATTTGCAGGCTTACAAAAAAGAAACAAAAGAAAAAAGTGAGATTATTATGGCAAAAAATAGAGAAGGAAAGAACGTTGTCAAAATAAAAGTATTTATAATTATTGCGATAGCGATTGTGCTTGGCATATCTTGTTTGTTTAGCACAAAAATTGAAAACTTTCTTGGTCTTAACAAAGATTTAAAAAGTAATTCTGCTACGGCTGAAGTAGTTTATGCGCAAGATATGATTGTTAATTATATTGATGTTGGTCAGGGCGACTCGACATTTATTGAACTTCCTGGCGGAAAATCTATGCTTATTGATGCTGGTGTGGAATCGGCTGGTAAAACTGTTTGCAATTATATTCAGTCGAGAAATTATAGCACTATCGATTATTTGATTTTAACTCACAGTGATAGTGACCATGCTGGTGGTATGAAAAGGGTGTTTGATACATTTGAAATTAAAAATGTTTACAGACCTTTCCAAATTGCTAAAGATAAAAATTCTACGGGCGATTTAATTGATTATACATACGAAGACCTAAAATATTATGCAACGGATAAAAATATTGTCACAACAGCAACTTATAGAAATTTTGTTAAATGTGCGTATACCGAGTTTTATACCGAAGGTGAAGAAAGTACTATTCCATGTAAGGTTTATGTTTCTTATGACGGTTTAAAGATAGAAGAAAGTGGTTACACATTCGAGTTTTTTATGCCACAAAAGACATCTAATGAATCTGTATCTGCTCATGCTTTAATGACAGAGGGTTACCCTGTTGAAACAGTTGGTACAACAGATGCAAGACGTAAGAATAATGCTTCACCTGTAATGTTGCTTGAATATAAACAAGAAAGTTTTGTGTTCACTGGTGATGCAAACAAAGAAATAGAGGAAGAGTTTATTGAAACGCTTTCGCCAGAAGAAAAACCAAGATTTGAAAAAGTATCTGTTTTTCAAGCTGGTCACCATGGCAGTGACACAAGCAATTGCACAGCTCTTTTAACAATGCTCGACCCAACTTATGTTGTTGTAAGTGTTGGTGCTGGTAATAACTATGGTCACCCAACTGCAACATTCTTAAAAACTGTTGACTCACTCACGCATCGTGTTAATGATTATTTACTAAGAACAGATCTTAACCAAACAATTATATTTGGTGTTGGTAATGACGGCTTGGTTTTTACGGTGGGAATTTCTACTGGCAATGTTGTTGACAAGCAGGTGGTGCATTGGTATTATATTGCTATCATAATATTCGTTGTTGCTACAATAATTGTTATTAGTATTCGTGTTAAAAGTAATGGTGATGTTTCAAAAACATCTGTGAAAAAGGGAACTAAGACTGCTAAAAAAGTTGTAAAACGTTATTTTGGTGATTAACAAAAAGGAGGGGTGTATGGTTCAAAATATCGGTGTGTTTTGTTTTAATCGTGAGTTAGCAAAAAAAGTTTGCACTTTTTTAGCTGAAAAATTAGACATGTATTATATGGACGAAGTCGCATTGATAGAGTTCGACAATATCCCTTATACATTAACAGATATACTAAAATTAAAAGGCAGACGCGAGTTTAGGGATAAAGAAAAAGGTACAATAAAATACATGACAGAGTTTAACAATACTGTTATTTATTTCGAAACTGGTGCAATTTGCAAAAAAGATAATGTAAAACAAATAAAAAGAAACTGCGAACTTGTTTATATAAAAGCTGATGAAGAAACTGTGAAAAATGATTTACAGAATGTAAAATACTCTACATCAGTGCTTAAAAATTTCTATTGTAATTCTCAAAAAACGATACATAATCGTATGGGGTTGTTGCAAAAAAATGCAGATATTGTTGTTTCATATAAGCATAAAAGTGCAGAAAAAGTGGCAAATGAAATTTTAGATAAGATGCAAAAGAAATACACTAAAAACGCATAATTTGAATAAAAATATTGAAAAAACCGCTCAAAAAGCGGTCTTTTTTGTATTTTTGTGCGATTTTTTTGAAAAAGGGTATTTACAAAATCGACTTTTTGGTATACAATAGGCTTAATGGTAAAGGAGGAGACGAATATGAACTCATATACCAATAACGACAATAGAAGATGGGTGTCGGCAGATGATATACTCAAAAGTTACACTGATAAAGAAATAAGTGATGAACTTACAACGGGTATCATCGGTAAGTACACTCAATTCATTGAAGCAAGAGAAAAAGCACTTAGAGAAGAAATGAAGAAGAAGGCAGTAAAGACTGCAGTTAACGGGCAAAATTCAGAAGAGGAGGAATTGGTTTGTTAATCTTCAAGTCAAAAAAGAGAAAGATGCTTATTCACTATCCAGCGATGGTTAGTATTGTTTTAACTGACTTTTCAGAGCCTTGTTCGCCTTGCGAATAAGGCTCTTTGACTAATCAATAATTTTTTAAAGATAAGCATTTTTGAAAAATATTGTAAAATTTTGAATTTTATGTAAAAATCACTTTACATATTATGTTTAGTGGTGTAGAATAGGTTACGGTAGAGAAAATCCAAATGATGACCCTTGTCATTCTTTACCGTGCTTACTTTGTCTATCCGTTTATGTAATGTAAACGCGAGAGAAAACTAATAACATATCGTAACCACAAGACGTATAATTATTAGTAATTAGATGAATAAACTAAATGCATTTGGTGGGGTAAAAGAGAATTCATGGTTCTCTTTTATTTTTTTTATTTACTTATCTTGCTGGTTATGGTATATTTTTCTTATGAAATATAAATTGACAATCGAGTATCTAGGTAAAAATTTTAGTGGTTGGCAATCGCAACCAGGCAAACGCACTGTTCAAGGCGAAATTGAAAAAGTGCTTCGCCAATTATTTGGTAGTGATATTGTTTTATCAGCAAGTGGCAGAACAGACAAAGGGGTTAATGCCTTTGGTCAAGTTGCTAGTTTCAAAAGTGATAAGGTTATAAAAGAATCAAGGCTCGCTGGTGCACTCAATGCCTTTTTGCCAGAAGATGTGGCTGTTATTAGTTGCGAGTATGCTAGTGATGATTTTGATGCAAGGTTCAATGCAAAAATAAAAACATATGAGTATTATTTTTATAAATCGAGAGTAGAAAGACCATTGCTTGCAGAGCGTGAACTTCGCGTAAATGATTTTTTAGATGTTGAAAGAATGAAAGCGGAGCTTCCAAGTTTGCTTGGCACGCACGACTTTACATCTTTTGTCGCAAGAAAGAGCGGTAAAACAAACATGGTGCGAACAATTTTAGATGTAAATATCGTTGACCTTGGGGACAATAGATATAAGCTTGTAATAACTGGAAATGGCTTTTTATATAATATGGTAAGAATTATTATGGGGTCACTTATTGCAGTTGGTCTTGGTCAGCGTGAAAGAGGATATTTAAAGATGTTGATCGAGGCAAAAGACCGCAAACTTGCTGGGAATACCGTAGCTCCGTATGCTTTGTACCTTAAAGAAGTTAAATATTAATAAAAATATAATTAATTTTTTAAAAAATCATTGACTTTAATTGGTTTATGCAATATAATACTTAACGCATAGTGCATATTTATGTGCCCATCTCACCACATAACATGCAAATTTTAATGCAGGGAAAAGATAATGAAGACTTTTATTCAAAAAGAAGAAAATAAAAACGAAAAATGGTATTTAGTTGATGCTACTTCTATGCCTCTTGGCCGTTTAGCTTCTGAAGTTGCTGCAATTCTTCGTGGCAAAAACGATGTAGATTTCACTCCACATGTAGACAGCGGAAACCATGTTATTGTAATTAACACAGATAAGGTTGTTCTTACTGGTAAAAAAGTTGAGCAAAAATATTACCGTTATCACACATTTTATGTTGGTGGTTTAAAGGAAATTCAATACAAGGATATGCTCGCTAACAAGTCTGACTTTGCTGTTTATGAAGCTGTACGTGGTATGCTTCCTAAAAATAGACTTGGTCGCAAAATGATTAAGCATCTTCGCGTATATAAAGATGATGTTCATGGTCATGATGCTCAAAAACCAGTTAAAGTTGAACTCAAAGGAAAGAGGGTATAATTATGGCAAAGAAAACAGTTAAAAACGAACAAATTTGGGGTACAGGTAGAAGAAAAAAGGCTATCGCAAGAGTTAGACTTGTGCCTGGTACTGGTAAAATTACAGTTAACAAAATCGACGAAAAAGATTATTTCAAAGTTGATACACTTAGCACAATCGTTAATCAACCATTGGTACTTGTTAATGCAAAAGACAAATACGACATTGCAATTAACGTAGTTGGTGGTGGTTTGGCTGGTCAAGCTGGTGCTTGCCGTCACGGTATCGCTAGAGCATTAGTTCTTGCTAACGAAGCATACAAAGCTGATTTAAAAGCTGCTGGTTTCTTAACACGTGATCCACGTATGAAAGAAAGAAAGAAGTATGGTTTGAAGAAAGCTAGAAAGGCTCCACAATATTCTAAGAGATAATTCTTTCGCAGCAAAATTTTGTATTCTAGTGCAGAAATTAAAAAAATCTCAGACAGTTATGTACGACAAAGTACACGCCTGCCTGAGATTTTTTATTTCTTTCTACAAAACTTCTTCGCTTTCTGCACTTATGCCTCGCTTCAGAATACGTCGCACTTTGACTTTCTTTACTCGTCTTTCACTTAAACAAGAACGCGGATAGGGAACCCTTATCCGCAACCTAGTTTAAGCAAAATCCATCGTAAATCTAAGTCAATCTGCTGCTTTATACTACACAACATATTTTCGTTAACATGGTATTAAGTTGCTGTTTCACGCCATATTCCACTGTATTTATTTTGAATTTCAAGAAATTTCCAAACAGTCATTTACGATTAGTAAACTCCTGTGTGACTTTTTTATTTCTTTCTACAATATCAAAATTTTGCCGCGAAACGTGGAACATTGCAGCGTTTGTTGTTTAGTTGTTTTTTTGTCTTTAGTGCCCGTCATCTTGAGCGGAATGAAATGGAGTCGAAAGATCCACTTTATACAGTTCACAATATAAAAAGAAAAGCAGATTAATGATTAACAGAATTAAATGCACAAAGTGAATCTTTGCGTCAAAACACGCGGGCAATGTAATCACTTTTCTTACGAAAAGTTCATCTAAGCCGCGGTTTTTCCTTTCCCCATAAAGTTTTGTACCAAAACTTTTCGGGGACCCCAAATTGCGCCTTGCTCAAGATGACATGGTTGGGGGTTGGTGTTACACTAAAAAATTGGTTGTTGTAGTTCTTATGTTTCTAATGTTTGTCACTTAGAGAAGCATGTAAGTGTTTCGAAAAATCTACTTCATTCAATTAGTAATATAAGTAGAAAAGTAAACGTCTTTTCTTTATACTCAAAAAGTGAAATAGTAGTTAAAATGTTTTGAAAGTTTTGCTATTTGTGTTACACTTATTTTGGAGCAAAATATGAATTTCTTTAAAAATAAGTGGGACATTTTGTTGGGTGATGAATTTTCCAAGCCATATTTCAAAAAATGTTTAGAAAAAGTTGATGCGGAATATGAAAAATATAGAGTCTTCCCGCCACGCGAGAAAGTTTTTGCGTGTTTAAAACTTTGTGATTATGATGATATTAAAGTTGTGATTTTGGGACAAGACCCATATCATGAAGTTGGGCAGGCACATGGCTTATGTTTTTCTGTTATGCCTGGTGTGCAAACACCACCTTCACTTGTCAATATTTATAAAGAAATGAAAAGCGATGTTGGTGGCGAAATTCCAGATAATGGTAATCTTATGTATCTTGCAAAACAAGGTGTGCTACTTTTAAATACAACTTTAACAGTTAGGGAAGGACAAGCAAATTCGCACAAGGATTTTGGTTGGCAGACGTTCACAGACGAAATAATCAAAATTTTGTCGCGTCGTGAAAAACCAATTGTTTTTATGCTTTGGGGGCGTAATGCAATTAATAAAGCAGCACTTATAGATAAATCAAAACATTTGGTGCTTACAGCTCCGCATCCAAGCCCACTCTCGGCTTATCAAGGATTTTTTGGGTGCAAACATTTTTCTAAGTGTAATCAATTTTTAAAAGAACATGGGGAGCAAGAAATAAAATGGTTACCATAAAAAATAAATTAAAATATACGGTTGCGTTTGTTTTTGCAATTATATTTTTTGTGGCAAATTTTATTCCGTTTGCAAATTTTGCAAAAGCTGACGGCGAAAGTGAGCCGGAGATATATGAACTTATCACATTAACCGACCAAAATTACAATACGGCGGCAAGCATTTATTCTATTCCAGATATCGAAAAAGAACAAGTTACACCATTTAATAGTGTTACAGAAAAATATTATGAAGGGTGGAGCATATTTCCACAAACTGATTCTAATAATGAATTTAATACAACATACAACGTTCTTGATCGTGGAAGTACTTACAACATGACGAGAAAATCGTTTTATGTTTGGGTGTATTTTTCAAACACATTTCCACAAGAGTATTTGGAATTTGTACTAAATAACAGCAATAGCTCTCGAAACATAAAAATAAAAATCACTGCAAGTGAACTTGAAAAAGTGTTAACTAAAGTTGATGTTGATTATGAAGAAGGTTATTCTTGGAACTTAATTGAATTTCCATTGTCAACAGTTGGGGAGTATGAAGCTTTTACATCAATAACAATTAAGTATTATTCAACTGGCGAAGTGGAAGCAAAAACAACAGCAAAACTTAATTTTTATAATATGTACATTAGCGATTCGCAAAACACTCAAGTAACAGCAATAAGTAAGCAACGTTACAATGGTGGTAAAATTAAGTACCCAACAGATGCTGTGCTGGATAACTTGTTCACAGGTGACAAAATTACTTTTCCGTCTAGGTCTGCTTTTCTTTTAGAGTACGCATATTGGGGAAAATATGATTTGCTCAAAACATATTCTGACCTAACTATTGTTTGGCGAATCGGTATTGCCAAAGGCAACGAAAAGATAAATTATTATTCGCTTGGCTATGAATTTACATTTGATAAAGAAGGTCTATATAAGATTTCTTATAATTGCACAGTTAATAGAGGTGGTGAACACTCTAAGACTGCAGCTGAAATTGTTTTTGAAAAATACATTGAAAACTTTTATGGCATGTATTTTGAAAATCCAAGTTTTGTTGACCTTAAGGTTGGAAACTCTTATATTATTTCATTTACAATGAACCCAGCACTTACTCAAACTCAAGATTTAACTGTTCAATGTAATAAAGAATACATTGATGTTGAAGAAATTACATCAAGCTATGTAAAAATTAAAATTAAGAAAAAAGGCAACACAACATTAAAGATTGTTACAAAAGGCAGAAGGACTGGCAGAACCGAAGAAACCGAATATGTTGCATCGACAAATATTATAGCGAAAGAAAAATCAAATACCCGAAATTACGACACATTTAAGACGCTTTGCTATATAACACTTGCCTTGGTTGGCGTGGTATTATTGGTATTTCTAATAAAAACACTTGTAAAAGCACATAAATATAATGTAAAATAATATTAGGTGAAAAGTAATGGAGTTTAATGCAGAAGATAACTATAGTGGTTACACTAGTAAAGTACCTTATGATAACGAGCCGATAAGTCGTAAGTCTAGTTATTCCAAAAAACCAACTAAACAAACGATTGGAACTAGCAAACTTGTCGTCTTTATGCTGTGCATAATAGTTATGGTAAACATAGTGATTAGTGTATGTGTTGTTAACCTTTATTCAAAAACAAGAAATTCTAGTTCTGTTGTAAATTACAACAACTACACAATTTCTGGCGATGCAAATTCTGGAACTGGCACGGCAACTGAACTTGCAAATATTCTTGCAGTTGCAAAAGCTAAACAGTCTGCCGTTTGCGTTTCTGCAGGATATTCTTCGAGCGCTGACACATCTATTACAAACAAAGAAAAATTCTTTAACATGAAACAACGTGGTTCTGGCGTTATTTTGGAACTTGATAAGATGAACGGTGTTGGGTACATCGTGACTTGCTACCACGTTATTAGTGGGTATTCATCACAGTCATATGTTCTTCTTTCTGACTCAACAGTTCCAATGAAAGCTGAAACTGTGAATTATAGTTCAAAATACGATATCGCTGTTTTAAAAGTGACGAATGAGCAACTTACACAAAGCGCTTGCAGAGCTGTTGAAGTTGCCGACAGTTCAACTCTAGCTATGGGCGAAACAGCACATGCTGTTGGTAACCCACTTGGTGCAGATTTTAGAAGTTCAACAGGAACAGTAACAAGACCAGAAGGACTAGTAACTGTCGATGGTTTAACACATAGGGTTGTTGGTACAGACACACCAATCAACTCTGGTAACTCAGGCGGCGGTTTGTTTAACTCTAAGGGGCAATTGATTGGTATTGTAAATGCTAAAACAAAAGCTACTGGTGTAGATAACATGGCATATGCTATTCCAAGCAACATGGCGGTTAGTTTAGCTCGAAATATTATTAATAATGTATATCCAGTTAAAGCTGTTCTTGGCTGCACATTCGCGGTTAGAGCTGGCGTTGTTGAAACAGAATTTGTAGGCGACAGGGAAGTGTTGAATTACAATGTTATTGTCACAAAAGTCGATAGTGGTTCGGTTGCCGAAAATTATGGGTTTAAAGAAAATGACGAGATCATATCGTTTACTTATGGCGACACTGTGGTTTCTTGCAGAAGCACATATACATTTGAAGATCATGCATTCAATTTTAACAATGGTGACAGTGTAACATTTATCATTATTCGCAATGGCGAACAAAAAATTATAACTGTTAAAATGACGAAATTTGTTGCTGCCGATTCTAATTAAAATTATTGATTAAAAAGGTTGCAATTGTAAAATGTAAAGGTTATAATATATTTATTATCTTGTGGAGGATATTTATGATCGAACAAAAAGTAAAAGAAATTTTGGCTAAACAACTTAGTTGTGATGTTGAAAAAATAAACAGAGAAACTAATATCGCAACAGATTTGGGTGCAGATTCACTTGATCTTGTTGAAATTTTAATGAGTTTGGAAGAAGAATTTTCTATTTCTATTCCAGATGAAGCTATTCCATCAATCAAAACAGTTGGTGAATTAGTTGATTATATTGCAGCTGCAAAAAAATAACTTATAACAAAAAATACATGGCGACAGCCATGTATTTTTTTGCATATAAATAAAAAAGCCACAAGGTTGTGGCTTAAATTTTTATAATTGTTGTGCAGCATTTTTTGTCAAACATTACCGGAGCGGTAACGCACCAGCCAACTACTCTAAAGCTACCTCATGGCACACAGTTAGGTTTGCTTAGTGCTGCTGCCGTCAAGCTCTGACACGGTTCACAAGTAACCGTTGCATAAGACCTTAGGATCAACATTACTTAATGAGTTCGGCCTCCCATAACGCTTGCCGAGAAATGCATTCGGCCCTGCTATAGCGGATCTCAGGAATAGGGCACCGCTAGCTCCCCACCTAGCACAACAATTATATTATATATGATTTTTTATCTTTTGGCAATACTTTTATTAGCAACTATTGCTTTTTATTGTTCTTTTCTTGACCAATTTTGCAATATTATGTTAATATATGTATGTATAAGGAGTAGTCTATGGCCAAAAACGACAGAGCAAAAAGATTTATTTTAGCATACAACCTTATGGATCAAGGTTTGCGTTCTATTTATGGTATGAGTTTGTCTATGTCTTATTCTGATATGATTAGAAAAGTTGCAGACATAAGCCCAATAATTCGTAAATATAAGGACGATTTGCTAGATTATGGGCGTTTGCGTAACGCTATCGTTCACAAGGAAGGGGAAGAGATTATTGCCGATCCAAATGAAGAGGTTGTGCAACGTATGGAATCGATTGCACGTCTTGTTACGACCCCACCAAGAGTTGTGGATAGTATTCCAAGTAGGCAAGTTTTTAGCGTAGATTGTGAAACAAAAGTTGCAAATGTTATTGCGGAATTGTATAAAACGGGGTATTCTGTTGTTCCAGTGTACCGCGGAAACATGCTTATTGGTGTTATAAATCGTAAAATGCTATTAGATAGCATTGGCGAAGCGTTGATTGCTAAAGTTGATGTCGATAGGGTTTTAAATTCAACTGTTTTTGAAGCATTGGATCTTTTTAATATCACAAGTCATTACGAAGTCGTTTCGAGCTCAATTACTATCGATAATATGCTCTATTTGTTTAAACAAAACAACAAACTCACAGTTGTTATAATCACAAAAACTGGTAAGTATGACGAGCCTCCAATTGGCATTGTTGCTCAAGCGGACTTGCTTGCCATGCAAGAGATATTAGACAATTATTAAAGGAAATATATGAAAGAAGCTAATTTGTGGAAAGATTATAGAATTTTAGCTACTGGTGATGGCGAAAAACTTGAAAAGTGGGGAGAGTATATATTGCTTAGACCTGACCCACAGATTATTTGGCATGCAAAAAAAGATTTGTCAAAAGAAAAATATGACGCACATTATATTCGTCATTCGACTGGCGGTGGTGCGTGGGAATATAAACGAAAATTACCAGAAAGCTGGGTAATTGGTTACAAGGACCTTAGATTTAAAGTTTGCCCAATGGGGTTTAAACACACGGGTATCTTTCCTGAACAAGCATACAATTGGGATAAAATGATAGACTTAATCAAAAAGGCAAATAGACCAATTAATGTGCTTAATTTGTTTGCTTACACTGGCGGTGCGACAGTTGCTTGTAGCTATGCTGGAGCAAGTGTTTGCCATGTAGATAGCGCAAAAAATATGGTAGAGCGAGCAAAAGAAAACATCAAACTCTCTGGGCTCGAAAAAAAACCTGTTAGATATATTGTTGATGATTGCCGCAAGTTTGTTGAGCGTGAGATAAAGCGAGGGCATACATATGATGCAATTATCATGGATCCGCCAAGCTATGGTCGTGGCGCAAATGGTGAAGTGTGGAAGTTAGAAGATAACCTTTATGAGTTCGTTGAACTTTGTAGCAAAGTTTTATCTAAAAATCCACTTTTTGTGTTAATTAACAGTTACACAACAGGGCTTGGGGCTACTGTGCTCGAAAATATATTAAAACTCACAATAAACAAAAATGCAAAAGTTGATGCATATGAATTGTGCTTACCAACAGATGAAGGGATATTGTTGCCTTGTGGAACAAGTGCAATTTTAACTTTTAAGGAGTAATTATGGAAGTTTTGTATGAAGATAATCACATTATTGTTGTTGTAAAACCACAAAATGTGCCAAGCATGCCAGACGAAAGTGGCGACAAAGACATGCTTACTATGGTAAAAGAATATATAAAAGAAAAATACAATAAACCAGGCAATGTTTTTGTTGGACTTGTGCATAGATTAGATAGGCCAACTGGCGGTATTATGGTGTTTGCAAAAACAAGCAAGGCTGCTTCAAGACTTGGTGAACAAATTAAGAATGGCGAATTTAAAAAGACATATTTTGCTGTCTGCCGTGGCAATTTTAAAGACAAGTCTGCTACACTTACTAATTATTTAAAAAAGAACGAAAAAACTAACACTGTTTCGGTTGTTCCAATGACAACAAGTGGTGCAAAAAAAGCAGAACTTATATATAAAGTATTGGAAGAAAAAGAAGGGTTTTCACTTGTTGAAGTAAAACTTTTATCTGGCCGTGGGCATCAAATACGTGTTCAACTTTCACACATTAAGTGTCCAATTGCAGGTGACCAAAAATATGGTGGGGAAGATATGCAAAAAGTCGCACTCAATTTATTTGCAGAAGAGCTTGTGTTTAAACATCCAACGAAAGAAGAGAACTTAAGATTTAGAGCTTATCCACCAGAAGATAAAAATTATTGGAAACTTTTTAATCTTGAAAAGTATATAAACATTAAATAAACATGCAATAAAAAATCTCGGACATAACCGAGATTTTTTCTATTATTTTGCAAAGCAGCAAGCCAGAGCAACTGTTGCACCAACCATAGGGTTGTTACCCATACCGATAAAGCCCATCATGTCAACGTGTGCTGGAACAGAAGAAGAACCAGCGAATTGTGCGTCACTGTGCATTCTGCCCATTGTATCTGTTAAACCATAACTTGCTGGACCCGCACCAACATTGTCTGGGTGAAGGGTACGACCTGTACCACCACCGCTAGCGACTGAAAAGTATTTTTTGCCTTGTTCTTCACATAATTTTTTGTATGTGCCAGCAACTGGGTGTTGGAATCTTGTTGGGTTTGTAGAGTTGCCTGTGATAGAAACATCAACTTTTTCATATTCCATAATTGCAACACCTTCAGAAACATCATCAGCGCCATAAACTTTAACTTTTGCACGGTCGCCATTAGAGAACTTTATTGTATTAACGATGTTGAGTTTACCTGTTACATAATCGTATTGAGTTTGAACATAGGTGAAACCGTTGACTCTAGAAATAATATAGGCGGCGTCTTTACCAAGACCGTTTAAAATAACATTTAATGGAGTCTTTCTAACTTTGTTTGCAGTTAATGCAATACCAATTGCACCTTCGGCAGCGGCAAAACTTTCGTGACCGGCAAGGAATGCGAAACATTTTGTTTTTTCGTCAAGAAGCATTGCTGCAAGGTTGCCATGGCCAATACCAACTTTGCGGTGGTCGGCAACAGAACCTGGTACGCAAAAAGCTTGTAAGCCAACGCCAATATATTTTGCAGCTTCGACTGGTGTTTTAGCTTTTTGTTTTATAGCAATTGCTGTGCCAAGAGTGTATGCCCAAATGGCATTTTCAAAACAAATAGATTGTATGCCGCGAACGGTTTTGTCTACATCTATTCCACGAGATAAACACATATCGCGTGCAGTCTCGAGATTTTTAATATCATATTGTTTTAAGCAAGCATTGATAGATGCTTGTCTTTTATCTTTACCTTCGAATGTAATTGCCATAAGTTACTCCTTTCTTGGGTCGATTTTTTTAACAGCTTCGTTATAACGACCATATGTTTTTATATTTGATGCAAGAGCTTCAACTGGTGGAATACCTTGTTTAACAAGATCCATAAATTTGCCAAGGTTAACATATTCATAACCGATGATTTCGTTATTTTCGTCAAGACCGAGTTTTGTTACATAACCTTCGGTAACATTAAGGTATCTTGGGCCTTTGAGTTTTGTTGAATAAGCTGTACCAACTTGGCTGCAACGAGCTTTACCAAGATCGTCAAGACCAGCGCCAACTTCAAGCCCATTGTCTGAAAATGCAGATTGAGTTCTGCCATAAACAAGTTGCAAGAAAATTTCACGCATGGCAACGTTAATTGCGTCGCATACAAGATCTGTGTTAAGAGCTTCAAGTAAGGTTTTACCAACTAAAATCTCAGAAGCCATAGCGGCAGAGTGGGTCATACCACTGCAACCAATTGTTTCGATCAAAGCTTCTTCGATGATCCCGTTTTTAATGTTTAGTGTAAGTTTGCAAGCACCCTGTTGCGGTGCACATGTGCCAACACCATGAGAAAGACCAGAAATGTCTTTTATCTCTTTGCTGTGCACATATTTGCCTTCTTCAGGTATTGGTGCATTTTCGTGGTTTGCACCTTTTCTTACGCTGCACTGTTTTTGTATTTCTGATGAATATTGCATAATTGTTCTCCTTTACTTATTTCATTTTAACATATTTAAAAAAAATTATACAACTAAACTTGCTAATAACATTTTGTAAAAGTGATAATTTGTGTTAAAATATGTTTGATAGGAGAATATTATGGCAGATCAAACAAATAATCAAACTTCGTCGCAAAAGGTGACAGGCTTAGCTGCTGTTGAAATGGCTAAACATCCCAAAGGTGGGAAGTATAATACAATTGACGACATGTCGATGATTGAAATCACTGTTAAAAAATCGCGTTTCATTGCGGTTGCTTTTCATGTTGAAACAATAGAGGAAGTTAGGCAAAAGCTTGGCACTCTTCGTAAAAGTAACGCTGGCGCAAAGCATATACCTTATGCATATATGCTTGGTCCAGATTTTTCTGTTGGTAGAAATAATGACGATGAAGAGCCTGCTGGTTCTGCTGGCGACCCAATTTATGCCGCAATAAAAGCAGCTGGTATGACGAATATTTTGATTGCCGTTGTTAGATATTTTGGTGGTATTGAACTTGGCAAATCTAAACTTACATCAACATACAATGCCGCTGCCACAGAATGTATTAATAATGCTAAAAAATATAGAATGAGATTTTGTGGTTTCTATACACTAAAGGTTCCATATTCAGAGTTTGCAAAACTTGGCAAACTTGTTGATATGAAAAACTTACCAGTAATCGAGAAAAACTTTGATGATGCAATGCCAATGCTAAAAGTTGCTATTCCAGCAGATAAATCAAACGAAGCGACAGAAGATGTTAAAAGTCGTATTCAAGGTGGTGTTGCTGTTTCGAGAGTTGGAGAGGGGTATTATAGATTTCCATGGTAATTACTGACATAAAATCTCAAAAGACAAAAGATAGAGTTAACATTTATTTAGACGGCAAGTTTTTTAGCGGAGCTCTTGCAGAAACTGTTTTAAGTAAAGGTATAAAAGTTGGTCAAGAAATTGGCGAAGTTGAGCTTGATGAATTGCTTGTGTTAAGCGAAGGTAAATATGCTTTTGATAAAGCTATTGATTATTTATCTCGCAGACTGCATTCTGAAAAAGAAATTAGAAATAAATTGAAACTAAAAGGTTATAGACCTCTTGTTATAGACAACACAATTGCAAAACTAAAAGAGTATGGATACTTGTCTGACGAAAACTTCACAGCTTGGGTTGTTGAATGTTCTGGTGGGAAGAGTAAAAAAGAAATTGAATACTTGCTCCAAACAAAAGGTGTAAGCAAGGAACTTGCAAACAAATATTTGTCATTGATTTCGACTGATGATGAAAAAATGAATTGTGAAAACTTGGCAAAAAAATATATGCGTGGCAAAGAAGCGGAAGAAAAAAATTTAGCCAAACTATATGCTTATCTATCTCGTAAAGGGTATGACGGCGAGGTGGTAAAATCAACTGTAACAAGGTTTAAAAAGGACTAAAAATGGTAGGAATTGATATTGTAGAAGTAGAAAGAATAAAAAAAGCTATTGAAAAAAACAGCAATTTTCCGGAAAAAATATTAACAAAAGCCGAGATTATGTACCTTAACACTAAGCCAGATGTTGTCGTTAATGGTAAATTTTCACCAAAAATGTATACTTTAGCTGGTTTTTTCGCCGCAAAAGAGGCAATTTTGAAATCTTTTGGTGTTGGAGTGGGCAATGGATACGGATTTTTGGACATTGAAGTAAATCATACAAAAATGGGTGCTCCAACGGTAAAATTGAGCGAAAAACTGCAAAATTACGCAAAAAACAACAATTTTGGGGTGATATTTTTATCAATATCTCACGATGGAAATTACGCAATTGCACAAGCAAATCTAGAAAAATCGCAAAAATAAGCGATTTTTTCTTTGGTCGGTATTGACTTTATCCATTTCGTGTGGTACAATTACTTTGCTAAAAAAGAAGGGCAAAAATGATTAAAAAGTCATTGAATATTGGAGGAGAAAAGAATGGCAACAAAATTTACAGATAGTAAAATTATTAAAGCTAATGAAACATACCCAACAAAGAAAACAAGAGAAGTTGATGGTCTTGAACTTACTGATCAAGAAGGTAATGTTACAGTTGTAACTGCTAAAACTTATGGTAAGCTTGTAGATGAACGTGATAAAATAGCTGCTAAACTTGAAGAAGCTAGCAAAAAAGCTGAAGAGTTGAAGAAAAAAGGTGATGTATCTAAAGAAGATATTAAGAAAATTAATATAGAGATTATAGGTCTTAAAGAAGAAAAAGCAGCAAAAGAAAAAGAACTCACAGCAGCAATTGAAGCAGAAAAGAAAGCTAAAGAAGAACTTGCTATTAAAGAAGATGAACACAAGGTGTTTGCAAAGAAGGCAAAAACAAATACGAGAGTTCTTGTTGTTATCGCTAGTGTTGTAACTGCTGTTGCAGTTGCTCTTGGTATTGGTCTTGGTGTAACTTACAATAAGTTGAAAAAAGCAGAAAAAGACCCTATTGTTGTAACAGTTGAAGTTCCAGATCCAAAAGCTGAATCGAAGGGACATGAAGCTGGATATCAATCGGGTATGGCAGATGGTATAAATAAAACAAAAGGCGAATTCAAAGACTATGTTTCACCTGAACAAAACGAAAAAGAAAAGAAAGAAAGCTATGAAAATGGTGTAACAGATGGCGCGCAAGGAGCTTCTAAAACAATATCTGATTTAAGAGATGAACTTGCTGCAAAAGAAAAAGAGTTAACAGATCTTAGAAATAATGTAAATGCAAAAGACTCTGAAATTAAACAACTTGAAGATAGCATTAAAAATTTGAGAGATCAATTGAAACAACCTCCACAAGACGATATCGACAAAGATAAAGACAATTCAAAAGACAATTCTAACGTTTCTGTAGCTGATGGCGACAAAGAAGATGTTAACGACGACCAACATAACACAGACCAAAACGACAAAAATCAAAGTGGCAGCAAAGGCGATCAAAAAGAAGAAGAAATGGTTTAGTAACCTAAATTGACCGCGGACAACAAAGTTCGCGGTTTTTCTTTGCACAAAATTTTATTATATTTGCTTTTTAGCTAAATTGCATATATAATATTAGTATGAATATTATTTGTGGTAGAGTGGCCTTTACACTTTTTGGTCTAGACATTTATTGGTATGGCGTTATAATTGCCACTGCTTTACTTGTGGCATTTTTGCTCGCAATGTTACTTGTTAGAAAAAAGAATATTGAAAACGATTTGCCGTTCGAGATTTTGATAGCAGCTATTCCACTTGGAATAGTTTGTGCAAGATTTTTCGATTGCTTGTTTGATTCATCATTGACACTTGCTGATTATTTTAACTTTAGAAACGGTGGCATGAGTATTATCGGTGCAATTATTGGTGGTGCAATAGGGCTTGTTTTATTAAAGGTTATAAAAAAACGTGATATTTTGGTATCTGCCGATTTGATAGTCGTTGTTTTGATTTTGGCGCAAGGCATTGGTAGGTGGGGGAATTATTTTAACAACGAAGTTTATGGAAGAATAATTACAGATCCCGCTTGGCAATTTTTTCCATTTGCGGTTAACATCTCGGGTTCGTGGTACGAAGCTTTGTTTTTTTATGAAAGTGTGCTTGACTGTATAGGTTTTGTGATTTTGCTTATTATTTATTTAAAGACAAAAGTTAAAGGTGTTAGCTGTGCAAGTTACCTTATTTATTATGGAACAATTAGGTCTATTCTCGAACCACATAGGCAAGCAGAATATATTTTAAAGCTTGGTTCACTTAGAATATCGCTTGTGATAAGCTTGCTTATGATTGCAATTGGTATTGCATTGTTCATTTATTGTTTGGTTAAACGAAAAAACAAGGAGATGCTTTATGAGTAAAAAGTATTATACACTAAACCAAGTAGAAGAATATGTTAAGGGGCTTATGAGTGAAAGTGAAAAGACTCTTTCTTTGCAACTCCAAAAAATTGATGAGCTGAATAGAAAAAATACTCAACTCCAAAAAAGTATTGACGAATATAAGCAAAAAGAAAAATCGATAAACCGAACACTTATGCTTGCAGAACGCCGTGCTGATTATATTGTTAACAACACCCGCACACGTGCCGTTATTGAACTTAACAGGCTCACAGATTTTTCGGCAAAATGGGAAAAGTTTTTTGATAAACTTGATGCTAAATATGATAAGAAAGACAGAGATTCATTCGAAGAGTTTAATAAAGAATTAAAGAGTTTACTTACAAGCTTTACAGATTTTTCAGAGAGTTTGAATGGTGAAAAACCACTTAGCACAATCGAAAAAACATATATTGAAGAAACTGCAAGATTGAATGGAAAAGCACGTGGCGATTTAGATGAAAGGTTTGCTAAATTGTTGCACACATTTAATGAAAAAATAGGGGAAAGTACTGTAGAGCAAAAACCTTTATCGCAAAAGAAACCAGTGCAAAAAACAAGCATATATCCACCAAAAGGTGAAAGTGGATTTGATTTTGAAGAGGCGCTTAACCCAACTGACACACTTGAAGAAATTATGCGTGATTTGTTATCAGGCAAAAAATAAAGAGCGGTTAGCTCTTTATTTTTTTTATTGTTTATCTTCCACAGTTGTAGAAATTAAGCATTCGGTGGTGAGCAGGGTAGAAGCAACGCTGCAAGCTGATGAGAGTGCTGTTTTTGTAACAAGAACGGGGTCAATTATACCAGCGTCAAACATGTTTACATAAGTGTTTGTCTTTGCATCGTAGCCATAATTTTCATCATTTGATGAAATGAGTTTGTCTAGAATTGGTTGATAATCAAGACCGGCATTTATTAAAATTTGCTTTAGTGGGGCAGTGATAGCTCTTTTGATTACTTGCACGCCGCAATTATAAATTGGGTTGCAGTCAAAATTTTCTAGTGCCTGCAAACAATTGAATAACGCTAATCCACCGCCAGCAACAACGCCACATTGCCTTGCGGATTTCGCAGATGATAGAGCATCTTCTATTCTAAGTTTAAGCTCGTGCATTTCAACTTCGGTGTTGGCGCCAACATTAATAACTGCTACACCGCCAGAAAGTTTAGCCAATCTTTCTTGTAATTTTTCTTTATCATAGCCATCTGCATTTGTTAATTGATTTCGAAGTTCAGCTTTGCGTTCTTCAACTTTTGCGGCATCGCCTTTGCCTTCTACAATTAGTGTAGAATCTTTGCTAACACGTACTAGTTTTGCTTGACCTAGGTCTTCTAGTGACATACTAGAAAGTTTTTCACCAGTTTCTGTGCAAATAAATTTACCACCAGTTACAACTGCAATGTCATCAAGTATCTGTTTTCTTTTTTCACCAAACAATGGACATTTAACAGCAACAACACTTAAATTTCCGCGGAGCTTATTGAGTACTAATGATGACAATGCTTCTTGTTCTATGTCTTCTGCGATGATTAGTAAACTTCTGCCATTTTGAGCAATTTGTTCAAGAAGATGTAAAATTTCCTGCATCGATGTTAACTTTTTATCAGTGACCAATACAAAAACGTCAGAATACTCTGCTATCATCTTTTCGTTATCTGTTACAAAATATGGCGACATGTAGCCTCTGTCAAACTCTAAGCCTTGAGTTTTGCTGGCAAATGTTTTGCTAGTTTTAGACTCACAAATAGTGACCGCACCATCGCTTCCAACATCAAAAAGTGTGGTTGCAATTAGGTCGCCAATTTCATCACTTCCAGCAGAGATACTTGCAACATGTGAAAGGTCTTCTTTGCTTGCAACTGGCTTGCTTTTTTTATCGAGTTCTTTTGTTACAAAATCTGTTGCAAGTTTCATGCCTTGCTTTAGATTGATTGGGTTTTCGCCAGATTGAAGACACTTTATGCCTTCGTTTATCATTACTTCTGAAAGTAATGTTGCTGTTGTTGTGCCATCGCCAGCAATGTCATTAGTTTTTATTGCACATTCTTTTACAATGGCTGCACCCATGTTTTCGAACTTGTCTGGAAGCTCAACTTCTTTTGCAATTGTTACACCATCGTTTGTGATAAGTGGGGTAGCGTATTGGCGGTCAAGAACAACATTTCTACCTTTTGGCCCAAGTGTGATTTTCACCGCTCCAGATAATTTTTTAACGCCAGCAAGCAATTTTTCACGTGCGGCAGTAGATTGCAATATTTGTTTACTCATTTGTAATTACTCCTAAAATGTCTGTTTGACGAAGAAGCAAATAGTCTTCATTTTCAATTTTTGCATTGACGGCAACATACTTGCTAAATATAACTTTGTCACCAGGCTTTACTTGCATTGGAATTTTCTTGCCTTCGTCATTTGTTCCATCGCCAACAAAAACAACTTCGCCAAATATTGGTCTATCTTCGCTTGTTGATTGAAAAATAAGTTTGCCAAATTTTTGCTCGGGTGTTATTTCTTTTACAACGACTCTGTCGAAAAGTGGTTTAATATTCATAAAATTCTCCTCTTTGATATTTTGTTATATTTTATGCATTTTTTAATAACAATAAATTGTCGAAAAGTGCATAATTTGTGCTAACAAACTCATTATATAATGGAAATAGAAATTTAATTCTTTTATGTGCCACAAATAGAATAATTTGTTTAAAAAACAAAATTGTTAGTAATTTGGTTTGAAAACATTTTACAAATATGTTAATATATAGAGAGAGGAGAGTAGTATGGGCTTTTTTGACTGGCTTATGAAGGGTATTGGCTTTGAAAGCGAAGACGATGGCTATGATGTGTCAAAAATTGAAAGACAACAACGAAAAGAACAAAAACGTCTTGAGAAAGAAGCTAAAAAGAAAGAAGCTAAAAATAAGACAACGCCAAAGACGTTGGAATTTACTGCCGGAACAAATGGACAAATTAGCAAGTCTAACAACAATGTTCAGACTTCATTTGGTGGAAATAACTTTTCCGATAGCGGCAATAGCTTCAATCAAACGACCTATTCATCTGGCGGGTATGGAAGTTCACAGCAATATGATATGATGAACGGTTCAATTGGTGGTTATGGTAGTAAAAATGTGGTTTTTTATTACCCAAAGAGTTATGAGGAAGTTCAACAATTAATTGATTACTTAAAGCAAGGTGAATCTGTTATGCTCAATCTCGACAGTGTGACTGGCGGTGATGCTCAACGTATGCTTGATTTTGCAAGTGGTGCGGTTTATGCACTTGGCGGATGTATTCAACAAGTTGCAACAAACATCTTTTTGTTGACGCCAGAAGGACTTGGCATTGTTGATTCAAGAAACGGTAACAGATAATGAAACATGTTTTGTTTGTTTGCACGGGTAACACTTGTAGGAGCCCGATGGCAGAAGCAATTTTTAATCATTTTGCAAAACAAGAAGGTTTGGGTTATAGGGCGAAGAGTGCGGGGCTTTATGTTTCGCTTTCAAAGGTGGAAGAAAAGGCGAGAGTTGCACTTAAACCTTATGGCATTGTTATTAGGCACAAACCAACAAAAATCACAAAAAGCATGTTTAGTAGCTGTGACCTTGTTTTAACCATGACTGGTGAACAAAAATTATTGCTTGAACGCGAAATTAAAAGTGATAAACTTATGTCAATTGCAGAGTGCACAGCGGGTATAGATATTTCCGACCCTTATGGCTATGGGCAAGAAGAATATAACAACACGGCAAAACTACTCGTATTCAGCATAAAAACATTAATAACAAAATTAAAAGGTGGCAAAAATGGGTAAAATTATATTAGGTGCTGACCACAGAGGTGTAGCGTACTTAGACAAATTAAAAGAATATATCGAAAGTTTGGGGCACGAAGTGCTTGTTGTTAAGTCAGAAGACAAAGCTGATGATTATCCAGACATTGTAAGAGAAATTGTTTCTGAATATAAAAAAGGCAAAGCAGATAAAATTATAGTTATGTGTGGCAGCGGTGTTGGTGCCGATATTGCGCTTAATAAGTTTGATGGTATTTATTCTTGCCTTGCTCGTAGTGCAGCAGACGTATATTTTGCAAGAAGACATGAAAATGTCAATGCTTTGGCACTTGGCTCGGGTATTCGTGATGATTTTTATTCAATCCAAACAGACTATGATACAATTTACGAAATTATCGACGCCTTTTTAAATACAACATTCGAAGGCGGCAGGCATCTTAGAAGGCTTGAAAAATTAAAAAGAATAGAACTTAACAATTAATTTATTTAGTAAAAATAAAAATTCCACTAGTTTTAGTGGAATTTTTTATTGCAATTTTTATTATAATTATTTTTTGTTTTTATTTAATTTATCGTATTTTTCTTTAGAAAATTTTTCTGCTTCGGCATCTAACGCTTTTGCAAGCTCTGGATTAACTTTTGCTAGGTTAAAGTACCTTGATTGGTTCATAATATAAGTCTGATAATCTTGTGTCCATGCTGGTGGGTCAACTGTCAAGCCTTTGTCTGGGTCGTACCTATATGTGTGCCAATAACCACTCATAACGGCGTTGCGTTCGTTTTCTGGAGTCTTGCTCATGTCTGTGCCGTGGTTGATACATGGAGAATAGGCGATTATTATTGATGGACCTTTGTGGTTTTTAGCTTCTACAAATGCGTTGATAGTTGCTTGAATGTTTGCACCAAGTGCAACACTTGCAACATATACGTTTGGATAAGTCATAGCGATTGCACCAAGGTCTTTCTTTTGTGTGCGTTTGCCAGCTTCGGCAAATTTTGCTATTGCACCCATTGGCGTAGACTTGCTTGCTTGACCGCCAGTGTTAGAATATACTTCGGTGTCTAGAACCAAAATATTGACGTCTTCGTTAGATGCAAGCACATGGTCAAGACCGCCAAAACCAATATCGTATGCCCAGCCATCGCCACCAATAATCCATGTTGAAGTTTCAAATAGAGCTGTAGAAAGTGACATAATGCGTGAAATCAATGGTGAAGGCAATGATTCGTTAATATTGTTAAGCATTTGCAAAAGTTTGATTGAGTTGTTTGCGTCTTGGTCTGGGTTTTCAAGCCAAGCGTTTATTTGAGATTTTAAACTTGATGGAATTTTGCTGCCAGCAAGTTCGGTTAAAAGTGCAGCCAAACTCAGTCTACGTTTTTTGTATGCTTTGTGCATGCCAAGACCAAACTCGGCATTGTCTTCAAACAGACTATTAGCCCAAGCTGGACCCATACCTTTTTCGTTAACAGAATATGGACAAGATGGGTAACTACCACCATAAATGCTAGAACAACCAGTGGCGTTTGCAATTTGAAGCTTGTCGCCAAAGAGTTGCGTTAAAAGTTTTATGTAACTAGCTTCGCCACAACCAGCACAAGCGCCAGAAAATTCAAACAATGGACGTTCGAACTGGCTGCCCTTGATTGTTTCCTTTTTGAATGCTGTTTGTGGGTTTCTTTGATCACAGAGAGCTTGATATTTTTCATCTTCTTCAGCAAAAATTTGATTTGCTTTTACCATTTGCAAAGCTTTTTCTCTTGCTGGACAAACATTTACACAGTTGCCACAACCCGTGCAATCGCGTGGGCTGATCTGCATCTTGAAGTCGTAACCAGGCACACCAATTGCTGGTTTTGCACCAACTTTTTTCGATAGGGCAGAGTCAGACTTAACCAAATATGGTCTTATTACCGCATGTGGGCAAACAGCTGCACACATATTACATTCAATACATTTTTCACTATCCCAGCAAGGAAGCATTGTTGCAACATTACGTTTTTCGTTTTTGCTGGTGTTTGTTTTAAGTTCGCCATTTGGAGTAAATGCAGAAACTGGCAAAGTGTCGCCTTTTAATTTCGAAAGTGGCACTTGAATTTTGTTAAAGAACGAATTGTCTGCATTTTTATTTTCGTCTGATTGCAAGTTGTTCCAAGCGGGGTCAACCTTAATTTCTTTTATGTTTGCAACAGTTTGGTCGATAGCTTGCATGTTCATATTTAAGACTTTTTCGCCTTTCTTACTATATGATTTTATTGCACTTTGCTTGATAAGTTCAATTGCACGATTGCAATCGATTATACCAGAAAGATAGAAGAATGCAGTCTGCATGATTGTGTTAATTCTTGCACCAAGACCAACAGATGCTGCAATTGCTTCTGCATCAATACAATAGAGTTTTGCTTTCTTAGCTGCAAGAGATTTTTTCACACTATTAGGGAGCTCGCTAGCGGCATCATTCGGGTTAAGGTTCAAAAGGAAAATGCCGCCAACCTTAAGATTTTCAAGCATGTCGAACTTTGTTAAAAAACTTTTATTGTGACAAGCGACAAAATCCAAATTGCTGGTTAGATAGCTTGCCGTTATTTTTGATTTAGAAAGCCTTATGTGGCTGGTTGTGATACCGCCAGACTTTTTGCTATCGTAAACAAAGTACGCTTGGGTAAAAATGCCAGCTTCTTCGCTTAGAATTTTAACGGTGTTCTTGTTGGCACTAACAGTTCCGTCACTGCCAAGACCATAGAATTTGCATTCCAAACAATTGTTAAGGCTAATTCTTGTTTTTACGCTGGCAAGTGAAGAACCCGACACGTCATCGACAATGCCAACGGTAAAGTGATTTTTTGGTTTAGCTTTGCTGGCATTTGCAAACACGCTTTCGACCATGTTGCAAGTGAATTCTTTGCTAGAAATGCCATATCTGCCACCAAGCACTTTTATATTTTTATTGCTTTCGTTTAATGCGGAAATAACATCTTCTGCAAGTGGTTCATAAACAGCGCCGCATTCCTTTGTTCTGTCGAGAACAGAGATAACTTTTGTTGTAGCTGGAAGGCAATTAACAAAGTGTTTAACAGAAAATGGACGATAGAGACGAACTTTAACCACGCCAACTTTTTCGCCAAGTTTGCAAAGTGCGTTAACAGTTTGAATAACAGTATCTGAACCGCTACCCATGATAACAATAACGTTTTCGGCATCTTTTGCACCATAGTATTCAAACAAACCATACTTTCTGCCGGTAACAGAATAGAATCGTTTTAGGTTATCTTCAAAAATTTTAGGGTAGGCAGCATAATAAGGTGAACAAAGTTCGCGGTTTTGGAAATATACATCTTCGTTTTGGGCGGTGCCACGCCATGTTGGTTTCGCTGGCGAAAATGCCTTTTTATGGAAGTTTTCGAATGCTTTGGGGTTAATAAGTCGTCTTGCTTGGTCTTCGGTTAGAGCTTCAATAGTGTTAATTTCGTGGCTAGTTCTAAACCCGTCAAAAAAGTGAACAGTTGGCACGCTTGCATCAAGACTTGTTAGGGTAGACACAAAAGCCATGTCTTGTGCTTCTTCGACGCTACTTGCAGAAACTAACGCAAACCCAGTTTGCCTAACAGCCATAATATCGCTATGGTCACCAAAAATAGAAAGAGCGTGCGTTGCAATTGTTCTTGCAGCAACGTGCATAGTGCAAGGTAAAAGTTCGCCTGCAATTTTATACATGTTTGGGATCATCAAAAGTAAACCTTGCGATGATGTAAATGTTGTGCAAAGTGAACCCGCAGTGAGCGCACCATGAAGAGCACCAGCAGCACCTGCTTCAGATTGCATTTCTGTTACATTGACAGTTTCACCAAACAAGTTCTTTTTACCTTTTGCTTGGTAAGAATCAATTGTTTCTGCCATTGGTGACGATGGAGTAATTGGATAAATAATTGCCATGTCATTTAGCATATATGCACTATTTGCGGCTGCGGTGTTACCATCAATTGTGATATATTTTTTCATAAATATCTCCTAACCTAAGTTTGAAATTAATTGACGAAGCATGTGTGGATTTTCTAGTAATTTGCCGGCACCAGCTATGTCAGTCTTGCCATTTTCGGAAATGTGAACAGGAAGATTAAGCCTTTTTTGGAAAAACTTTTCAAGTCCTGGTGTTGGACAAAGACCACCATAGACAAATATGCCTTCGGTTGTAATGTCTGAAATAATGTCTGGTGGGCAAGCTGCAATGACATTTTGCACAATCTCGACAATGCGGTCAAAATAATGAGTCATAATAGGGTACAACTCTTTGCTTGTAATTGTTACAGATTTTGCTTGTTTTGTTGTTGCGTCAATACCACAGACGTCCATAGATGCCAAATAGTTTTCGTGCAAACTGCAAACTTCTTGTTTAATGCGTTCGCTCACGCCTTCGCCAAGAATAAGGTTATAATCGTTAAATAATTGTTTTTCAATTGCTGTGTTAATATTATTGCCACCCATATCGACAGATACACCACTAATGATGTTATTCATGCTGATAGCTGCAACATTTGTGCAACCGCCGCCAATAGCAAGGCAAAGTTTGCCAACGGCTGTGTCGATACGAACATCATCGCCAATGGCATCACATACGATTGCTGGCAACATAAATATGTCGTTTATGCCTGCGCGGTAACATACTTTTTCGTATGTTTTTTTCTCATCTTTTGTAAGACCAACAGGCACGCAAACAAGAGCACGAATGTTTGGTTTAATCAATCTTCTTGGACAAACCTTGTGCAAGAAATATTTGAGCATTGTAACTGCCATATCATCGTCGGTTATTACACCAGAAGAAATTGGAGCGACAATGTTTGTCCCTTCGGCTGTGCGGCCAAGCAAACGTTCGGCTTCCGTACCAACAGCCTTAATTTCTTTTGTGTGAAGTGAACCAGAAACGGCAACAAGGCTAGGTTCGTTTAAAACCATTCCTTCGCCTTCGCGGTATATTGTGGTTGTTGTAGAACCAAGTTTTATAGCAAGCAATATATTCATAATATTCTCCTTTAAATAAAGTATAACTTTTTTTATTGTATAGCGCAAATAGATTTTTGGCCTTTGCTTATATTTTGTGATAAAAAACGCAAAATTTACAAATACCGACAAAATTTTATAATAGTAAAAATGCGTAATTTGATACACTAGTTTTAGGAGCAAGTATGGGAAGAAAAATTTTGATTACAAGTGGCAAAGGTGGCGTTGGTAAAACAACAATAACAGCAGGGCTTGGAAGAGTGCTTGCTAAGCATGGTATGAGTGTTGTTTTGATAGATGGCGATGTGGGACTTAATAACCTTGATGCGACTATGGATATTGAATATAAGGTCGAATATGACCTTAATGATTATTTATGCGGAAGGTGTAGGTTAAGGCAATGTTTGGTGGAAGACGATAAGCAAAAAAACTTGTACACTTTGCCAACAATCCGTGAAAGTGAAAAGACTAGGTATCTCGAAAATTTTTCTGATCTAACAGATAAACTTGCACATGTTTTTGATTATTGCCTTATTGATTGTCCAGCGGGGAAGGAAGCAAACTTCAAAATGATGCTAGATGGGGCAAGTGAGGCAATTGTTGTTGTGACGCCGCACCTGTCTGCCATTCGCGATGCGGGAAAGATTTTGTCTATACTTGACGGGAACGGAATAAGCTTAGCTGGAATAGTAATAAACCGCATTCGTGGTGATTTGGTTATGAGTTCGAAAATGCTCTCGCGTGAAAACATTGCTGGCTTACTCGGAAGGCATATTCTTGGCACAATTCCCGAAAGTGACGCCCTAAATATTTACTCAAGCTTAGATTTAGCAGAAATCGTGAATAAAGATGTTTACATTGCGATTGAATATTTAGCTAGAAACTTAAATGATGGCGAAAATTACGAGTTTGATTACATGGCAAAATACCGTGGCGTGTTTGGTTCGATTAGACGCAAATTAAAGGAGAAGTTTTAATGAAAATTGCAGACAGAATAAAAGAGCGAACACAATGTGTTTTACTTATGGATAAAAAACTTGAGCAGCGTGGGTTTTCGAGAGTACTTAAAAAAGATATGGAAAATTTATTGCAAACATACTTTTATACAGCTGGCAGTGAGATAGATATGCAAGTGTATCAAACGGCTCTTGGAAAGCTTGACCTTAAAATTTGTTTAAAAAACGTTTCACCAAGAAAAATTGGAATAGACGCTTAAATTTTGTTAACTGCGAATATACTTTACCATGCGAAAGGTAAGGTTATATAAAACGCCACACAAAAACTATTACACAAAAAGACGTATGCATGCAAGGGGCATGCTTCTTTTGGCGTTGCTTTCGATTTTTCCGCTGGTTAAAGCAAACATTGTATCCAACTTTATGCACATTGCAATCACAAGCGAAACTCCAAAAGATTTTGGTAAACTTAAATTTGTTAGCAATGTTGGACAAGTAACTTTGCGGGGAAATCCAATTTTGTTTAAATGCCCATTTAGTGGCGGTGTGCTAGAATTTAATAAAAATGGCGAAGCGGTTATTCGCGGAAACACAGACCTTTTTAAGGCGGTTATGCCAGGTGTTGTTACAAGCGTAAAGACGCAAGGCAAACAAAAATTTATCATAATCTCGCATGGTGACGGGATAAAATCAATATATGAATTCGAAGGGTTGTTTTGCGTTAAAAATAACGATGCGGTAGACGGCGATTATATCGGCATGAGCTTTAAAAAATCTGTGACCATAACAATAACAAAAGCCGCAAAAGTCTTAAAAATAACAGCAATAAATAACGATGTTTTGGATGTAGATTTATGAAAAAAATAAAACGAAAAAAACTTGGGTTTGTGATAAGTCCATTTTTTATTATCTTAGCGATTTTTTGGATATACTTTGGCGATATATTGCTATTTTTCAGTTATTTTCTAGCGCTTGTTTTGCATGAACTGGCACACAAGTTTGCTGCTAAAAAATGTGGATATAAAGCGGGAAGAATAGTCTTGTCGCCACTTGGAGCAACGCTGTATGCCGAAACCGATGAGTTTAGTGCAAAAGATGAGTTTATAATCGCACTAAGTGGGCCACTTTTTAGTTTGTGTTTGGCACTTATTATGGTTGTTTTGTGGTGGATAATCCCAGAAAGTTACAATTATACAATGGACTTTGTAGTCGTAAATTTTTCGATATTTTTGCTCAACCTTTTGCCAATCTATCCGCTAGATGGCGGCAGAGTGCTAGCAAGCAGACTAACACAATCAATGCAAAGAAAGGAAGTGGGCAAGATTTTGCGTACACTTTCTGACATTTTTGCGGCTATATTAATTGGGTTAAGTTTAATTTCTTTTGCCTTTAAGTTTAATTATAGCTATGCTCTTATTGGGTGTTTTGTGATTATCAATAACTTAACTAGCACGAGCGAAAACTCGTACAAAAGGCTTTTGTATCTTGAAATAAAACGCAAAAAATTGTCTAAGGGTCTTTTTAAGCAAACGGTTATGGTTAACCAAGACGTTGCCATTGGTAAAGTTTTTTCTATGCTAGAAGTCGACAGATATTTTGAAATTGAAGTGGTAGATGAGAGCTTTAAGAAAATTGCCACAATATCTGAAAATGAGTTTTTTGAAAAAATCAAAACTTGTGAGTTTAGCATGCCAATTGGTGCGGCGTGTATTGACAAAGTCGATAATTGCTGGTAAAATTATTTATGCAATGGAAAAGAAGATTTTGCAATTTCTGCGTGCGGCTGAAAAACCCGCAAGATATATAGGCGAAGAGTTTAATACGCCTAATTTTGCTGAAAGCCAAAATCGCGAAAATTATTGTATGTGTTATCCAGACCTATATGAAGTGGGTATGGATAATTTGCCATACAAAATTGCTTATCACATGATAAATGACCGCAAAGGTTTTTCTGCTGAGCGTTGTTTTGCTCCAAGCTTAATAGATGGCGAATTGCTCAAAAAAATCCAATTGCCTCTTTTTTCGCTTGAAACAAAAACACCGCTTTCAAAATTCGATAGCATAAGTTTTTATTTCAAGTACGAAACACAATACACAACATTTTTGTATATGCTTGACCTGGCTGGTATTCCACTTAGAAAATCTAAGAGAACAGAGAACGACCCAATTGTTTTTGGAATGGGGAACGCAATGGCAAACCCAGAAGTTTTAGCTGACTTTTTGGACTTTGCTATTATTGGCGACCTAGAAAATGCTTTGGTTGAAGTAATGGACGCGTTAAGGCTTTGCAAACTTAATAATATGAGCAAAGCTGATACGCTTTATCACTTATCTAAGATTGTTGGTGTATATATTTTTAGCGATAAAATATTTGAGTTCGAAAACGGTAAGATAGCAAAAATTAAAGGCGACAAAGTAAAAAGAGCCATTGTTTCTAACCTTGACAAAGCGTATTTTCCTATGAATATGCAAGTGCCATACCTTGGTTGTGGCATTGCTAGCATAGAGATTATGCGTGGTTGTAGCCGTGGTTGCAGATTTTGCCAAGCGGGGTTTGTGAATAGACCTGTTAGGGAACGTAGAGTTGCAACGCTTTCACTTCAAACCAGAGCTCTTATTCAATCGACTGGTTACAACAAACTTGGGCTTGCAGCGCTAAATGCTGCTGATTATTCGCAGCTTAGCTTGCTTAAGCAAAACCTTGGCGCGCTTTGCAAAGAAAAGAATGTAAATATATTTTTGCCATCTATGCGTTTTGATGCCGAAAATGTTTCTAGCGAAAAAGTACTCAATTTTACTATTGAAGGCGGCAGTCAAAGGCTTAGAAACTTGCTCAATAAAAACATTACAAGTGACGAAATTGAAACTATTTTCAAAGAAGCTTATGGCGGCGGTTGCAGTGAAGTTAATATGTATTTTATGATTGGTCTTCCAACAGAAACGGCAAAAGATTTGCTTGGTATCGAAGAACTTGTGCACGAGGCAAGGCAACTATATAAAAAGTATAAAGTTGTTGATGATGAATTAAAACTAAAAGTTATTGTTTCGACATTTGTGCCAAAGGCATTCACGCCACTTCAATGGTCAGCATTTATGAATAGTGAAGATTTGTTAAAAAGAGAAAAAATTTTGCAATTATTACTAGATGAAAACAAAGTTGAATATAAATTTTATGATCCTTTTGCAAGCACAATTGAAGCTATTTATTCCAGGGGAGATAGAAGGCTTGGCGCATTTTTGGAAGTAGCTTACCGCGCGGGTGCAGTTTTTGACGGCGATGCAGAATTGTTTAATACAAAAGCATACAAACAAGCATTTGAGATTACAAAAATCAACACAAAAGATTATCTTGCTAAAAAAGAATATACAGACTTATTGCCTTGGGATTTAGTAGATTTTGGTGTAAATAAAGAATACCTTCAACAAGAAAACGAAAAAGCACTTGAATTTGGCACTACCCGTGATTGTAGGCAAGGTTGCAATGGTTGCGGACTTAAAGCGTTGGGGGTGTGCAAAAATGGTAATAATTAAGTATAAAAAAATGGGTGTTGGTGCATTTATCGATAACACAGAAATGCTTAGTTGTTGGGGTAGAGTATTCAACCGTGCGAACATAATTTTTGACAAAGACAATGGCGAAGAATTTTATATTTTGCAGCCATCACCATTGAAAATTGAAAGTGAAATTGAATATTTGTGCATCAAAACAGACAAGAGCGCAGAACAAATTGAAGATGGTGTTGCACGCCTTTTTCCAGACTGGATAGAGATAATTGGCTCGTGCAAGATAGATGAAAATATTGATTTGCAAGAGCAAGAATATTACCAAGAATTTATGTTTTCATTTCCAGAAATAAGACGCAATATTATCTCGGTTACAAAGGCGTTTTCGGAGCTTTTAAAGACAAATAAAATAACTGCGTTAAAGGTAACTCCAGAAGGAGTAATAGTCACGCAAAGCTCGATTTTATCGAATACTATGTGTGACATAGCTGCTCAAATTGTGGCAAAATGTAACATGGAAAACGACTATAGTTTGGTGCGAAAAAAATTGTTAATTTTGATTGAAGGAAAACTGACAGATTTCGAAGAATTTTTAAACGAAAAAACAAATGTAACAAGTTATTAACTTTTGCCAAAACGGCGAAAGTTTTTTTATTCATAAAAAATGTTGACAATGTGGGTTTTGTGTGATAGAATTTACAACGTGCCACATGCAAAAGGTTCAAAGTGATTTTTATCCACCTTCGCAGTGAGACTGGAGAAGAGGAGGAATATTATGTACGCAATTATTGAAGTTGGCGGAAAACAAGAAAAAGTTGAAGTTGGCAAGTACTACTTAACAGAAAAAGTTGATGCTGCTGTTGGTGACAAAGTTGAATTTAATTGTCTTCTTGTTGCTGATGGTGACAAGATTAAAACTGGTACACCTATCGTTGATGGCGTTAAGGTTGTTGCTGAAGTTTTAGAGCACGGAAAAGGTGACAAGATTACAGTTTATAAGTACAAAGCTAAAAAGAACGAACGTAAAAAACAAGGTCATCGTCAACCTTATTCTAAATTAAAAATTGTTTCAATTGGTTAATAAAATGACACATATTACAGTTTTTAAGAAAAACAATCAAATTACAGAAGTTGTGTGCGATGGTCACACATATTACGAGGAAAAAGGAGAAGATATTGTTTGTGCGGCACTTTCGAGTGTTGTTCAAACGGCAGCACTTGGTCTTATGACTGTGGCTGGTGTAAATATTGACCTTGATCGTGATGAAGAAAAAGGTTATCTTCGAATGGCTCTTCCAGAAAACCTAAGTGACGAGCAACGCGAAAAGAGTAGTATCATTTTAGATACAATGCTCATGGGCGTTTCGGACTTATATACTGGGTTTTCAGATTTTATTGAATTGGAGGTAAAAAAGTTATGAAAAACTTTATTATAATTCAGCTTTTTGCTCACAAGAAAGGTGGCGGTTCGTCTAAGAACGGTAGAGATTCTAATGCTCAAAGACTCGGCGTTAAGAAATATGCTGGAGAAAAAGTTTTAGCTGGCAACATTATTGTTCGTCAACGTGGAACTAAAGTTCATCCTGGTACTAATGTTGGTATCGGTGACGACGATACACTTTTTGCGAAGAAAGATGGCGTTGTTAAATTTGAACGCGTTGGTAAAGACAAAAAGAAAGTTTCTGTTTTATAAAAAGCAACCTAGGTTATTCCTAGGTTTTTTTATTCGTTTTTTGCAAAAAAAATAGCACCCCGATTGGAGTGCTTTTTTGTTATAGTGACCATTCAAGGTCTGGGTCGTTCATTTCTTTGCCGATAGGGTAAAAACCACGAACGTCAAACGTTGTGTTGCCAACAGTGGCTCTTTTGTAATATTTTTCATACATATCTATAATTTGTGCTTCTTGTTTCTTATATTCGGCAAGTTTTGGAGAATTGCTATTTTTGAGTCTTTCGTATTCGTTGATAACAGGACGCATTCTTGTAAAGTCTTCCCAGTATCCTTCTGGGCTTTCGTTCATACGTTTAACGTGTTCTTCTGGAATTGGGAACACACCAGCACAAACTATTACATATCTGCCATTATTAAATCCGAATTTCACAGTTTTGCATTCATTTGGCTTTAAATGCATATATTTGTTGTGATTTGGAAAGCTTTTTCCAGGCGTTTCGTCTTCAAAGTTAATATCTGCACCTTTGCAGCAATCTACTTTCCAAATTCCGTCGTTATTTGGTCTGATTCTGATGCCAGTTGCAGCTGCAAATTCATTACAGAAATTAATCGATTCTGGGAATTCTTCTGCAAGTTGATGGAAGTAGCAATCATTTTGAATTAAAGTAGTTTTCATATTCTCATCATAAGAAGATACACAAAGCATTAAACATGGTATATATTTCATATAATTTCTCCTTTAAAAGTAAGTTAATTATACAATTTTAGCAGTGTAAAGTCAATAGTGTTGCATGTTTTTGTTTGCTAAAGGGAAAAAGATATGCTAATATAATGTCATGAAATTTTTCGTTTGGCTAAAAATTTATTGGATTAAATTTATAACTTTGATAGAAACGCTGCTTTCGAAACTTGTGTATAACTTTCACAAGGTTATTTCTGGTGTGAAAACGCGTAAAAATATTAGATATGTCGAAGAACCAAACAGATACGAAAGGTTTGATGTTTATTATCCAGACAAAAAGTCTGAAACGGGCGAGCCATATCCAACTATTTGCTATTTTCATGGTGGTGGCTGGGCATCGTATTCAAAACATATATTTACAACACTTTCGCGTAGACTTGCGAAAATGGGGTATGTAGTTTTTTGTTGTAACTATTCACTTGCACCAAAATATAAAATGGAAAAAATAATTGATGACGCCATTGCTGCGACAAAAAGTGCGATTGCACATACCGAAAGATATGGTGGCGACCCAAATAGAATTATTTTTGGTGGCGATTCTGCTGGTGGGCACATCTCTGCCATGCTTATGGCACTTACCACAAATGGTGACAAGCGTTGTGAATTTCTAATAGGCAAAATTAAAGCACTTATTTTGTTTTATGGTGTGTTTAATATGGAAACAATGTTAGATACGGGTTTCCCAAACATAAAAGCACTTGGAACGGCTTGCATTGAAGGTGGCTTGCAAAACACTGATGCACTTAAAAAATATTCGCCTATGAACTATGACTTGTCTAACTTTGCACCATGTTTTTTGGCAAGTGGAGAAGTTGATAAATTGCATAGCTCCCAAAGTGCAACAATGTTAAAAAAATTAAAAGAAAGTGGCATTAAAACCGAGCACTTGTTCTTTTCTAAAAGGGAATATAAGGCAATGCACGCCTACATGACTGTTGATGGCATTAGCACCAATGTTCAAACTCTTGAAAGAGTTAAAAAATTTTTAAAAGAGGTGGGACTATGATGATGTTAATGTATGCGTTAATAACGGGGTTGTTAATTGCTATTGATCAAATAACAAAGCATCTGTTATATGGTAAAAGTTTTTCAGTTATAGGTAATTTTTTGTGGGTAGAAAGCACAGGTCTTAACACGGGTGCTGCTGGCGGAATGCTTGCTGGGTGCAAGTGGCTGTTTATTGTGCTTGCGGCACTTGGCATTGTTGCGTGCATATATTTTATTATTTCAAAAAGATATTCAAACTCGTTTTATTTCAAGCTGTCTGTTTGTATTATACTTAGTGGTATTGTTGGAAACTTGATAGATAGAATTTTGCTAGGTGGCGTACGCGATTTTATTTATTTTAAATCGATTAATTTTTATGTCTTTAATATTGCTGATGTTTGCTTGACCATTGGCGCGATTATGGTTTGTGTATATATTTTATTTATGCATGATAGTGCACCACTAAAACGCGAGAAAGTTAAAAAGACAAAGGAGTTTGGTTGTGATGAGCGTGCTGAATAGATTGGTGCAAGCGGGCGAAGAAAACAAGGGTACAAGGCTCGATGTTTTTCTTGCGGACTTGCTTGACGATTGGACGAGGTCGCAGATCAAAAGGCAAATAGATAGCGGCGGTGTGCTTGTTAATGGCAAAAAAGTAAAAGCTGGATATATGTTAAAAGGCAGTGACCAGATTTCTATCAATTTTGTGGAAGACGATAGACTAGACGACATCACGCCCGAAGACATACCACTTGATATTGTTTATGAAGATGACGACATTGTTGTTATCAACAAACCACAAGGCATGGTTGTTCACCCAGCGCCAGGCAATTATAATGGAACGCTTGTAAACGCACTTTTGTATAAGTTTGGCAAAATGAGTGATATCAATGGTAAAGTTCGCCCAGGTATTGTGCATAGAATAGATAAGGACACTAGCGGACTTTTAGTTGTCGCAAAAAATAACCAATCGCACGAAAATTTGGCAAAGCAGATTGCTGAGCATACATGTTTTAGGCATTACGTGGCACTTGTCGAAGGTGTGGTTAAAGAAGACAGTGGAACAATAAAAACATACATTGACCGCGATAAAAAAGACCGCAAAAAAATGGCGGTTTCAGAAACGGGCAGGGTTGCCATCACGCACTTTGATGTATTAGAGCGATTTGCTGGTTACACACTAATGCACTTCAAACTCGAAACAGGCAGAACTCACCAAATTCGCGTGCATACAAAATTTATGGGGCATCCAATTGTTGGTGACAAGATATATGGCTTTAGCAAACAAAAGTTTAATCTCGCCGGTCAATTGTTGCACGCAAAAGAGCTTGAACTTACGCACCCAACAACGGGGGAGCGCATGCACTTTTATGCACCTATTCCAGATTACTTTCAAAATGTCTTAAAAAAAATCAAAAAATTGTAACTAAAAGTTTGATTTAGGTTGTGGTCTTAGTTATACTATTATCAGCAAGGGGGAATCATTATGGCAGAAACAAAAAACACAAGTACTAGAAGAACATCATATATATTGAATTTGGTGGCTTTCATCGCTGTTGTTATCATTGGTGTTGCTCTTATTCTTGGTAAAATTGGTATTGGTGCTAAACTTTCTAGCGCACTCATGACAATTGCTCAAATTTTGGCTTATTCTATCGTTGCAATCATCTCTTCATTTTGGATTTGTAGCAAAAGAAATGTTTGGCTTTGGGTTACTTGGGCAGTATCAGTAGTTTTAATCATAATTTCATTTATCTTATAGGTTTTGTATGAAGAAAAAAGAGTTATTTCAAGCCGTCGTTGTTGGCGAATATCTAGCATTTTTTATCGCAACTATTTTGGTTGTGGTTTTTCAGTTTGTTGGAACATCACTACTTATTAAGTTGTCACTTATTTTTTATACCGTGGCATTTATCTTAAGTAGTATCGAAAATATTTCGCTATGTGTAAGCCTTTTCAAAATAAAAGACAAAGACATAGCTGGAACAATAAGACTAGCTTCGCCTAGCGGGGAAGAAACAACGCTCGAGGGTACAAAAAAGAATTTAAAGCAACGCAAAGTCAAGGCAGTCACTCTATCTATCCTTTCGGTAGCAGTGAGCGTGTTCACTTTAGTTGTACTCATCATGTTTTAAGACTCAAATTTCACATTGAGTAGCAGAAGGTAAAAAATTTTCAAACAGTCATTTACGATTAGTAAACTCCTGCTTGGAAATTTTTTTTATTCTTACTAAAAACCGTAAAATATGGCGTGAAATTATTTGACAGTAGTTTAATTAAAAATGTATTATTATGCCATAATAATAACAAAAGAATAATCAGAGTGGGGAGAGTAGACTATGAAAAAGGTTAAAAATATTTTTGTATCAATCTTAGTACTGTTAGTAGCGGTGCTATCTTTTGGTACAGTGT